>PMBS01000323.1 GCA_003153015.1 Myxococcales bacterium
TGCCGGACGAAGTGACCCACCGAAGTAGGCGATTGCCCCTCGGCTAGCTTCTGTTCGACGAAGGCGCGGAGCTTCCCCGCGTCTATCTGGTGCGGTCGCAGCCGTCCGAAGGCCGGCCCAAGGTGCAGCTTCCACCGACAGCGGCANNTAGGGGCCTGCCGGTAGTCCCGGCGCAAGCCTTCGGCGTCGCCCTCGGCGTCTCGGATGTTCTTGGCTAGCGCCTCCTCTGCCGTCTCTTTCGACGCGAACGACTTGCAGCGCCGCCGGCCGTTCTCACGCCAGCGAATCCACCACCGGCCGTCACGCTCGGTGAGGGAGCCGGTTCCCCACGTTCGCCGCTTTGGTTTACGCATAGTGCACGTTCCTTCCTGGGTCGTGGGTTCTTCGTCTGTTTTCGTCCATGGTCTCTTTCTCCTTCCTTGGTTCGTTGGGTCTTCGAGTTACGCCACCAACGTGGACGGGGCGGGCTCGCTCTGCGAACCGCACCAGCACCCGCGCGACTTCACGGGCCGCACGTCGTGAGAGCAGCGCCGGGTTGGGTGTGGTGGCCAGCAGGACAAAACCGCGCACCCCGTCGCCGTCGTGTTCACCGCCGATGCGGACAGCCGCGCCGAAGGAAACCACGGTCAGGCTCATGGGCGCGGCCTCCTGGCGGCCCTTGCCAGCTCTGCGACTTGCGCCGAGTTGCTCGGCTGCAACGCGCTCGCCGGAATTCTGACCGCGCCGCCAACGCGGACGCTGGGTAAGGAGCCGTCTTTCAGGCGCCGGCGCACGGTGCACGTCGACAATCCCGCGCGCTCGGCGAATCGCCTGATTGACAACATGCTCGGCTCCGGCGCGGCGGGCGCGGCCAGCGACGCTAGCCGCGCCACCTCGGTGCGCAGCGCGCGCAGCTCGGCCAGCACGGGCGCCATGGCCACGGCCACAGCCTCGGTGATAGCGGCGTCGATGGTCACGCGCGCACCTCGTGGTTGTGCCCGTCGAGTGCCGCCAGGGCCGCGTGATAGCGGTCCACGTGTCGACGAAGGGAAGCCAGGGCCTCGGCTTCCGTCAAGAGTCCCTCGCCGGCCATGTTGACCACCATTTCGGCACTCGCTGCCATCGTGACGTGCGCGGCCTCGAACGCCTGCAGGGTGGCCAGTGCGCGGTCTGCTGTTTCTGCTGGGGTGGGCATGTTGCGTGCCTCTCCTTTCGTGTGTGACCACGTGCCCGGCTGTTACCCCAGCGCGGGCACACTTCGTTGTGGGCGAGTAGGCCGGCGGCGCGGGCTACTGGCGCGGCTTGGAGCGGTCAGCCAGCCACTTGGCCAGGATGACCTTGACCGCTTCGGTGCGAGACACCTTGGAAGCGCCGGGACCGCGTTCGACGGTCATACGCGCGGCTTCGGCGTCCAAGGCTTTGACGGTGGCGTCCGATACCTTGAAACTCAAGATGGTGTCTTCGCCGGGCGGGCGAGTTCGCGGTCGTCCCACGTCGGGAAGTTTCGTCGATTTTAGATGGCGATGCGAGTTTTCCATGGTGAGCATTTCTGTATTTAAGCAAGCGTTAGATATTTAGTCAAATGCAATCGTCGGGCGGGCTTCTGGGTGCGGCATCGGACTAGCCAGCCGTCACGCGTGACCCCGGCCATCGCGGCGGGAGTCACGGATTACGTGTGGGAGACTGGGGAGATCGTGGATTTGCTCTAATCCTAGGGGAAGAGCCTACTAGGCTGACCGGGCGGATGGAATTCTGATCCGAGAATTCTCAGTGGTTCACTGCTTAGAAACAGGATAGAGACGTCGTTGGATGGCGCCGTGGTTGTCGTGAAGAAGTAAAGACCTCTTGAAGAGGCTTCCTCCTTGTTCGCTTCGTTGCGAACAGTGACACTTGCCATGAATCCTGCCCACCCTACAATCGTGCTCTTCTCGTATGGTCCGCTGAGATGGAGCTTTAGCTCTGTCGTCATCGTCTGATCCCATATTCCAGGGGAGCGAGGAAATGCGATTTCTGTAATCCACTTGTCGTTGACATGCTCGGTTGATGCTACTAGCGGAGCTAGATACCCACTCCGATTGTTAACCAGGGTGAGATCCTGTTTGTTGTTGTCGCCTATCTGTTGCCCAACGACCGGACCGCTAACGATCACACCTTTCTTCTCTGGAGCTACCGTCTTCCAGATAGTCACGAATGAGGCAGCAAGAGCCCCGCTGCCGATAACAATAAATGCCAGGATCTTCACGGCAATAGGCGCTTTCTGCCAAGCTGCCGTTGTGGCGGAAATTCCAGAGGCGAATCCTCCAAGGACTGCTCCGATTGCCCCGGTCGGTTTGGGTTCTTCTGATCCGGATGGCTGCTGGTCCTGCATGCGCGGACCCTACCGCCGTTTCTCGCTCCCGTGAATAGCAAAATGCCGCGCTGCAACCTGGGCGTTGACCGCGCGGCGATCTTGTGCCTCTCCGTTTTCCATTCAAACTGACCCACTACCCAGTGACAGCGATCCTTGACGACTAGGGGCCGGGGCGCCGAGGCTTCTCGTCTTTGCCCCGTTTCCCGTACCATCGGGCGGACTTTGGCCACGAAGCACCGCGCCTTTCCTGGCCCTTCCCGTCGCTGGCTGTGCGGGCAGTGCAGGCGCCTATCTATCGCCCGTGGTGCCACGGCGGGCAGGCACTCCCGCACGACGAACGCCAGCCGGGCCGCTGCCACTGCCTGCCAGTTCATGCTGGCCCCTCGTGCGTCGCAGACCCTGCCCACCTATCCAGGCTCGCAGTCTGCCGCTTGAGCGCACGGAGCGCCGCGGACAGCATCGTCACATTCGGCGTGGTGCCGTTCTCCCTGGCCGCTCGGAATCGTTCGCGGATCATCGCTTCGAGCGTTGCCTTTCTCGACTCAAGCAACGCCCGCATCTTTGTTGGTGCTGGTGCGGGCGCTGCCAGGTGGGTGCAGGCGGGCCCATAGCGCCTCACGATTCCGCCCCTTCGTCCGCCAGGCTGGCCAGCAGGTCAGCGAACATCTGGCAACGCTCCTCGGTGCTCAAATGCGCGAACCGGCCCGGCGTTGCTGGCGGCAAGTCGAGACTCGTGGTGTGGTTGATTTTGACGGGCGCGCCGTCATCGTCGAAGCCGGCCGCCTGGTCGTAGTAATGCAGTTCGAGCATCATGGCATCACGCGGCCTTCGGTTTTCGCTGTGCCTGCAGCGCTTCCCAACCGGCGACAATCGCCGCCGGGTTGGGGCCGTGCTGAAGTTTCAGCAAAACCCGCGTCTGTTCGGGGATGGAAGCCAGGACATCGGCCACGCGAAGGGCTTCCATGAATCTGGGCAACCCCTCCCACCACTTGCCGCGCGGGAAGTCGCTCGCGTCCGCGTCCGCAGCGGCGCGAACATCTGCCGCCAGTTTCGGATCGCGCTCTGCGACTGCCAGGGCCAGCCGCGCAAGCGCTTGTTGCAGCGGTGGAATCTTCTCCCAAGCGTCCGCGCGGAAGTCGACGCGCTCTTGTCGCGCCTTGTTCAGAGCCACTGCCTCGGCGTGAGCCTTCTCACTGGCAATGCGCACCCTCGCGGCTTCCTCGGCTTCACGTTCTGCTGCCAGGGCGCGACGCCGCTGCAATTCCTTTTCCGGCGATTGGTCCGAGTTGAGCAACTGCACCGCTGCCTCAATTGGCAATGCTGCGGGGATTGCCTTGCAAGCCTCTGGCATGCGGTCATCCCAGTTGATGCAACTCGGGTCTTTCTGAAGGCAATTATCAATCACCAGCAGGAACTGCGAGCCGTCCGCCGTGACGGCAAGACGGCGTTGCATAGCTGGTGACTTGGACTCCCCTTTCCCAACCACTGCGCGAAGTGCCTCCACCGCGGCGGGATGTTCATTGTCGAGAATGTAGCGCCAGTGTCCGACCGGGACCGCCTGCCGCAAGAGTTCTTGTGCGTCGATTTCTGCTTTGGTTGCCATTGTCTTTCCTTTTGTTCATTCGTTGGGCTGCTATCAGACTTCGTCGCTGGCGCCGTCGCCTGGCTCGTTGCCGAAAACTTCCCCGTCCGCCGGATCGGGCGCGTTGACTGCGGCCTGCGGCAGGGCCTGGTCTTGGTCGTCATCGCCGAAGGTCTCGCCGTCGGGGGGCGCGGCGTCGCCCGTTCCCTTCTTGCTGACGAACGGCGCGAACGTTCGATTGCCGCTGAGGTGCGCGGCGTGAGTGACGCTCTGGACGACGCCGGTATGATTGCCCAGTCTGGAATGAGAACAGGCGGCTTGTAGCCACGCGGACACGGCGGCGTTTGTTTGCCCTGCGGACTCAAGCTCACGCGCGGCGTGTTCGAGGCTTTCGGTTGAAACCTGGTTGGCTGTGTTGGGGTCGGTGGTCGCCGCCGTGGCAGTGGTTTTCGCGGTGGCATCTGCGGCACGCTCGGCGCGATACGCGGAAAGGTTGGCTCGGGCGTGCAATAGCTCGGCGGCGGTGGTGGGTTCGATGATGTCGTGAACGGTGTGTCGGCTAGTCATGGTCGGTTTCCTTTGTTGGTGGTTTCGGTTCTCGGAACAACTTGCGCCTCGCGCGCGTCCTGTTCGCGCGCTGCTACCAGCTCGGGCGGTGGGGCATCAACCTGGTAGTGCACGACTGACGCGAAGGGCGTGCCTGTGGTGAACGTGCCGTCGGGCGCGTCGGCTGGCTCGCGTCCGTTCCGCGGCAGAAAGCAGAGCATGCGGGGCCGTGCGGCCAGCTCACGACGGGCGGCGAGTAGGTCGGCGATGCGGGCTTTGAGTCCTGACAGTGATCTCATGTTCGGTTCCCTTCCGCGGCGAGGAGTTCACCTTGCAGCCGCGCGACTCGCGCGACGCCGCCGGCCGCCTCAAAACGCGCGTCCAGTTCCGCCTGCTGTGCCGGCGTGAACACATGGGGTGAAGGCTCGCCACGTGCTAGCCGCCCGACTTCGGCTATGGCTTCCTCGCTGGTCATGCCTCTTGCCCACTTCGGCAACGGGAGCCCATCAGGTGGGAAGATCGGAACGAGCGGCCCTGTCGGTCTAGCCAACGCGCGGGCTTTTAGGTCGGCGAGTTTCGCTTTCAATCCTGTGAATGAACGCATCTAAAATCCCTTTCCTTTGTTCGTGAATCCCGTGTCGCCCAATTGCGCCGCCAGCTCGGCTATCTGGCACTCGATCTCGGCAAGGTCGGTCAGCCGCGCGGTGTTTTCGACGACGGCACGGGCCGCGCTTACGCGCGCGGCTTCCGCCTGTTCCGTGCCGTCTGACATCTCGACGAGTGCACGCGCGGCCCGCGCCATCCCACTGGCCAGGATGCTGCGGCCCACGGCGACGGCATCGTTTAGGCGTGCGCGGATCGCGGCCTGAATGCGGGGCTTCTGCCGCCAGCGCCGGCCGCTGCGCTCGGCAATGCCCACGATGCGGGCCGCCTCTGCCGGTGGGGTGCCGGTCGCCAACAGGTCGCAGAACTTCATTTCGCGGGCTGACAGCCCGGCGTCGGCGTCGCTGGCGGCATCTGCCACCGTCGGGTCAACCTGGTCCTCGGGCTCAAGACCGGGCTGGCCGGAATTGGCCACTGGCGGGACCAGCGTCAGCGGGGCGGGTGGCGCTGGCGGCGTGGGCTTGCATCGCTTACTCATGCTTCACACCTCGAAGTAGATCCCGCGCCTCGGCGGGGCGGAACTGCGGCCTTGCAGTGGATGGGACGAACAGGCCGCGGCCTGGCCATGAGCCAGCACGCAGGAGACGCGCCGTCCGGCCGAGGTACGGGAGAATAGATCCGCTCCGCATCCACCACGCCGGCCAGCCGACGCCACGAAACGCCGGCCAGCCTCGGGGAAAGGAGAACCCGGCGCCGGGGGCGACAACCGACGGGAGCAGCAGCGGGAGCGGAAATCTTTGCGAAACTCATGGCCGCGCACCTCTCGGCGCCAGCCAATCGGCGAGCGTGGTTTGCTTGGGCGGTGCCGCTGCGGGCTTGCTCGCCTCACACGCGGCCCGAATCTCACGCGCACACGCGGCGCACGTGATCACACCGTTGGCGAAGATGCCTTCGCGCCACTCGACGGAACCGCAAACGTGGCAGGGTTCACGCTCGCTCATGGCGCCGTCTCCCGAAGACACGTCTTGCAGATTCGCTGCCCGAGTCCGCTGACAACCGTGTCGACCGATTCACAAGCGCAGTCGATGCAGAGCTGACTTGACCGTGCGTTGTCCAGCGCCGTCAGGGCGTCGAATACCGCCCGCTCCCACTCGGCCAGGGCGCTGGTGAGGGTGTCCGGGCTGGCCGTGGCGCCGTCCGCGTAGGCAGTGGCCGCCTGCTGTGCGTGGCGTTCGGCCCGGTCGAGGTTCGCTAGCAGAGCCGGGAACAAGATCTCGAGTTCTGCGCGAGCGCTGTCCATGCCCGCCGGGTAGGTAGCCTCGATCCGCCGGTGCGCGGACTCGAACGCAGTCAGGACGTAGGCCCGGCGGTGGGGCGTTTTGAAGGCGCATGCTGTGGTGTGCGGTTGGCCGTCGCTGGCGGTGCACTCGGCGCGCGTCGAGATGGCCCATACTGCGCCCATTGGACCGGTGGTCATCGCGCACCCCCTTGCAGTTCGCGCGTCTCGCGCTCAAGGAATTCGGACACGGACGGGGCAGGCGCGCCCTTCCAGTAGGTCCACAACTTGTCCACCGTCGCTTGGGCCGTGCCATTCAGGCCGGCAAGGTGCGCTTGCAGGACTTCCACGTCCGCGGGCGTGACCGTGCTGTCAGGCCGCACCCTGGTGCAGTTCCCGAGCACGCCAGCAGCGGAGGGGCCTTCCGCCTGCGCGTTATCGTCCGGGGTGGTCAGGTGGTCAGGAACGGGGGTGGTTTGCCGGTTAACTCCTCGTGAGACTTCTTCTAGGCGGTTTACCGGCAAATGCTGACCACTCGTGACCACCTGACCACCGGAAAGAAGTCCGATGCCTTGCCAGCCGCGGGTTGACACGCCGGCCACCTTCATCTTGATCTCGGTGATGCCCCGTTGCCGGAGCTGTTCAGCAAATTCCTTCGGTCCCATGGGGCGCTCGTGCTCGCGTTCGCACCACGATTCATAGGCGGCCTTGAGGCTGGGCCGGGAGACGCGGGCCAGGGGAACGACGATGCAGGCGTCCGCAAAGAACCCGGCCAGGCGATCGGATTCCTCGCGGTATCGAGCGCTGGCCGCTCGCACCCGGTCGGACATTCCAAGGCCGTCACGTTGCCATGTGAGGCACCCCGCGATCGCCCAATTCAGGATGCCGGACAGTTCCCGGCGCAGCTTCTCCGCAAGCTTGGGATCTCGCTTGCCCTCGGGTATCACTTGCTCAAACGGAACGAGCCGAACACGACGATGGAAGGCTTCGCCGGAGTCATGCGCGGACAGCATGTGATTTCCGCAGATCACGATCTTGTGCGTGGGCGGGAACGTCGAGTAGTTCTCACGCATTCCGCGCGCTGTAATTGTGTCGCCACCTGTGAGGGCTTTGACTGTCGACTCGTCCCACCGTTGCCCCGATGGTGTCTCGGTGAATGCAGCCAAGCGCCGGCTCTTCAATGTTTGCTTGTCGCAGGGGTGCGGCTCATTGTGCTTGCTCATCAGCAGTGAGATCGGCGCCAAGGTTCCGTAATCGCCCCACAGAGCAAGCAGCGTTTCAATTACCACGCTCTTTCCGTTTGCGCCGACGCCGAGGCAGAAGAGCAAGGCGTGTTCCTCGACGGAGCCAGTCAGGCAATAGCCGACAAAGCGCCCCAGGAACGCGATCGTTTCCTCGTCAGCCAGCCATTGGGGCAAGCATCTTTCCCACAGTGGCGCCGTTGCCTTCGGGTCGTACTTGACGGCGGCGATCTTAGTGATTAGGTCCGCCGCATTGTGGGGCCGCAGCTTGCCGGTGTGCAAGTCGATCGTGCCGTTCTCGACATTGAAGGACCACGGGTCAGCGTCGAATTGTGAAGACAGGATCGCTAGTCCCGGTTCAGCTCGCACCAGTTCGATCAATCTCTTGCGGCCTGCCAGGCCATTGAAGGTCTTGGCCGTCGCCATATAGAACTGGAATTGGGGATCGGCTGAGCCACGGCGGATTCCGTCCTGCGCGTATGCCAGCGAAACCTTGAGCGACTGTTCGAGCATCCACACGCCGCCATGGTCCTTCACCCATCGCGTGCCGTCGTAGTAGTACCAGCCGCCTTCATCCGCGGCGAAGCGTGCGCGGTCCCGGATTTGATCGCCGAATCGGCGGGCCGCCGCGGATTCGCTGAACCCGTATTCGCGCGCTGGCAATAGCTCGGCGTCGATCGCGACGGGTTCGGCTGGTGCTGGCTTCGCGGCGTTCTCGATGCACGTCTTGACGGCTTCGAGCCCGCTGGCCTGGTGAAGATCATTGAAGTCTTTCGCGCCCTCGGGCGGGTTCTCGGCAAAGTCGGGAACTGAGACGAAGCCGTCAACGGCCCGCGCGGCTTCGATTGCCTTGGCCTGGCCGTTACCGAGGTCAGCGAGAAAGATGATCTTCGCTTTCGGGTAGCGCCCTCGAATGCACTTGCCGACGTTCAGCAGGTTCCCGCATGAGAGGGCCGCGATCGCTAGATATCCGGTCGCAGCGGCGCCTGACAAGCAGGTGGCCACGCCTTCGCCGATCAAGATGGTCAAGCCGTTTCCGTCTCCCGGCGGTAATTCTCCCGATGCCCAATAGCCGCCAGTTTTCCTACCGCCTGCAATGGCGTGTTTGCGGCCCGTGCCGTCTATCAACTCTGCGGTGCTCAACTTGTCGCCGACCTTGATCGGGGCGACCAACAAGCGGCCCGTCAGTGGCTCACCATTCGACTTCGGCGCATATCCCAGGATGGAAACCGCCAAGGGTTGGTCGACTTCGCGGAGGGTTTCGACCGGGGCAAGCCCCTTCGGTCGCAAGTAGGGTTGATCCGTTTCGGGCTTCGTTCCCGCCGTCCAGAGTTGCCCCGCTTTCGCCGCAGCCTCGGCGCGCTTCCGGGCCTCTTTCTCGTCGTGGTGGGCGGCCTTCGGGATCGGACTGTCCCGGGATGGGAGCACGCCAGCCCAGGTCAGCCCCAACGCTTCGAGTATCCGATCGGCCGCGCCGTCGGTCTCGTCTCCGAAGTCGTAAAGCAAAACGGTGTCACCGTCAAAGGTGAGGGTGCACGACGGCTTCTTTTCCTCGCGCAATGGTGAGGTGAAGGTCCACTTGTTGGGGCCGGCCTTCTTCAGCTTGTAGGGCTGGAGTCTCTGCAGGATGAGCGACTGCCCGGGAGTCATAGCCCGCGCGCCTCGCTGGCAGTGGTCAGCGCGGCCAGGTCGAACCGCAGCGCCCTGCCCCGGCGGATGACTTGGATTGAGCCGTCTCGAACGCGACGGTGCGCGGTTGCCGGCGAGATGTTCAGCACGCGGCAAACGTCTTCGATGCGGCCAAGCTGTGACGGCTGCCCGGCGCGGAGTTGTTCGATCGCAATGGTCTGTGCCTCAATCTTCTGCGCGAGCAGGGCCACCGCTCGGGCGATGGCGCGCGTTTCGGCCAGGGTCTGGCGTGGGCGGCTCATGACTCCGGCTCCGACGGGGCGACTATGGCCAGGGCGCTGCGGATTCCAACCGCTGTCGCGTATCGGATGACGCCTCCCCCCAAGGCGCGGCGAAGCGTCACAGGTGCTAGGCGAAGGTCAGCGCAGGCGCGGCGCCAGTGCGCAGTCCGCACGAAAGCGGCCAGTTGTATGCGGGTTGTGGGGTCCAGTGGCGAGCCACCGGGGCGGCGTGGCGTTCGTTCCGGAGAGCGTGTTGCAAGTTTCACGTCCTCAAGTGGACCCGAAAAATCGAACCTGCGGGAGACGGCAAACTTCTGCCACTTTTGCCACCCCCCTACTGCGTGCGCGGCTAGCCGTATTTCTTGCGATAGATCGCGAGCCGCTCTGCCGCTGCGTCGGCGCGAGACTTGAAGATGCGTTCGTCGTACCAGTCTTTCTCGCGCTCGAAACGCCGCACGCTTCGTTCGTCTACTCCAAGTTTCGCGGCGATCGCCGCGCGCCACTTCTTCTTGGACGGATACACGAGTTCACACGGGCCAAGGTCGTCTAGCAATGCAGGGCGTCCTAGTTCCGCGCTCTTCGCTTCCAGCCTCGCGTCCAGCTCTTCTTCTGGGCACGGAAGCAGTCTCTGGCCTGCCAACTCGATGGCCAGCATTCGATACCGTTCACGCAAGGCATGGTTGTAGGCGTGGTTGCCGATGCCGTCTAGGATTGCGCGCGACTTCTCGCCAAGGGCATTTTCCAGCGAAACTACCAGCGCCTGAAGGTCCGTGGGCGAGAAGGCCGCCCTAAACTGTTCGACCGTCCGCACGCTGTCCAGGCGACTCACCACTTGGTTCTCAAAGCCCGATGTGCGTGTGGGGGGTGCCCCCTGCGATGCCGAGATCGCCCCACGCACGCGTGCGGAAGCGATTGCCGTCATAATCAGATCGGCCGCAGCCTCGAACGCTGGCCAGAAGGGATCCCTGTCGGCGAGCCGCTTGTTGTCCGCGGTGTTCTTTCGCCTGCGTCTCACCGCCCCTTGCGCTGGCGTGGCGCTCGCGCCCCCCTGGGCATCCTTGCCTACCTGCCCACCAATCGCCCGTCCGGCGTTGGCTGGCTTCGACTGTGTGGGCCGCTCGCTTTGCGGGCGGACATTTGCGCTTGTCGATGCCACGTTGCACCCCTTCTTGCACCCTTCGCGAAGGTTCGCCGGGCAGGGACCGTGAAGGGGCCGGTCCCGTTGCGCGGTAGCTACTCCGCACAACTGCCCAGCATCTCTACCGTTGCGCCTTTCACGTCAGGGGTCAAGCATCACCTCGGATCTCGTGAATAGTGCGCGTCGCCACGCCGGGCAATTCCAGTCACCTCGCCGAAGGCAACCGAACACGCGGGTCTGAGAACCGCAGGCGTCTCAGTCGAATCCTACTCGTCGCTCAGCTTCCGGGCCGCCAGAACCAAGATGTTCGCTGCGTCGTCGGGGCATTCCGGCGGGCGGGCATCGGACATGCACGCGATCGCCATCGCCACACGTTTCTCGCTGCACCCGAGCGCTGTCGTCTTGTCGGCTTTCAGCAGGGATCGTAGACGACGGATCTCGTCGTCGGCCGCCGCCAGATCATCCTGTATCTCGGAGCGGCGACCCAGATCCACTGCTCCACCGATCTTCGCATACTTCTTGTCCTTGGCCAGCTTGGCTAGCAGAGCCTCTCGCGTGCTGAGTTGATCGCACAGCAGGGCGGACACTACAAGACGCCTGCTCGTGGGGTCGGTAGCGACCTTGTCGGCCTCGGCATCAATCCACGCTTCGTGGTCAAGGCTTTGCTGTCGTTTACGCTGTTCTTCCTTCTCGGCAGCGGCCTCGGCAGCCGAACGTCGCCTGATCTCATCCACTTGTTTGGCTGCCGAGATCTTGGCCGCGCGGGTCCTTCTCACGCACGACTCGAATTGGTTACGCCGGTACGAGAGATCTGCGGACGAGCTGTTCCAGCTGTCCTCTATCTGGCGGTAGCTCTGCAAGAAAAGCGAGCACCGCGTCGCCTCATCTTGGGTGAACGCGAAGCCATCCGCTGCGATCACCTGCGAACCTGGAACACCCGCTTGAGCGAGAAGTAAGATCCAAAGCATGACCTGTTTCCCTCCGTTGGTCCGGTGGCTGCGCCGGGCTCCACGGGGATGGTACCCCATCCGCAAGATTTGCGCACTAGTGTCACGGACACGGGGCCGCGGAAGCGGGGCCGCGTTTCGGCGGGGGGAGGAAAAGAGTTGCCCACGAACAGAACGAACGCCCCACCAGCGCGAGCCTATTGCGTCCGGTGGGGCGCCTGGTTTGAGTTCTCAGTGTAGGCGGGCTAAGTGCAGTTTCTCAATTGCCCAATTGCGTTCCCATTCTGTGCCCAACTGTACCGATTTTCGTACTTTTCGACGGGCGGCGCCGCTTGCCGTGTTGTGCAGTTCATTGAGAACCCCGTGTTTTGAGTGTGTTTGACAACGCGGAATTATCAGCCGCACCACGGCAACGCGTGTAAGGCGCCTGCTCTGCCACTGAGCTACCCGCCTGGGCCAGCACAGTCTATACGGAGCCTCGTCAGAAGGTAAGTCGAAGCCCGCCACCGCCCGGAAAAACCAGCAGGGTCAGGGAGCTGCTGGAGTCGTCAGCCGGTCGGTAGTAGTGGACGATGCCGTCGATGACGCCGTAGATGTAGGCAGCGGCCAGGACGCCCGCGCTGGTCCATTCCACGACCCGCAGCGCGCGTTCGTCGCTGGCGCGCGTTCCGCTAGGCCCGTAGGTGTTGTCGGTGTGGTGCCAGGAGTAGCTGACTAACCTGCTGGCGACACAGGCGGCGAGCGCGACGACTTCGACGCCCCCGACGATCCATCCCTTGGTCGTGTCGCCGTTGCGAAACTGGCCCACCGGCGGCAGGAGATTCCAGATGAAGTGCCGGCTCGCCCGTTCCCGCGCCACGTGCTGGTGTCGGATGTTCTCGAAGAAGGCGACCACCTCGGGCCGGGTCGTGGTGGGGTCGAGGCGCGCCGAGGGATCGATGCGCAGCAATTCGGCAAAGGCATTGTCCGCCCCGAGTGCCCGATTGGTCAGGAAGAGTCCGATGCCGAGAAAACGCAGGGCCCGCGCGCGCTGCTCAGCACTCGACGGGAGGGTGCCTTCCGCCACCGGCCGGGCCGCATCCACGACTTGGGCCATGTCGCCGTATTCATAGGCGGCCGCGGCCCGGACCAGGGCAGCGAAGGCGGTGGGGGGAGCCTCGTTCGCATTGTTTCCGTTCACCGCCGCAGGCGTTTCTTCGGCGCGGACCAAGCCGGGCGCAGCCCCGACAACCAGCAGAGTGGCAATGGGTGCGAAGAGACGAACTGGAATCATGTGTCTCTTCATCCCCCGGTCGCTGGATCGAGCAGATAGAAGCTATAGCTTCCGTCGGGCAAGGTGGCGAACTCGACCAGGGGTGGGGGCAGGGTGGCGCTGAAACTGTTGGGATCCACGCAACCCGTGATGGTGGACTGCTCGCAATAGGCCTGCACGATAGCGCCGCCCACCGGATTCCCGCTGAAGCTGACGATTCCGCTCACCCTTAGGCCAGAAGGCAGGGTGCGGTCGGCTAGCTGGGCGTCCTGGTCGGTGGTGGTGACACCGTAGAGCGGAATGCGGGTGGGTAGGTTTTTCCCGGCAGCGGGCTCTACCGAAAGGCGATAGGTTCTGCCAGGGTCGGCGTAGAAGACGTAGCTTCCGTCGCTGGCCACCGGGGTTGAGATGGTGCTGGCGAGTACATCAGTGCCTGTGTCGGTTGCCACAAGCTTGGCTCCGTCTATCGAGTCGGCCGGCAGAAGTCGGCCGCTCAGCTTGACTTTTTGCCCCAGGCTCACGGTGCGCGAAATGCTGGCCGTTGCTGTGCCTAGGTCGATGCTTCTGCTGGTGAGGGCAGCCCCAGCCAGACTACTCGGCGGTGTGAAGGTCAGGTCGTAGACGACCTTGGGAAGGTTGGCGAACACGATCGAGCCGTTCGTGTCGGTCGTGCCTTCCTGCCGCACGCTGCCCGAGGCGGCGCCGGTCCAGTCGGCGCCGGCCACGGTAAGGACGCCGGGGTCGGGCAGAGCCCCGTCCTGCGATTGCAGGCGCACGGCGGTGCTTGCCGCAGGCGTGCTGTTGTCGCTCAAGAGAACACGAAGGGTCATGGTGGTGGTGCTGATGGTGTTCCAGGTGAAATCGACGGGATTGAGGCTGGTTCCGTTGGCGATCGCCTGCAGATCGATGCAATCGGCGATGGTGACCTGAGGCAGCGACGTGCCCGAGGGTGGTACCACCACCGCCGAAAACAGGGTGCCTACGCTGACGCTCAGGGAATAGGCCCCGGTGGCGCCGGCACCGCCAACCGTGGAGGGCAGGGGGAGTGTCACCGAATCGGTGGCGTCGGCACGCAGGAGCAGGCGCGCGCCGACGGCGGGCCCGCCAGGGCCGCGCAGGGTGCCTCGGATGGTCACGCCCCCAGCTACGTCGAAGTCAGCGGGGCGGAATTCTTGCGCCACCTTGGATGCGACCAGGAAGGGGGGAAATACCTGGGTCGAAGTGTCAGTCTGGGGAACCACCAGCACGTCGTAGGTGAGCAGCGGATCGAGCAGGGCACGCAGGGGTTGTTCGCTGCTGCTTGCGCCGTCGAAGGTCCAGGTTGAACGATGGGGAGAGACGCGGACATAGGAAGGGATCGCTACGCTAGGGAACGCCGTCGGCTGCGCAGCCTGCACCGGATCGATGGACACCGCGTACCCACGCAGGAATTGGATGTCGCCTTGGCGGGGTTGACCAGGCTGGAGTACGAAGTTGGTGTTCTCGTAGGGCACGGCGTCTTGCGACGGGCACCAGCGAGCCGCCCCGTTGTCGCAGATCTGGCCCGAGCCAGCCGAGGCGGCGGGCGGCGGCAAGACGCGAATGAAGTAGGGCTGCGGCGACACGTCTTGCGGCTTCACCGCGGTCGCTGAGGCGTGACCCTTGCAGGCTGGGGTGGCGGAGACGCTGATGTCGTAGTTGCCGGGAATCAGGAGGGGGAACTGGACAATAGCCGTGTTCTTGTAGGTGGTTGTGATAGGGGTGAGTGCCAGAGGCGTGCTGTCGGGGCCCTTCACCGTCCACTGCCAGGTCGGCTGAGTCGGCGTCGACGAGCCCCACGCAATGGTGCCCTCCACCGCCAGGGCAGCGGAGGCGCCCGATGGCAGGTTGAGGAGGCTGGACGAAGACCAGGGAGTGATGTTCACGGTGCAGGCCACATAGACATCATGGGGCGCCGTGCTGCCATCGAAAGCCGGTCCCGCATCCGTGATGCCCGTACGCCCGCCGGTACCAGAAGCACCGCCCGCGGCAGAAGAAGTGCCGCCTGACGAAACCGTCCCACCATAGCCAAGCAGACCGGTAGTACCGCCAGTGCCGCTGGCGCGCACATCCGTCGACGAGGTCCCTGCATCGAAATTGATGGTCGTTCCTGAGGAGCCACCGGACGATAGTCCACTTTGGCCACCCGTTCCCGCGGAGCTATTGGCGGGCGATGAACTAGCGGCGCATCCGGTCGCTGCCACGAGCACCCAGCCGACAACGATAGACCAGCGGCGAGTCATAGGAATGAACCCGTCCATGTCACCCACTGGGCGCAGCCAGAGCCAGCCTTCAGCTCGCAGCGATCGGCATTCTGGTCGCAGGTGCTGAAGTTGCGGCTGATGCGGTCCTGGTACTTGACGCGAACTTGGATGACGTCACCGGTGACAAACAAGTCGGGGCCGAAGTCCAACCGGTTCGGGGGCTGGGGATTCGACACGCGCGTGAAGTCTCCGCTGGTGCCCCTCCGCCAAGACCAAGTGAAAGTCCCCGAGGTCGATCCAGGGTAGGGATCGACGTCGTCGGCCACGCTGGTAACAACAAAGGAGTTGCTCTGCTCCGGAAAGAGGATGGTGTTCGGATCTTGAGGGGCAAACCCCACGATACACGGCGGTTGGTCCTGGTCGATTACGACATCGACGGCCGCCGGGGCGCTGTCCACCATGCTCGAGTCGGTGACGATTAGCTGGACGTGGTAGGTCCCGGGGCTCGCGGCGATGAACGAGCAGAGGACTGTGTTTTCCGAAAGCTTGGTCCCGTCGGGCTGGGTGACGGTCCAGGCATAGGTCAAACTCTCCTTGTCGCCGGGGTCGGGGTCGGTGGAGCTGGACGCGGAGAAGACAAGGTTGCTGGACAGAGGCAGGGTGGCGTCCGTCGATGCAGGGCTTTTCCTTTCGATGACGGCAGTGGGTGGCTGGTCTTGCACATTGAACGCGCGCCGAGCCTCAGCAGAGGCGCCGTATTGATCCTTCACCTGCACGACCACGCAGACCGAGGCAAGCACCTGGGGGGTGTAGAGACACTGGTCGTTGCTCGGCTGGCTCTTGCAGCTCCCCAGGGCACTGATCGCTGCCGTGTCGCAGTTTGTGTCCGTGCCCACGTACCAGGTGACATCGAGCGAGTCAGTGCTCTGGTCGGGATCGTGGATCGTTGCCGTGAAGGTCACATCCTTGCCACGGTAGAGTGACTCGGCGAGGTTATCGACTTGGACCGTGGGCGGCATGTTGATGGGACCGGTGTCGAGGAGGCAGTTCGTCGAGCCGCCTGCCAGGAGGGTCAGCAAAAGCAAGCTGGTCCAGTGCCTAGCCACGGCCCAACGCTATCACAGTCTTGTACCTGCAACGAACAGGCCAACACCCCGGCTCGGTGATGGTGGGATTACCGAACCAGAGATGAGTGTTTTGTGAGACAAGCCGGATCCAGGTGTCGCGGTTCGGGCGGCTCTGCCCGGGCCCTCGCGTTGTCAACTCTTGTGCCCTGGATCACTGGGGTCGCGCGAGAAGGAGCTTGCCATCCTTCTGCGTTACGGTGCGTTGGACCCTGGCGCCTGCTGGCAGGTCAATCTCGCCCACCAGTTCCTTGGCCCCTCCCTTGTTGCGCGTGCAGAAAACCTTGTGCCGGCCGGGCGCCACGCCTTCATAGCGAGGCATGAAGATGGAAGGGGGCTCAGCGTCCAAGCTGGGGTAGCAGATAGCGCCTGTGGCAAAGAGCTGGACCACACCCGGGTTGGGCTGTTCCGGTGTCCTGGGCGTTGCTGGCGGCGGTGTGGGCGCGGGCTCGGGCGTGTGGGAAGGTGACGGCTGCGCGGCGAGGGCGACGGTCGGCGTTGCCGTCGCCTGTGGAGCAGCACTGGTCCCAGTCGTGCTCGCGCGTCGCTTCGCCCTCCCGACGGCAGGGGAGGGCGTACGGACAGGCGGCGCGTTTCCGGACGCGCTGCCTGGGCTCACTGCGGTTTTTTCGGCAGAAACAGAAGCCGCAGTCCCAGTCAGTCCGGCTGCGGG
>PMBS01000316.1 GCA_003153015.1 Myxococcales bacterium
GCGGCGGTCCTGGCGGCGGCGGCCGAGGCCCGGGCGGCGGTCCCGGCGGCGGCCGAGGCCCGGGCGGCTTCGGCGGGCGGGGTGGACGCGCGGGTGGGTTCGATGCCCTTGGCCGCGACGCCGAGCTGCCCCGGGGTGATCTAGCCAAGGGAGGCGAAGGCTGGATGCTGACTCGCGCTCCTGACGAGCGACGAGGCGGCAATCGTGGCCCAGTGGATCCAACCCGACGGGAGCAAGCAGGCCGACCGCCGCGGGGACCACGTTTTGATGGCCGGGGACCCCGGCCGCCTGGTGAGCGGCCGGCGGGCGACCGGCACCCGGGCGACCGTCCACCGCGCGGAGATCGTCCGCCGCGCGGAGATCGACCGGATCGCCCGCGTAGCCCGGCTGGGGGCGAGCGCGCCCCCGGGCCAGGCAGCCAGGCAGCGCGCGCGCCAGGTCCCAGGCCAGGTGGCGAGCAACGTCCGCATCGGAACGGCGACGACGACCACCGGCGTGGCCAGGGCTGGTCTGCACCGATGCGCCGCCGTGGGGGATGGGATGAGCCGCTCGTGGTTGAAGCGAGCTCGGCGGCCGACAGCGTGGCTTTGCCGCCACCGCCTGAGCCCTCGGCGGTGGCGCCGGAGACGGCATCCCCGCCAGCCGTCGAGTCGGCCGAGTCCAAGAAGGAGTAGTTACTCGCGGACAGTCGTTGTCGGGCTTTGGCCCAAGTGAGGACAGGCATGCACGAGAAGACACTAGTTGGATACATGGTGGTCGTCTCAGTTACGCTGGCAGCTTCTGCGTTCGCCGGTCCAGCGCCGCCGCCGCCGGCGAGCGAGGCGCAGCGGGCCGCGCAAATCATCGAAAGGGCGCTGCAGAAACACGGCGCCGATGTGCATCGATGCTTCGAGAAATCCCTAGCGGACCGACTGGATGTTTCGGGCAAGGTCGAGATCGAGGTGGAGGTCGGACCGGCCGGCCGGGTGACTGCGACCAAACTACTGTCGCACGGGCAGGCCGTGCCCAGTGTGCTTTCGACTTGCGTGCAGAAGGCAGCCGCGGGTTGGACCATCGAGGGGATCGAGGCGGGTGCCAAGGTTGTGCTTCCGTTTTCGTTCCAGCCGCAGTCGAGCCAGTTCGTGGTCAGGGCGGAGGACGCGCCCGATTGCGGGCTTGGCTCTGCTCCGCCGGGCAAGCCCAAGCCGGGCCCGAAACGCGATGCCCCGTTCACCGTCAAGGTGTTGGCCGACGAGATCAACATGCGCGTGCAGAACATGGCGCTGACCCAGTTGAACATCGGCCCGGCCAGCCGGGTGGCCATGCACCGTCACCCGCGCAGCGCCAAGGTGCTCTACTTGCTCAAGGGCCATGCCCGCCTGCTGGGACCTTCCGGGGTGGCGCCCATCAAGCTGGACGAGGGTGCGCTGGCTTTCGTGCCCGCCGGCTATCCACATGTGATCGAAAACATGGGCCGGCAGAGCACGGCGGTTTTCCTGCAGGCGTTTGCCCCGCCCGGGCCAGAGCGCGTGTACCGCAACCCGACCGACGCGCGTGGCCGCGCCGATTTCGAGGTGATTCGCGACTCGGCGACCGCCAAGGAACCACCCGAGGGGAACCGCCACGTGCTGGTGGTGAACGCGACCGAGGCAGCGGCGGTATCGATTCTTGGGGGCAAGGGCACGGTCAAGGTTCTGCTCGACCCCAAGACGACCGGCGGCGAAGGCATGACCGTCAACCTGCTGGAGTTTGCCGCGAATGCCGAGCTACCTCGACATGAGCACGCCCGATCGACGGAGATACTCTACCTGGTGGCAGGGGAAGGCAAACTGACCGTGGGCAGCGAGGACTACCCCTTTACCAGCGACAGTGTGCTGTATCTGCCTGCTGGCCAGCCCCACGCTATCAAGTTCATCGCGCCGGAGAAGGGCGAAAAGGCTGAGAAACCCGAGAAGGCGGTGGCCGTGCAATTCCTGGCTTCGGCCCATGCAACCGGAGCGACGTCCAGCCCAGCCCCGGCCGCGCCAACAAAACCCGCGGCCAAGACAAGCTCCAAGCAAACCGGTGCCGTTCGATGAACTTCGTTCCGGCAACCAGGTACAGAAAATGGTGATTGCCCAGGGCCGGTCATAGGATAGTCTTCACGCCATGCGCGGCACTGTCGGGCCCCTATGGCTTGCCTGGCTTGCCGCCGCCGGCGCGGCGGGCGGATGTAGCATGTTTGACCAGGTGGGGGGCGGGAACCTGAGTTTCGATCTGCCCGTCACGCGAGATTTCCAGATTGATTCGACCGATCCCCGCTGGTGGCCAGCTCCGCCCTATGGCGTACCGGACGTGGTCTGTAGCGGTTCGGCGGCACTGGTGAGCGACTGCTGTCAGCCGCCCCCACCAATGGCCGCGGTAGACTGCCAGGCATACCCGCTAAGCTGCGGCGACAGCGGGAGGTGCGCCTTGGTTTTTGACTACGACGACGCGGTGGAGATCTATCTGGCGCGTGACGTACCGGCGCTGCAGCAGCAACGTGATCGGGTACTCACCCAGGCGACACTCGCCGCCATCGACACCACGATGGAGGTGGCCGACGCTGGCACCTTGCCTCTGCGCGCTGCTAGCCTCTGGGTTGCACCCGAGAACGCTACCTCAGATCAGGCAGCCGGCGCGGTGTTCTTGACCGGCATCCCGTTGAGGTTGGGGACCAGTCGGGTGGACCTCGCCGCAGACGCGCGGGATGCGCTTTCAGCCTTTCTCATGGATTTCAACACGCCGTTTGTTCTGATCCTTTCAGGCCACGTTGTGGTTGGGAGTGCACTTGTGCCCAAAACGGCACTCACGATCAACGTGTCCGGACAGGTGAACGCGAGTTTCTAGCGCGTGTGGGGAGCCCGCTGGCTTTTGCCGGCGGCGCACCATCGCGGG
>PMBS01000050.1 GCA_003153015.1 Myxococcales bacterium
GAGACAAGTTTCAGATGCCCAACGCTCAGGCAAAGATCGGGATGACGCTTAGAATCCGGCCGACAAGCCGGCCCGAGGGCAAGGAGGGCCGAGAACCGGACCGGAATGTACTGATGTAATTGAGGACCGGAAGCGCAGGCCCGACGCAGCCATCGGGCCGGATCGTCGGCCGTCGTCACCTCCGTGGCTTGAGGCAGCGCTTCGCTAGATCTTCTGCTTCACCGACCAGATCTCGCTAGTATCGAGCGCAGTCCAGGGTGGCAGCTTCTTTTCCAACTCCACTATCTCCGGTGCGTTCGACGGTCCACGGACGTCGACCATTTCAACTTCCACCGAATCCGAATCTGTGAGTTCAAGGGTGAATTCCTTGTCTTTCGGCGTTGCGTCCTCGAACAAAACGACGAATCGGGTTGGGTCGGCCGAATCCTTGGGTAATTCCCCAAAGGACCAACCACGGAGCGCAGCGCGAGGAACGAAGAACCAAAGGACAGGGGTGTCCGTCTCCAGACGAAGTTGCACGATTCGCACGTTCCGCACGGGATCGTGGCTCGACGAAAGGACCTGGATGATGGGAGCGGCGAAAGTTGGTTTCCCCGCAGGCATCGCGTAGGTGAAGGGTGCGTCCTTCGGCACGTGCCAGGGCGTCGGTAAAGGCCTAGCCTCCGGGATGTTGCGAAGAGCGGGGCCGAGGGGCAGGGCATCGTGGGACGAAAGGTACATCCCGCTCGCTCCTTCTCCTTGCACCAAGGCTGCCGTGATGCGCTTGGGCCGCTCGACGGAATACGGATTCGCGACGGCGGTGGCGATGGCTCCAGCCAGAGCGACAACCCCGCAACCGAGCGAGACACGTCCCAAGCAACTCGAACCATCGATCGCCGCCACCATCGACGGCAAGAGCATGACCACGGCAAACGCGATGAAGATCGCGATCACGCTATCGAGTGGTATCGGGGCTGCCACCAGACCGGTATCGGCGATGAGAAACGGGAGAATCATGGCGACCGTGCTGATGACCAGGGCACCCCCTGGCAGAAATGAGATTAGCCAGCAAGCCCCGCGCCACTTCGGAACCAAGAGCGTCCCCAGCAATCCCGCGGCCATCCCCAACGTCCACCACAGGGCAAAGTATCCGGCCCCTATGTTTGCATAGGTCGTCAACCCCAGCAGGAGCGACCAGAAACAAAGACCACCCGCCCAAGCAACCAGATCGGGCTCATCCGGCCGACGCCGACGGCGCCAAAACAGGATTGCCAGCGCCGCCGCCATACTCGACGTGCCGAATACCCACACCGCAAGCGGGGGCGATGAGAACCAGCCGTGCGGTCGATGGAGCCCGAAACCGAGGAGTAGCGCGATGAGGATCGCTGCAAGGATGGCCGCAAGTGCCATCAGCATCGTCCTGCCCAAGGCGCCGAGCACTTGTCGCAAGGTGAAGGCCTTGCGCCGAATCGCCACGACCAGGACGAATACCGCAAGGCCCAAGGCGACGAGAGCCAAGACCCGGGCTGTGGTCAGGCCATAGATCAGTACGAAGAGGCCAAGCACGTCGTAGTAGATGAAATGAGCTTTGTCTACGTTGCCCGGGAGAGGGCCATTGGCCAACCGACGCGCACCTGCGAGAAGATTGTCGCCCATGAGTTGGATCGTCGTTTGGTCGATGCGTTCAGGACGATCGCGGTTGGTGTGGACCGACCAGAAGTCGTCGATTGCGGCGAGATCGACCCCGACCAGCCCGGCTTCGTGAAAGGGGAGAAAATCGCCGCTGTGCGGGAGAAGCCCGCTACTGACCAAATCCTCTCCGATGACAGTGGCAGGAATCGATCGGCCCGCGCTGGCATATTCTTTCAGCAACCAGGCATTGCCCGGGCCTGTCCCAAGAACGAGGGTTCGCCCTCGCGGGCCGCTATCGATGTAGAGATAAGCTCGAACATCTTTGGCCAATGGATGCTGAAGAAACCCCGCCGCGCCCAGCATGCCGAGTTCCTCATCACCATTTAGGTTGACCACGATCGAGTGCTCCAACTTGGGCCCGTTCGCCAACACACGCAGGGTTTCGACCATGACCGCCACCCCTAAGGCGTCGTCTCCGGCACCGACGCTATCGGTGGCCGTGTCGTAGTGGGCATTGAGCAGAAGCGCTTCTTGGGATCGTCCAGGAAGGCGAGCTACGACATTCGTCGTTTTGTAGACGAATGGGGGAAATGGAAATGGTGGTTTCTTATAGCGCTGCACGCCGCTTGGTTGCTGAAGTTCGACTTCAACGCCAGGGATAGTTCGCAACTCTTCGGCCAACATCTTTGCGGCTCGGGCATGGGCCGCCGTTCCGTTCTGGCGCATTCCGATCTCGTCGCACAGACGGCGCACGATACGCATGGCGCGCTCGGCGGAGAATCGATCGGCGGGTTCATACTGCGCGGACGTCGCCGACGGATAGGAAGTCAACGCGACGAGGGCTACCGCGCCGAACAGCCCACCCGACAACCAGAGCCAAGCTGCGAGGGAGCGGGGGATATTTTTCATAGATAGCGGCAGTAGAAGCAATCGGGTAATTCGCTCATGGTGGGGTGGGCAGGGTTGACTCGAGGGTGAAGTATCTGCAGTCCACGACATTGGATCAAGCCCACGTCACGGATCATCTCTTGGAGGCACAGGCCAGACCGGCAGTGCATCGTGTCGCATCCATTTAGCGCCATGCGTCTGGTGGTCTGATTCGAGATCGCGATGACCCGTTTTGGTGCGTCTTCCCCCTTTAGTAGATGTGTTCACCCGTGACCTTGCTTCTCCCAGGAAGTCGTCGAGACGGGCTGAGTGTCAGGACACGTGCCGCGCTGGCACGTTGCCCGGCCCGAATCCGCGCGAGGGGAAGCCGGCCCCGACGACCTTTATAGTCCGAAAGGAGCGACCCGATGAGATTCAAAGGCTTTCTGTCTTGTGTTTTCCTGGGCCTTTGCCTGCTGGCGATGCCCGCCCATGGCCAGCGCATCATGGAGAGACTCGGCCGCGGCTTTGTGGCGGTTGGGGGAGGAACCGGGGGCACCCTTCTGTCGTGGCGGCTCTACGGCACGGAACAGGGCACCGATGTCGCCTTCAATGTGTACAAGGGCACGACGAAACTCAATAGCGCACCGATAACCAGCTCAACCAACTATCAGGACGCCGCCGGCGGCAGCGGCGACTACACCCTGAAAGCCGTGGTCGGGGGCGTCGAGGAAGCGACGGGGACAACCGCGATGGCTTTGCCAAATGGCTACCTTGAAATCCCGCTCAACGCCGCAACCGGCAGGAAGATCCATCTTGCCTATATCGGCGATCTCGACGGGGATGGCGAATACGAATTCGTCGTGGACCGGTTCGGGAACAACGTATCCCAGTATGTAGATGCATACCACAGAGACGGTAAGTTCATGTGGCGGGTCGATATGGGCCCCAACAGCACGAATACCGACCTTTCACTCTCCGGTCCGGACACCATTAGCTGTGGGCATGCCGACGATGAAACCGTGTTTGACATCGACGGCGACGGCAAAGCCGAACTCATCCTCAGAGGAGGCAACGGCATGATCTTCGGGGATGGCAAAACACTAAGCGCGTCGACAACGCAAACCGACTCGTTCATCGTCGCAATCGACGGAGTAACCGGGGCGGAAAAAGGCAAGGAGGTCGCTGTCCCCCAAGATCTCAAGTCTACTGGCAACGTAACCGGCCATTTCAGCATGGCCTATTGGGACGGCGTGCATCCAAGCCTGTACTTCAAGGGAAAAGCTGGTGGGACGAGGGCCATGATGGACATGGGATTTGATTTCAAAGACAACGCCTGGTCCATGCGGTTCAAGGTCGTGCGTACCCCGATGAGTTCCTTTCCAAACGACCACCAGGTCAGATGTGTCGACCTTGATGCCGACGGCATAGACGAATGTGTAAACGGCGGCTATGCCATCAAAGGGGATGGAACGGTCTTCTGGAATATGGGTTCTCAGGGCATAGGCCACGGCGACCGGTGGCATATAGGCGATATGGATCCCAACCGGCCCGGCCTGGAAGGTTGGGGCATTGCACAGGGTGAGTCGTATGACACCTATTATTATGACGCCAAGACCGGCACGGTACTCAAGAAGCTTGGCGATGGTTCAGGTGATATCAATCGCGGGACATGTGGAGATGTCGACCCGACGAGTCCAGGGTACGAATGCTGGACCGCCATGAATGGGATATACAATGTAGACGGTTCCAAGAATCTGAAGCCTGGCAATGGTGCAGCCGGTACAGCAGTAGATTCCTATGACCCCGCGGTGAACTTTCGCATCTGGTGGGACGGCGACGTGCTGAGTGAGAATCTGGACGGGAACATCATAACGAAATATGCGTATCCCGGCATGCCAGCCGGCGGTTTTAGCAAAGTGACGCTTGAAGGTATCTACGGAGCACGTAACGCGGCTCCTCTGTACGGTGATATGTTCGGCGACTGGCGCGAGGAGGTGCTGCTTGAAAAATCGGACAGTACCGGATTCAGGGTCTACACGACCGCCATTCCAACCGAAAAGCGCATCTATACCCTTGTGCATGATCCCGAATATCGAAACAGCATGTGCGAAAAGGGCTATGTCCAGTCGCACATGTTGGACTATTACCTAGGCGACGGGATGACCGACCCGCCCAAGCCCAATATCACGTATCCTCCCGGCGGAGGCGCCGGGGGCACCACCGGGACCGGCGGTGCGGGCAGCGGCGGGGCCACCGGGGCCGGCGGCGCGGGCAGCGCCGGGACCACTGCGGGCAGCGGCGGGACCACAGGGCCGGGTGGCGCGGGCAGCGGCGGGGCCACTGTGGGCGGCCGCGGCGGGACCATCGGCGCCGGCGGTGCGGGCGGTGGCGCTGGTACTACGGGTGGAGGCGGCGGTAGAGGTGGCAGCGTGGCCGGCAGCGGGGGAAACTCGGCGACCGGAGGCACTACCGCGGCAAACACCGGAGGGACAGGGATTGTCGCAGGCGGGACGTCTGCGTTGGGTGGGGGTCCCGGAACCGGCGGAGGCGCAGCCGGCAGTCCCGC
This sequence comes from Myxococcales bacterium, assembly GCA_003153015.1. GTDB lineage: Bacteria > Myxococcota_A > Polyangia > Fen-1088 > Fen-1088 > Fen-1137. The sequence continues at coordinate 5,048 of PMBS01000050.1, forward strand.
AACCGGCGGGACCACCGTGGTAGCCACCGGAGGGGCGGGGATGGCCGGAGCGGGCGGGACGTCTACGGTCGCGCCTGAAACCGGGGGGAGCACGAGCAACGGAACTGGGGGCGCCGTCGGCGGACAAAGCAGCACGGGGGCAACCACTGCGGCGGCCTCGTCGGGCTGTTCATGTGCGATCGGGGCGACCCCAAGGAGCTTCTCGGCGGGTTCTCTTGTCGCGATGCTGGGCGCGTTGTTCCTGGTTCTGAACCGGCGACGCCGGCGGACGGGCTTGCGAGAATAGCAAATAGCACCCCATGGGTTGGTCCGTCCTCTTGAGGACGTCCCCGGGTTTGATCAACTCGACCACGGAAGAGCCTTGGCGAGATCTGATCGGTGTGTCAATTGAATCTATGATTGCATTGCTTGCAGACTACGTCTTCTTTGACCATCCGAAACCTCTCTCGTGACCACTGAACATTCAAACCGTCCGGTGCTCTAGAAGTTGCCCGCCAGCGCCAGCCCGGTGCGATTCCGATCGACGGTGGGAACCAGATGCAGTTGCACTGGCTCGCGCGGCAGCCGTCGGTTGCACTGCCGGCGGAGCAGGCGCAGTCTGCGCCAGCGCCGTCGCGGGAACTCCGGTCAGAAATCCGACTGCGATCGCTGCATGCACCGAACGCTTGGTTCGCATCTCGCTTTTCTACTCTTGCAGTCACGCGGGGGGAAGCGAGAATATGACGTTCCTCGACGAGCCACTCGGGGACGCGTAGATCATCCCGGCCTTGGCGTTGGTCAGGTCAGTGGCAAATTGGGAGGTCTGCCGCTTCTTGCACCATAGCTGAACTAATGTATAGTGGGAACGTGATCCGGTTTGCGCCTATGTGCAATTTCCTGGTAGCCAACACGGGCCCACTTTCATGAAAACCGGCACGGCTGATTTGCCCCTTCATCACGGTCATGTGCCGTCGTGGTTGGCGGGCCGCATGGCGCGGCTGGGCCGCGTGGTGGTGGAGGCCTTGGTGCTGGAGTATGGGCGCGATGAGGTGTTGCGGCGGCTGGCCAACCCATTCTGGTTCCAGGCGCTCGGTTGCGTGATGGGGATGGACTGGCATTCGTCGGGCATCACGACCAGTGTGCTGGGTGCGCTCAAGCGGGGATTGGCCCCGGTGGAATGGGAGCTGGGTCTGCATGTGTGCGGGGGACGCGGTCGCCACTCGCGCCGGACACCGGCGGAACTTCTCGCGCTGGGCGAGCGCGTTTCCGTCGACGCGCCCGCTCTGGTGCGAGCCAGCCGCTTGGTCGCGAAAGTGGACAGCGCGGCGGTGCAGGACGGGTTTGCGCTGTACCTGCACGGGTTCGTGGTGACCGACGACGGCAGGTGGACCGTGGTGCAACAGGGAATGAACCCGGACCGACGCCAGGCGCGGCGCTACCACTGGCTGTGGGAACGCGCGGGCTCATTTGTCGACGCGCCTCACACTGCCATCGAGGGCATTCCGCAGGGAAGCATCGTGAACTTCACCGATCGCCAGGCCGCGGCCGCCCGGGCCGCGACAGTGGCGTTGGCCAATCGCCCATCCGAGGCCGTGGTAGTCGAGGTGGAGCGCGCGGCCAGGTTGGTTTTGCCCGACCATCATGACGTGCGCGAAAAGGATGTGGACCTGCGCCGACTATCCGCTGCCCTGACTGTGGCGGCCGAACGCGGGCCGGCGGATTTCCCTGAGCTGTTGCTCACGCCTGGCGTCGGCGCGCGTACGCTCTTCGCCTTGTCCCTGGTGGCCGAGGTGGTGTATGGGGCGCCCAGCCGATTCTCTGATCCGGCGCGCTTTTCCTTTGCCCATGGTGGCAAGGACGGACACCCATTCCCGGTTCCGCTGACCATCTACGATGAGACGCTGCGTGTGCTTCGGCGCGCGGTGAACCAGGCCAAGTTGGGGCAGGACGAAAAACTGGCGGCGCTGCATCGATTGGACGACCAGTGCCGCACGCTGGAGGCGGCAGCGGCCGGGCATCCCCAGCTTGCGCCGGCGCTGTCGTTCCCGGCAATTGTCAACGACCAGCGCAGGCGTGCCCCGGCCTGGAACGGCCGAACCTGCTTCGAAACCATAGCGCGCCAGCCACGCCAACTGCGCCTCCCATTTGCCACCTGAGCTCCAAGGCTAGGCGTTGCTTCTATGCCAGGACTCTTCACCGCCAGCGGGAACAGAGTATCATGACTCGCATGAAGGTTTCCATGCGCCTGCTTGGCCTAGTCGCCTTGGTGTCGCTCACCCTGCTGTTGTTCGCCAGGGTTCCCAAAGTACAGGCGGCACAAGTGACCATCGATCGCACGCAACGATCGCAGACAATTGACGGGTTCGGCTTTTTCGGAGCCCACGATGTCTGGTGGGGGCAGCCCCCGGACCTGGTCAACACCGCCTGGTTCGATGCGGTGGTCGACGACCTGGGGATCACGATCTGGCGCAACGAACTGCCGCCTCCCGCGGACGCCATCGCCCAACAGGACGCGGACTGGAACAAGATGCGTCCTGTGGTGCAGGCCATCTCGGCCAAGGCCAAATCGAGCGGCGTGCCCCTGAAGATCATCCTGAGCGTGTGGTCGCCCCCGTCGAGCATGAAGTGCGTCGTGGGCACTGCTGGCGTGCAGGACGGCACGCCTCACCCCGGCGGCACCAAGAACGGCGGCGGCCTGTGCCCTTCGCAGCGGACCGCGTACGCCAATTGGCTGGTGGCAGGATTGAAACAATACGCCGACATCGGCGTCGACGTGCATGGGCTCAGTTTCCAGAACGAGCCCTTGTTCGTCGAGTTCTACAACTCGTGCGTCTACAACTCGCAGGAATACGCTGACACCTTGGCAGCCATTGGTCCCATCATCCATGCGGCCTATCCCAACGTGAAGCTCTTTGGTTCGGAGAACATGCTCGCCATCGAGTGTGGTGGCAAGAACGGCTTCGACCCCTACTGGTACACCGCCAACGTGATGAGCCGGCCGGCGGCGGTCAGTCAGATGGGAATTTGGGCAGTTCACGGCTACTCCGACGGCGTGCTGGCCACGCCGACCTCGCAGATGTCGACCTATTGGGCCAGCTTCTATGCCGGCACGCAGAGCACGCGTCTGCCCATCTGGATGACCGAGACATCCGGCTATGTGGATACCATCGAGGCAGGGCCCAATGCGAGCGGAGACAATCTGCCGGGCGCCCTGGATCTGGCGCAAGCTATCTACGCCGCCCTCTACCATGGACACGCCTCGGGCTGGGTGTGGTGGCAGGGCAGCGAGCTGGGCGCCGGGATGCCAAGTGAGTTCGACCTCATGAGCAGCGTCACCACGCGGGGCAAGAAGTACTATGTCTCGAAGAACTACTACCGCTACATCCGCCCCGGTGCGCAGATGGTGCAGGCAGCAAGTGACGACAGCGAGGTGCTAGTGGCTGCCTTTGACCACGCCACTGCGAACACGCTCACCATCATCGCCATCAACGGCGGCACCGCGAGCAAGTCCGTCACCCTAACCGGTGCCAACCTCCCCGCCACGTTTCAGGCCTATCGCACCTCGGCCAGCGAGAACTGCGCCGCTGTGGGGCCGATGGCGCCCGTAGGCATCACCCTTCCTGCGCGCAGTATTACCAGCCTGGTCTTTGGCGACACCTCGAAAGATCCCGGAACCGGTGGCGCGGGAGGAGCGAGCGGTTCCGGAGGCGCCGGATCTGGTGGAACCACAGGTGGCTTCGGCGGTGCCGGCGGCGGTAATGGTGGAACCACGGCTAGCGGCGTCTTGGGCGGCATCAGCGGCAGCACCGGTGGGATATCCAGCAGCGGCGGCGCCGCGGGAAGCGCCGACACAGCCAGCGGTGGCTCCGGGGAGATTGGCGGAAATTCAAAGAGCAATGGCTGTAGCTGCCGCGTGGCCCGATCTTCGCAACCCGCGGCAGCTTGGTACGTACTCCTCTTGTCCCTCCTTTGGGAACGCCGACGCCGGCGCACGCCCCGGCCGCGCTAGCAATCAAATCAACGCTCAGTGGCCAAACACTCATGAAGAAGCTGTTTCTGTTCTTGCCCGCCCTATTCTTCGGGACCGCGCTGTTCGCCGCCGAACCGCCCCGCGAGACCATCAATTTCAACCGCGAGTGGAAATTCCTGCTGGGCGATCATCCCGGAGCGCAGGCGGTCGGCTACGATGACGAGCACTGGGAGCGCATCGGACTGCCGCACTCTTTCAGCATTCCCTATTTCGCGTCGCCGAAGTTCTATGTCGGCTACGGTTGGTATCGGAAACACTTTGACGTGCCGGCAAAATGGGCCGGCAGACAGTTGTTTCTCGAATTTGAAGGCGCGTTTCAGGACGCGGAGATCTTTGTAAACGGCCGACGCCTTTGTGAGCACAGGGGCGGTTACACGGGATTTTCCCTGGACATCACCGGCGCGGTGAAAACCGGCGACAACCTGGTAGCCGTACGCCTCAACAACCGGTGGAATCCGCAGCTCGCCCCGCGCGCGGGCGAACATGTTTTCAGCGGCGGCATCTATCGCGACGTGCGGCTGGTCGCGACCAAGCCGCTGCATGTCACCTGGTACGGTACGTTCGTCACCACACCGCAGGTTTCAAGCAAATCCGGCACGGTGAATGTGAAAACCGAAGTCCGCAACGACGGCGCGATAGCGAAAGCGTGTGTACTGAAAACCGTTGTTCTCGATCCCGATGGCAAGGCGGTGGCGAAGGTTTCTTCCGCCCAATCGGTTCCCGCCGGAACCACTGTCACGTTCGATCAAACGACCGACCCCATCGCCGGAGCAAAGCTGTGGCATCCCGACCATCCGTTCCTCTACAGGGTGGTGAGTGAGCTCTACCACGGCGAAGAAATGGCCGATCAATCTGCCACGACGTTTGGGTTCCGCTGGTTCAAGTGGACGGCGGACCAGGGATTCCTTCTGAACGGCGAGCACTACTACTTCAAGGGCGTGAACGCACATCAGGATCACGCGGGCTGGGGCGATGCGGTGACGGACAGTGGGTTCTTTCGCGACGTGAAAATGGTCAAGGAAGCGGGTTTCGATTTCATTCGCGGCTCGCACTACCCGCACGCTCCAGCTTTCGCGGATGCGTGCGACCGGCTGGGGGTTTTGTTCTGGTCGGAAAACAGTTTCTGGGGCACCGCCGGCTTCAAGGATCCGTGGGGCAGCAGCGCCTACCCGCCGGAGCGGGAGCATCAGCCGGGTTTTGAACTGAGTGTGAGAAACAGCCTGCGCGACATGATCCGCATCAATCGCAACCATCCGAGCATCATCGCGTGGAGCATGGACAATGAAGTATTTTTCACGGAGCAATCCACGCTGCCCAAGGTCAGGACCTTTCTGAAGCAACTGGTGGCGTATTCGCATGAACTGGATCCGACCCGGCCGGCGGCCATCGGCGGATGCCAGCGCGGCGACATCGACAAGCTCGGCGACATTGCCGGCTACAACGGCGACGGCGCGCGGCTGTTCATCAATCCGGGCATTGCCAATGTGGTGAGCGAATACGGTTCGACGATGGAGGACAGGCCCGGCAGCTACGCGCCCGGCTGGGGCGACATGGTCGATGGCCCGGGCGACAAGTCGCAGCCATTCTTCTGGCGCTATCCCTGGCGCAGTGGCGAAGCGCTCTGGTGCGCGTTTGATCACGGCAGCATTGCCGGGCGCCGCTTCGGCGGGATGGGAATGATTGACTACTTCCGTCTACCGAAGCGCCAGTGGTATTGGTATCGCAACGAATATCGGCACATTCCGCCGCCAGCCTGGCCGGTGTCCGGCAGCCCCGCCGGGTTGAGACTCACTCCCGATGCGACCGCACTGAAATCCGTGGATGGCACGGACGATGCGCAGCTCATCGTTACGGTCGTGGACAAGGATGGCCGGGCTCTGAACAATTCGCCGCCGGTGACCCTGGCGATTGTCTCCGGCCCGGGTGAATTTCCGACCGGCCCCTCCATCACATTCGATTCGAATTCCGACATCACCATCCGCGACGGCAAGGCGGCGATAGAATTCCGTTCCTACTATGCCGGCAAAACGGTGATCCGCGCCACCTCGCCCGGGCTCAAAGACGCGACGACCACCATCATTTCCCTGGGCGAACCGAGATTCATTCCCGGCGTCACCCCGGCCGTGAAGCCGCGTCCCTACGTGCGTTTCGAGAGAGAGGCCGTCTCTGGCGGGAGGACAGACGCCAATTCGGTTTTTGGCCTGAAGAATCCAACCCAGGCTAGCAGCGAAGCCCCTGGCCACAACGCCAGCCTGGGCAACGACGGCAATCCCGCAACCTTCTGGCAGGCGCAGGACGCCGCGACCAACGCCTGGTGGCAGGTGGACCTGGAGCGGGTCATCGCGGTGTCGCAGACCCGGATGGTTTTTCCGTCCGAGGGCAACTACCGTTATCGAATTGAGTTTTCCAACGACCAGGTCCACTTCACGCCGGGGGTGGACCAAACTCGCAGTCTCGCCACCGAGACATCGCGCACGGACGCAGTTGTGCCGGCTGTCACCGGACGATTTGTTCGCGTGACGTTCACCGGATTGCCGACCGGGAAGCCCGCGGCGCTTGCCGAAATGGAAGTAGTTGGACGAGTGGCGGCGCAATGAATGGATAGAGGAATCTCGCAGGGCGAGGGCGTGGCGACTCACAGGGCGAGCGCCGCAAAGCGCCTTCCTCGGCGCCCACGCGCAGGCCCAGACCGAGAGGCAGCACGTAGCCATTCGCCCGGATGTACTCACCCGGCACGCGGCTCAGTTCCTGGTAGCGCGGAGAGCCTCGATCAAGCGGCAGCCATAGTACCCGCTTTGGCGGAGGTTGGCACGCGCTGCGGCTGGCGGGCGACATCAACCTGTTTGCTGGAGATCAACCTTGGTCGGGGTTCAGCGTATACTGCGACCACCAACGACTGCTGGAGATCGATATGCGCAAGATCAGCGTTCGCCTGTCCGTCGCGTTCCTGTTCCTCGCGGCTCTGCCGCTTGGGTGTGCGTCGTCCACCAATCCCTCCCCGACGGGCAGCGGGGGCAGCAGCGGCAGCGGAGGCAGCAGCGCCCGGACCGGGGGGGCCAGCGGCGGATCGAGTTCGACGGGCGGCGCTAGCGGCGGATCTAAGGGCAGTGGCGGCTCTACCTCAACCGGTGGTGGCAGTGGCGGCTCCACCTCAACCGGGGGTGGCAGCGGCGGCTCCACCGGGACCGGCGGTGGCACGTCGGAGGCGACCGGCGGCTCCAGCGGGACCGGCGGGGAAGCGACCGGCGGCACGTCCACCGGGGCCGGCGGTGGCACGTCGGAAGCGACCGGCGGCTCCAGCGGGACCGGCGGGGAAGCGACCGGGGGCACGTCCACCGGGACCGGCGGCGGCGGGGGAACCTCGCCCCTTGACGGCGGAACCGCCGCGACCGGCGGCAACCGCGGCGATGCAAAGGATGGCCCGGAAGGCGACGTGGCCGGGAACAGCGGGAACGACGGTGGTGAAGGCGAGACCGGTCCGAGTTGCACGGACTATGTGCAGAACGGCGCCGAAACGGACGTGGATTGCGGCGGTGGGACCTGCACGAAGTGCGGGTCAGGCATGATGTGCAACATCGACGACGACTGCCGCACCGGAAGCTGCACCTCGGGCAAGTGTGCCGACGCCTTCGCTGCCAACGCGCCCGTGACCCAGAGCGGGAACATGTGGCGGATCACCCTGGGCACGGTGATCTTCGAGGTGGACGCTGCCGCGTCCGGCAAGGTCGCGACCTTCAGCATCGACGGCACTGATGTCGTCGCCAAGAACATCGCCAGCACGGGATCGGTTTTTTGGACCAGCCCGCAGAACGAGTGGTACATAACCCCCGGACAAACCTGGCCGCCGCCGACCGAGATGGACGGCGCGGCGTACACCCCGAGCACGGGCGGCAATGTGCTGACGATGACTGGACCGGTCGGGGACGACAAGCTCTCCATTTCCAAGCGTTACTGGGGCAACCTCGAACATCAAGCGGTTACCCTCGAGTACACCATCCACAACGCCAACTCAGTCCAGGTGCAGAAAGCGCCCTGGGAGATCACGCGCGTCTATACCGGCGGGCTCACCTTCTTCCCCAACGGCGAGCCCGCGGTAAGGCTCGGCGACGCCAGTTTCAGCCCCGTGCCCTTCACCAGTGCGCAGGGCGCGCTCTGGTTCAAGTACAATACGTCGGATTTCACCACTTCGAGCCTGAAGGGTGGCGCCGACGGGCTCGAGGGCTGGGCCGCGCACATCGCTTGCGGGGCCGGCCTGGAAGGCTCCTGGGCCTACCTCACTTGCCCGAAGAGTCCGATCCTGATCAAACAGTGGACCGACATCCCTGCGGCGGCGGCGGCGCCCGCCGAGAAGGAGGTCGAGATCTACGCCGCCCAGAACAGCTACGTGGAGTTCGAGCAGCAGGGCGCGTACCAGTCAATCCCCGCCGGTGGCACTTTGGTCTGGACCATGCACTGGTTGCTGCGCTACCTCCCGAGCAACGTCGCCCCCACTGCCGGCAGTGCGGCGCTGCTCACCTGGGTGCGCGGGCAGTTGCTCTAGCGCAGATAGCGCGATGGCGCCGCACCAGGGCCGATATCGTACGACGGCGGAAGTGGTGTTTCACAAGGCGCATCCCAGCCCCCAGTCGATGGCCGAGCGACAAGCTCTGGTTCGCGAGTCGCCCCTGGCAGTCGCGCTCTGCCCGCTTCTCGTCATTGCCGCGGCGTTTGCCGCCTATCACAATAGCTTCTCCGGTCCCTTTGTCTTCGACGACATCGCGGCCATCGTCGAGAATCCGTCCATCCGGCACCTGTGGCCCATCACGCAGGCCATGCTTCCGCCGCTGGGATCGGCCGGTGCGAACGGAAGACCAATGGTCAACCTGTCCCTGGCAGTCAACTATGCCTTGGGCGGAACCAACGTCGTGGGATACCATGTGGTCAACCTCCTTCTTCACATTGCGGTTGCGCTTGTGCTTTTCAGCCTTCTGTTGCGCACTTTGCGGCTGCCTTCGCTGAAAGGACGGTTCGCAGGCAAAGCGTGGCCCATCGCGCTCGCGGTAACCCTGCTTTGGGCGGTTCACCCGCTGCTCACTGAATCGGTAACGGCTGTTATCCAGCGCAATGAGTTGATTGTCGGCCTTTTCTATCTGCTCACGCTTTACGGCGTCGTCCGTTCATTCGACTCGACCAGGAGAGCCTTCTGGTGCACATGGGCCATCGCAGCCTGTTTGCTGGGAATGGCCAGCAAAGAAGTCATGGCTACCGCGCCGGTCATGGTGCTGCTCTACGACCGGGCATTCTTTTCGGGTTCCTTCAAGAAATCGTTGAGACAACGGTGGCCGCTGTATGTTGGCCTCTCGGCAACATGGGTACTGTTGGGGCTACTCGTCTTCTCCCATAGAAGTCGGGCGGGAACCGCTGGGTTCGGGCTGGGGGTGCAGTGGTGGGCCTACGCTTTGACCCAGTGCCAGGCCGTAGTTCACTACCTCGGGTTGGCGGTCTGGCCGCAAACCTTGGTATTCGACTACGGCGCAAGTGTGGTGAGAAACTTCGCAGCCGTTTGGCCGCAAGCAGTGATTCTTCTGGTGCTGTTGGGGGCAACCGCGTACGCGACGCTTCGCCTGCCGAGCCTGGGATTTGTGGGTTGTTGGTTCTTCGGAATTCTCGCGCCAAGTTCCAGTGTGGTTCCGCTGGCCACGCAAACCATGGCGGAGCATCGAATGTACTTGCCGTTGGTCGCGGTGGTCGCCCTCGTGGCGGTAGGACTCTTCACCAAGGCGAACAGGAATGCGGGGCTTGTGGTGGTCTTTGTCGTGGCATCGCTGCTTGGCTGGAGGACGCTGCAGCGCAATGAAGTCTACAGGAGCGCAGTTGTTCTTTGGGATGATACGATTCGCAAGCGTCCGGAAAATGCCCGAGCCTACAAGGAGCTCGGGAAAGTACTGGATGGTGCGGGAAGAACCTCGGAGGCGCTGGCAAACTACGACAAGGCTCTGCAGCTGAGACCCGACTACATGACTGCCTACTGTGACAAGGCAGTAGTACTCATGAGAATGGGACAGGCCACAGCGGCAATCGAGCTATACGATCAAGCTTTGCGCATCAACCCGGCGTATGCCATTGCCCTCAAGGGCAAGGGAGATGCACTGGTGCAAATGGGGCGGGGCGGGGCTGCCATTCCAGTCTACGAGGAAGCGCTCAAGCTGCGGCCAGATGATTCCGGAGCGGCACGCAACTTGGGGATCGCTCTACTCGCTGCCGGAAGGGCGTCCGAGGGGATCGAGCGGCTTAAAGCCGTGTTGCGCAGCGATCCTCGGGACGCGACCGCGCACAGCCATCTGGGCTATGCGTTTTGGCAGATGGGACAGGTTGGAATGGCGGAGTTGCATTTTGGGATGGCGGCGCGATTGCAGCCCGACTCCGCGGAGGCGCAGTACAACTATGCCCGGGCACTGGCACGGGCAGGACGGTTCTTGGAGGCGATTGCCGGGTACCGGAGAGTGATCACGCTGAAACCGGATCATGTTGTGGCGTACTACAACCTCGGGAACGCCTACGCGCAGACTGGGGGGTTGTTGCAGGCGCTTGCAGCATACCAACAGGCATTGAACTACCGGCCCGAGTACGCGGAAGCCCACAACAACTGCGCTACCATCCTGCGCCGCCTGGGCCGCCTTGAGGAAGCTCGCAAACACTATGGTCTGGCGCTTCAGTACAGACCTGACTATCCCCAGGCGCAGCGCAACCTTGCGGCCCTGGAAGGATCGCAGGACGTCCCATCGATACAGGAGTAGGGCTAGCGCACGCTTCCGCCAACACCCCTCTGCGTCATCGCCCACGAACGCAGATCCTTCGATGTTCCGACTGGTTGCGCGCAGGGCCTACCTGGGCATACTATGGGCTTCCCGTGAGCCGATTGCCCCAAGTCTTGGTTGCTGCGCTCGTGTTTTCGATGGCAAGTGTCGTCGCATCCCAGGGCAGGGCGGCGGAGAAGACTGTCGGTGCCGCCGCCACCGCCAAGGCCTGCTACAAGCGAGGCCGCACCCACTACCAGCTAGGTGAGTATCGCGAGGCGCTGAAGGAATTCAAAGAGGCGTATAGGTTGCGACCAGACGCTTCCTTCCTCTACAACATCGCCCAGTGCCACCGGCAACTGGGTGAGCTTGCCGATGCTATCAAGTTGTACAGCAGCTACCTGCGCGAGGCTCCCGACGCTGCCAACCGCGCCGAGGTGGAGCGACAGATTCGCGAGCTGAAAGCCGCTGCTGAAAAACAGCAGCAACAGGAGCAAGCGAGTGTTCTGCCAGTAACGTCGCTAGCGCCAAAATCGCCGGAGCCGATATCCCCGCCCCTGTCTGCGGTGGCTGCCCCGGCCACTCTGCCTCCCGCGCCCGCGACGGCAGCACTCCCTTCGCCTGCTCCGGCGCCTGCGCCCTTTGCCGGGCCGGCAGGAGGCGCAGCGGTTTCTGCCTCTGCTCCGGTGCCTCCGCGCAGCCCCGATCTCCCCAAAGAGTCCGAGCTGGAGGTGATCCCTGACCCGCCCGAGGCCAATATCCTGGTGAACCACATCTCGGTGGCCACGCGTGGCCCGGTGAAGCTGCGTCTGCCGCCCGGTCTCTACTCGGTGGCGCTGGAACGTGAGGGCTTTCGCGGCGCCGAAGGCGCGGTGACGCTCGTCCCGGGCGAACACACTACGCTCGCCGGCACGCTGACCGAGACAAGCACGCACGGCTGGAACGGCCTAGGTCACTTCTTCGTCGTGATGAGTGCGTTGAGTGGAGCCGTGGCGATTGCTGCGTATGTCGAAGCCAACCGCAAGACTGCTGGAAGCAGCGACTTCGACAAATGGGCCACCACGGAAAACTGGACTGTTGCGGCAGCCTTCACCATGCTGGCATCGGCCGTCGCATGCTACGTGGTGGATTGGGCGGTCAATCGAGACAAGGTTGAGCCCGGGCCTCCCGGCCTGCTGGCGCCGCCGGCGAAAGAGACCCCGTGAACATTCCCTTCGCGTCCGTCTATTCTGCGCTGCCGGGGCTTTGTCCGCCGCGTTCTTGGCGGTAGCAGAGCCGCCGACGAGCCTCAGCCCCCTGCTCAAGATCACCTTCACCCGCAGCTCTTCGCCCACCCTTTCGCTGGTTCGCAGGAGGCTCGACGCCGTGCTGTCCGCAGCCAGATCTTGAGACCGTGATCTCACAAAGCGCCATGCTGGTGGTGACCCAGCGTCGGCCCGAATTCTCTGCATTGTCACAGTCTTCCCGCTGCCCGGTGCTAGACTTGGACGATCAGGTGCAGATGCATCCGCCCACAAGTAGTGGGAGATGAGATGCGAGGCCCAAAGAAGGAAAGGAAAGCCACGATGAGGCACTTTCGATCGCCGTCTGGTGCCACTCTGGCGGTTGCACTTGCGCTCTTCGGTTGTGAAGGAGGTTCCGGCGGATTCAAGGATGGCTCGGTCGAACGCTGGGGTGCAGGCAGCGGGGATGCGGACTCTGGCCCCAAAGCAGGCGACACGCGCGGCGGCACGACAGCGGATGTAGGGGGACAGCTGGCCACAGATGGCACAGCGGGAGTCGTGGCGGATGACGCTGGGGTGTCAGACGCCCCTGGCTCGCGGCCGGATGTTCCCCTCGGCGGCGCCGGTGACAGTGCCATTGGCGCCGGAGGCTCGACGGGCAGTGGCGGGGGTGATGCCGTGGTGTCAGATGCCCCTGGCTCGCAGCCGGATGTTCCAGTCGGTGGCGCGGGTGGCGGTGGAGGCGGAACTGGCGGTGGTCTAGCTGGCGCGTCCGGCACCGCAGATGCGGGGGCCGTGGCAGGCGCCACAGTTCTCAGTGGCGGGTCAACTGGAGTCGGCAGCGGCGGCACCGCTGGAAGTGCCGGCGTTGGTGGCACCTCGGCGGGCGGCGATTCTGGTACTGCGACCAGCACCGCCGTCGCTGGTGGAGCCGGAAACATGGGTGGAACCGTTCAAACCGGTGGTTCCACGGCAACCGCTGGCGCTACGGCAAACGGTGGTTCTGGAGCGACCGGGGGTGCTACGGCAACCGGGGGCACTGGGGCCAACCCTGAGCTGGGTCCCGAGCCGTCGGTTGAGCCTACGCCCGAGCCTTCCCCGGACGCGGCGATCGACCAGTTGTCCGACGTTAACATCGATACTGGTACGGGCACCGGTACTGGCGCGGTTACGAATACCGGGACGGGAACAGCCACTGCTACCGGCACCGGTACTGGCACGGGCACGAATACCGGCACCGGTACTGGCACGGGCACGAATACCGGCACGGGAACAGGCACCGGTACTGGGACTTGCGTGAACAGCACTTTCTACCGCGACGCGGATGGTGACGGCTACGGGAACCCCGCAATCACCACGCAAGCCTGCGCGGTGCCCGTGGGCTATGTCGCCGACAACCGTGACTGCAACGACGGAGCCCCGACCGTGCACCCTGGCGCGGCTGAGATTTGCAACGGCGTCGACGACGACTGCGATGGGGTAGCAGACCAGACCACACAATTCTGCGGCACATGCAGCCAGGGGACGCAGCTTTGCACCGCTGGCGTGTGGGGTACATGCGCGATGCCCGTTCCCGCTCCGGTAGTCACGCTCAACACCACCGTGCGCGACTTCCGGTTCTTTGGTGATGCGCCCGTGCCGGGACCGCTTGCAGAGCCCGCAGGCCATATCGATTTCCAGAACTGGTGCTGCGGCGATGATCGAGGAATCGTGAAGGCCCTGCTTGGTACTGATGGCACGCCCGACTACTTGCCACCCCCTGTGAAATCCACGCATGGCGCTGCCGCATTCTTCCAGTGGTACCACGACGATGCGACAGCCAACGTCAGCCTCTCTCGGCAGATGGTGTTCCACTGGGACACGACCCTGCCAACCCCGGCCTACACCAACGACTGGATCAACCACAACGGCCAGAACTACTTCCCGATCGACGGCGCTGGCTTTGGCAACGAGGGGACCGACGGGGCCGGCAATCCCCACAACTTCTCGTTCACCACCACGATCAACGCCACGTTCCTCTATACTGGCGGCGAGTCTTTTTCCTTCACCGGGGATGACGATCTCTGGGTCTTCATCAACGGCAACCTGGCGATTGACCTCGGCGGTGTTCATGCCGCCGAAACGGCGAGAACCGACATCGACCAACACGCCGCCGCCTGGGGCATGCAGCTATGCAACCACTACCCGCTCGACATCTTCAGTGCCGAGCGACATACCACCCAGTCGAATGTGTATATCACAACCACGCTGCAGGTGGCCGACTAGCCCCTCCGCTGGGCCGTCCGGGCATGCGCGAAGGTGCGACAGCGCGACATGGATGGGGTTCTCGTACCGGAAATACCCCCGTGCTGTCCGGAAAGTCGTCGCGGGAATTCTGGCATGAATTCGCGACTGTCCTGGATTTCAGCTATCATCTCGCGCGGATGCGTTCTGTAGCCGCCACGGCCCTTCGCGTCCGCCTATTTTGCACTACCGGGACTTTGTCCGCCGCGTTCCTGTTGGTAATAGCCTTCCAGACGGCGCCGGAGGACGGGATCGTCTGGCTTCAACTTCAGGGCCCTCTCCGCATAGGAGATGGCCAAATCCCAGCGGTCTTGTTTGGCGTAGACCAGCGACAGGTTGCGTAGAGCCGTGTCGTAGTTTGGCCGGAGTCTGATCGCCTCCAGGTAGGCGCGCTCGGCCTCGGGATAGCGAGCCAGTTTGTAATAGCACAGGCCAAGCTTGTTCAAGAGCAAGGGGTCGGGCGAGCCCTGCTCTTTCTGCAGTGACAATGCCACGGCCAGGGCGTCCTCGTATTTCTGTTGACTGAGCAGGCTGACGAGCAAGGCATCCCCGTCGGGCGATTGGCCTTCTGCTGCCACGGGCTGCCCGGAAAGTTGGGCCTTCAGCCGTTGGAGTTCACTCATCAGTGGTCCGTTCTTCTGCCGACGACCGGTCTTTTGGATGGCTTCCTCCAACAACGCTCCTGCCTTCGCGTGCTCACCGCTCTGCATGTAGGCATTCGCCAGCAACCCAATCACTTCGAGGTTGTTAGGCGTCAACGCCAATGCCTTTTCCAAAACAGTCTCGGCTTGAGGCAAACGACCCAGGCGAAACAGCGCGAAGCCGGCATTCTGGTAGGAGCTGGACAGAATGGGAAGGCGCTCGATACTCTGCTGGTAGCACGCAAGCGCCTTCTCCAGCGCCGCAACGAATCCCTTCTCATCGCCAGCCTGCTTGTGCAGGTCCGCCATCTTGTCGTAGGTGAGGCCCATTTGAAAGAAGTAGTCGGCGGCTCGAGAGCCGTCCAGCTCAATGTTTGATATCTCCGCAATGGCGCTTTGGTGGAAAGCCACGGCCCTTTCGTACTGGCCTGATTCGCGGCTAGCAATACCCAGCGTATTGCGAAGCTCGGCCAAGTTGTATTGCTCGAAGTGCACGAGGGAGGGATTGGTGAGCTTGCCAATGCGTTCTTCCGTGAGCTGCGTGGCTTTCTCAAGATAGGGCACCGCTTTCTCAGGTGTTGCTACCGTGACCGAGTAGTAGCGTCCGAGGGTCCGAGCGGCGAAAATGTTGGCTGGGTCCTTGCGAAGGGTGTCGGTGAATAGCGTCTCAGTCTCGTGCCAGGCCCGGACGCGCTGCCAGGTGACGGCAGCGAAAAATACGACGAAAACCACCCCCAAAGGTGCCAGGGCCCTGCGGGCCCCTGCCTGAAAGTGGCTGACCGGTGGACGCGCGCCGCCTAGCGCCGACACGAGCGCGGCCGCGGCCAGAATCAACCCGAAGGACGCGATGAACACATACCGGTCGGCCATGCCCGTCGGCTTCTTCCAGACGGTGAGCGTGGGTAGAACGCCCACGCAGAACCAAAAGAGCCCAAAGGAAGCCAAAGGGCTGCGTTTCCTCAGGACCAGGACCCCGGCGCCCAGCAACAGCAGACCGGCGGCTCCAGCTATGCACCGTGGGTCAGTCAGTTTCTCGCTGTACCCCTGGTAGAAACCCTGCAAGCCCAAGGGGACGACCATCAGACGCAGGTAGGAAAAGAGGTTGGCCAGCCAACTGCGGGCGGCCACCGCCGAATCGAAGGTGGTCCCGGAATAGCGTTGGGGAAAGGTGACGAAATTCAGGTACACTACTCCCGCCGCCACCGCTGACATCATTGCCAAGTTGACCCAGCGGCGCCGCCGCTCCCCAGCTTCTTTCGCACGGAACAGCCACAGGTGCCCGCATACCAGCGCCGGCATGACCGCGGCCGGCGGGTTGGCCAGCGCCGCCGCGGCGAAGGCCAAGGTGCTCGCCCAGGTTCGGCTCGACAGATACAGGGCGAAGGAGATGAGCGCCAAAGCCCCCGCGATCGCGTAGCCGCCGGCCATGATCCAAGCGACCGCCTCCACATGGATGGGATGAACGGCGAAAAGCAGGGCGCCGCCCCAGGCGGCCCAACTTGAAGGCAGAAGTCTGCGAAGAATCCCGTAAGCCGAACCCACGGCCAGCAGATAGAAGAGCAGGCTGGTTGCGTGGTAGCCGGTGGGGGAAGTCCCGTAGAGGCGGTAGTCGATCGACCGAACCAGAGTGTAGAGGGGCCGGTAGTAGTCGTGGAGCATCTCTTGGGTGGAGGTGCTGCCAAACATTCGCACCAGGCCGGCGAGATTCAACGGCCGGTCGTAGTGGCCGTATTGGACGATGTAGTCATAGTCATCTACCAGATTCAACCGACCTGATAGTACGCCGGCGCCGGTATAGAGGAGAGCGGTGGCGGCCAATAGGGCCGCCAGGGGCAGATGCTTCTTGCAGAACGGTGGCGTGCCGGACGGCGGCTGCGCCTCGATTCTCTTCCTAGACATCGCCTGTCAGCTTGCGCTCACCGTTCCACGCAAACGCAAGTTCGGACCCAACTCGGAGGCTGAGCAGTTTGAAGGAAAACCCACATTGGCCCGCGTCCACCTATTGTATGACGGCGGTGCCTACTGGACCCAGTCCGAACTGACCTTGGCTGCCAGCCAGTTTTTCACTACCGTGCCAAAGTCCGTGAGTGTGGTGAGCCCGCTGTTGGAGAACAGGTTGGGTGTCCACGAGTTGTCGGTGACCCACGCGGTCCAGCTCGCTCCGTAGCCGTCAACCGCCGTCTCGAAATCGGTTCCCCAGGTCGTGCTGGAGGTACTGAGATTGCTGTCGCTGCCGTTGAGCTCGTACCCCCACTCCGTGATGAACACCGGCGCCTTTGCCACCGCGGTGGCGACCTGTGCCTTGAAGGACGTGCTCCAATTGCCAGGGTAGACGTGCGCGGTGTACACAAGATTAGTTCCTGTCGGCGGATTGCTGGCGGCGTCGCCCGGGTGCTGGTCGTAGCTCATGGATGGAACGATGATGATCTTGTTGTTGGGGTCTCCCGCCTGAATGGCATTGATCCAGCCCTGCACCACGGGCTTGAAGGTGGCCCACGATGCGGAGCCGTCGATCGGTTCGTTGAAGGGTTCGTAAATGACGTTGGCATAGCTCGCGAATTGCGGGGCAATGGCGGTCCAGAAGGTCGTCGCATCGGCTGCCGAAGTACCCGTGGCGGCGTTGTCAATCTGATGATGATCGATGATGACGTACAAGTTCTTGCTGGTGGCGTAGTCGACCGCCGGCTTGAGAACCTTGCTGACATAGTCGGTTGCGGTCATCGGCGTGGTAGGGGTGCAGCTCGCGTTCGGGCCGGTACCAACCGGGTACGGCAGGGGCGAGCAATACGGATATCCGCCGTTGTAGTCGGTCTTCGGATAGACCGGCAGGCGCACCACGTGGCCCTGCAGGCCGGCGGTGGCGATCTTGTCAATTCGGGCGGTGATTCCCGCAGAGCTATTGCCGCCATAGGCGTAGAGCGCGCCGATGTCGATCAAGGCCGTCCCGCGCAGAATGATGGTCTTGCCGTTGGGATCCTTGATGAGGGGGCCCTCTACGTGCAAAGCAGGTAGGCCGCTGGTCGAGCCGCCGGCACCAGTCACGCCACCTGTCGCGCCACCCGCACCCGTCGTGCCACCCGTTGCGCCACCCGTCGCTCCGCCCATGCCGGTCACGCCGCCGGCAGCTATCGTGCCGCCCCTGCCCCCGCTTCCGCCGCTGGCCGCGCCGCCGGTACCCGTCGTGCCACCCTGTCCCCCGCTTCCGCCGCCCGTAGCGCCGCCGGTAGCCGTCGTGCCGCCCCGTCCCCCGCTTCCGCCGCCCGTAGCGCCGCCCGTAGCCGTCGTGCCACCCCGTCCCCCGCTTCCGCCGTTCGCTCCGCCCGTAGCCGTCGTGCCGCCCGTCGCTCCGCCCCTGCCCCCGACCCCTCCACCCGTGGCGCCGCCCGTGGTTCCAGTCGCACCCCCGGTTGCGCCGCCTGTGCCCCCGGTCGTGCCGCCAGTGGCACCGCCGGACCCGATTGAGCTGCTGCTGGTTCCGCCCGCACTGGGTGCGCCACCCGTGCTTGTCGCGCCGCCGCTGCTAGTGCTGCCACCGCTGGTCACCGCACCGCCGCTGCCCGAGTTGCCGGCTACCGTGCCGCCCAAGGCGGAGCTACCGCCCGTGGCCTTTCCGCCTCCAGTGCCTGAAGTCCCGGAGCTGTTCCCTCCGGAACCTCCGCTGCCTTGCGCTCCAGTGCCATTGCCCACGCAAGCACCACCAAGGGCGGTGCTCAGTATCGCGATTCCCAGCAGAACCTTGCTATTCGTCATGGTGCGTCCTTTCGGAATGTCGGTCCGCAATGTTACCACGTCGCCTGCATCGTCTCGATGCGTGGCGAACCCTACTTGCCCACAACCAACACAACGAACGTGCCGGGCAACGTGGGCGCCCTCGGGTTGGGATCGGCCGCCGACGGCGCGGGCTTGTCGCCAAACTGCGCTGCCGAGAGAAACACCCGGTGAGACGCGGTGTCTACCGCCAGGGTTCGCGCACGAAGCTGGGTGCTGAGATTCTGCACGACGTGGTACTTGTCCGCCGCATCCTGGTGGATCACGGACAGGGTGCCGTCCTTGCCGCATGCGTTGAACACGTCCCCAGTCGTGGCATCGAAATCAGTTCCGTCGACGCCTGGACCAATGGCAAGCGTGGTGATGACCTTGCCGGAACCGGCGTTGACCACCGCCATCATGCTGTTGCCGCAGCCGACGAACAAGCGGCCGTGCTTGGCGTCCAGAGCCAGGCCGGTCGGCTCTTGGCACGGCGGCAGGGGAAAACGCCCGGTGATCGCCAGCTTCTTTGAGTCGATCCGCACGATTTCGCTTTTGTCCTCCACGTTGACCCACACGCTCCCCTGGCCGTCGGCACGCCCAAACTCCAGAGCGCCCCCGACGTCGAGCGTGGCGGTCACCACAGTCGTCGCTGGATCGATCACCGTGACCTGGCCGCTACTGTGGTTGAACACGAACAGCCGGCGCGATGCCGAGTCATAGATGAGAGCATCTGGGTTCTTGCCGGTGCTCCTGATCTCGCCCGTGAACTTGAGCGTCTTGGGATCGAAGACCGTGATCATCCCCGACTTCCCGTTGGTGATAAAGCCCTTGCCGATCTCAGGCACCACGCTGATGCCGTGCACGCCAGCCAGTCCCGCGATCACACCGACAATCGCACCCGAAGTCGCATCGAGCACCGCCACTTCGGCGCCGTGCGAGACGTACAGCCGCTGGGCCGGTTCATCCAAGTAGAGGTAGTCGTAGCCGCCGTCTCCCGGTATCGGGATCTTCTGCAACACGCGGTATGGCGTGGCCGGCTCGTGCCCCGCTTTCTTGCCCTGCGCCGCTACCGCTTCACCGGCCGGGACGGCGCCGGCAAGTAGCATTGCAAGAATCGATGGAAACAGCTTCATGAGAATCTCCCGTGGTGAGGACAACCTTTCTACACCTATTCTCCCACGACTGGGCGTCCACCCGACTCCGGCATCAACTGTCGAAGCTCGGGATCAAGGTCTTCGAGGTGGTTCCGCCCGCCGTCGATACGGAATTGAACCCGGAGGGCCGAGCCGAGCGAGGCAATTCCAAGGCAAATCTCGCGCCCGAGGAATTCGTCAGCGCGGTCATGAAGGGCCTTGAAGACGACGTCACCGAGATTGGCTACGGCATGAGCGCGGGCATGCTCAAAGCATCCAGGGCCGAGCTTGACAAGAGCTTCCAGCAGATGAACAGCCGGTGGTAGAGGACTCTTCACGCGGCCCCGGTGCCGTCAGTGCCTAGCTTATTAGTGGAGCTGATGGGGATCGAACCCACGGCCTCTAGTCATGGCTTTGCTAGATGGGTGATTCATCCTGGCCTTCGGGCGAAGGCCCCAGCAACCCGGATGCCAAAACGGCCTCAAACCAATTCCCGCCAGTTGGCCGCGACGGTATCCAGTACATCGTCAATCTGGCCTGCGAAAGCGATTTTGGTCATCGCCAGCGCGAAACCCGCGGCCTGCTGAATTGTCGCTCGCGGCGGCATGGCTAGAGCGTTCGGGTCCGTGACGACGTCGACCAGAGCCGGCCCGTTGTGCGCCAGCGCCTGCTTGAGTGCGGGCCGAACCTGCGCGGGATCCTCCACCCGCACGCCGAACAGACCGACGGCCTGGGCCAGCGCGGCGAAGTTGGGATTCTTCAGGTTGCATCCAAAGGGAGACATGCCGGCGACTTCCATCTCCAGCTGGACCATAGCCAGCGACTGGTTGTTGAAGAGGATGATCTTGACGGGCAAGTCGTGCTGACCGAGCGTCAGGATATCTCCCATCAACATGGCAAAGCCTCCGTCGCCCGACAGCGCGATCAC
>PMBS01000257.1 GCA_003153015.1 Myxococcales bacterium
TCCTGGCCGCGATCACAAAGCCAGACGCCATACGCAAGATCCTGGACCACCTCGCAATCCCCAGCGAAGCCCCGCGCCGCACTACGAGGGTGGGTCCCGGGTTTCCGGTGGTGAAGGTGGGCACCATGTGCCGGCGGCGACACACGTGCTGCTGTTCTTCGCAGGAAACATCCCGTAGACTTGAAGGGCAGCGAAAATGCAGGAGTCCACGTATGGCACGGCAAAGCGCAGCGAAGCGGCGGCACGAGACGGACGAGTGGCAGCACTTGATCTCCGGGGATCGCAAGATTCTCGGTGGCAAGCCAGTCATCAAGGGAACCCGCATGCCCGTGTCCTTGGTGGTGGGCTCTGTGGGTGGCGGCATGACTGTCGATGAGGTGATGCACGAATACCGTCTGACGCGAGCACAGGTACTCGCGGCTCTCACCTACGCTGCCGAGGTCGTCGGCGAGGAGCGGATTGTTCCGCTTCTTCCTTGACGAGAACGTCCCCCGCCGGATTGCCGATCGGCTCAGGTCAGAGGGGCACGACGTTGTCGAGGTCGGAGCACAGCCATTTCGCGGCAGCCCGGATGACTACTTGTGGCGGCGCGCGGCGGCCGAGCAGCGGATCTTCGTGACCCGCGACATCGGGGCGACGGCACTGCCCATTCGACCGGCACCTCTGGCGATCATTCTACTTCGCGGACCCGAGACTCTGACCGCGATACACCTCGACACCATGTTCGCGGCGTTCTGGGACTGCGTCGAACGCGAACAGCTTGCCGGTCATCTGGTTTCGGTGCGGCCTGGGGGGTATCGCATGCACCGCATTCGCGTGTGACCGAATCGGGGTGCGAATTTTGCGACAGGAAGCTCGACCTTGGTCGGGTGTAACCCCTCAGGCATCTGCAAGCTCGCGCTTCAGCTCCTCGGCAACGAGCTGAACGAGCCTCAATCAAGTGCCTGGCACGTCCGACGTTCGAGGCTATTGAGGCGCAGGGCCGAGGTGAGTTTCTTGCGAAACTCGCCGAGGAACTGCGCATGGACGCGTACCACCCGAGGCCGTATCGTCGAAGAGAGATTCCCAAGGAGGACGGCAAGGTCTGCGTGATTTCGATTCCTGCGATTCGAGACCGCGTGGTTCAAGGTGCCCTCCGGCTTATCCTGGAACCGATCTTCGAAGCCGACTTCTCGGACAGCTCATATGGGGCGCGGCCGGGACGAAGCGCGCATGAGGCAATCGAGAAAGTGTGCGCGGGACTGCGCCAGGGCCGACACCGCGTGGTCGACGTCGATCTGTCGCGCTACTTCGATACGATTCGGCACGACCGGATGTTGGCGAAAGTAGTGAGGCGGGTGGTCGATGGCGATGTGCTGGCCATGGTGAAGCAATTTCTCAAAAGCACTGGCGACCGAGGGGTGCCACAAGGCTCGCCGCTATCGCCACTTCTCGCGAACCTCGCGTTCGACGACCTCGACCACGCCCTCGACCGAGGAGGCGACACCATCACCTANNGCGCATCCGCCAAGAGGCGGAGGCCATCGGCGTGTCGCTCAACGCAGAGAAGACCCGTCTGGTCACGATAACGGAGCCAGGGGCCAGCTTTGCGTTTCTGGGATTCGAGTACCGTTGGGAACGGAGCTCGAAAACTGGAAGATGGTATGCGAGCAGAGTCCCACGACCGAAGAAGGTCATCGCGGTCCTACAGGAGGTCGGGAAGATCCTGCGCCGGAGCCGCCACCTGCATGCAAGTGGCAGTGGCGCAGGTGAACCCGATCCTGCGGGGCTGGGTGAACTACTTTCGTGTCGGCAATTCGGGGACGGCATTCGGCAAGATCAAGTACGAGGTCGAACGCAAGGTGAGGCGACTGGCGGCCAAGAAGTGCAAGCGCAAGAAATTCGGCTGGAAGCGGTGGAGTAGCACCGTTGTATACGGAACGTGGGGTCTCTTTCGAGACTACCGCGTGGTGTACTGGAGCGCGAAAGCATGCCCCGGCTGAACGGACCCATAACCCCGATGGAAGACACCTTCGCGGTGAGCCGTGATGCGGGAAATCCGCCTGTCCGGTTCGATGTGGCGGGGGCCGGAGACGGAGTGATGGAACCCCTAAACGGGCACGAAGCCGGAAACGGCGGACACAGCCAAGGGGCGTCCTGCACACCACCGCGCCGGTCCCCGACCCGACTGGCGCGCCACGGGTGTGGAGAGCCGAGCCAAGGGCGCCGAAGAAGCTCAAGAGGATGGCAGCCATCACGTGACAATGTCCCAAGTCAGAAGGGACCGTAGACAGTCCAGCGCGATGGGTGCCTGGCCGACTCCGCCACCGTCGGCCATGGAGGCGACGCGGATCGGGTCTTGGCTAGGGACAGGGAGAAGCGATTACGCATGACTTATAGACTAGAAACGCGACGATGAAACGCCCGTTCTATCGTCGTGCTTTCCAGTCTAGGGTTCCATGGAGCAGCGTGAGGAGTCCGGCTACGAACGGGCCATCATCGATGCTCGAGCAGGCTCGATGGCGTCAAAGCGGGCTTCTCGATCGACAGCTTCAGGCGGTACCCCCAGCGTTCGATGAAGCTCTCCAGCAGCTCGCGCGCGTGGCTTTCAGCCTTGATCAGGATGCCGCTGCCGAGCGCGCCCGTCTTGAGGGATGCGCGCGCGTCCTGGTACCACTGGTTCCGATCCTCGGGCTCGATGGCGTTCAGCAGCGCCGAGTGTTCGTTGATGATCTCGAACCGTTTGATGTCCAGCGATAGCAGGCGCGGCGGCGGCAGGGCCACCTCGACCACGCGCGCGGTATGGTCGATCCGGATGCGGGACGGCTCGTCGCACACGTCGAAGCCCGCGGAGACGACGCCCGCGTAGAAGAGGAACGCTTCGGACGGCCCCGCGAAGGGCAGGGCCAGCTGCCTGGGGATCGAACGGCGAGAGTAGTCGGCCAGCGAGACCTCGACTGTGGCGAGCTTGCAGACCTTGCGCACTCCCTGCAGGATTTGGAGATTCTGGCGCGCGCCGCTCTCTCGTTGCTGCAGGAACAGCAGCACCGCCAGCACGAAGAGTCCGGCCACCAGCACGGCACCGCCGAGCCGTAACAGCGACCGGGGGCTGGGCGTTCCGGGAACGGACAACCTCATTCCACCAGGCCGATCACGTTGCGGGACCGGCGCGCGATCTCCAACGCGTCCTGGAGCTGCTCGAAGATTCTGCGCGAACCGGGCAGTCCCCACAGCAGAAGCTGGGGTGTCGTCTCGTCGTGGGTGAATAGCTGGACCCGGGACACTCCCAGCAGCCGGTCTGTCATGGTCTGATGGAACTCCAGGTCGCGCACCCTCCAGAGCTGCAGGGTCTCGATGTTCTTCGAAAACAAGCCCGACTCGACGTCGATAGCGCGCGTCGTGATGAGGAACTTGAGCGTGGCACGTGCGGCCCATAGGTAGAGCAGCCAGAACCCTCCCAGCCCCAGTGCCACCGCCCCTCCGATCAGCGCCCAGCTCCAGGCGACGTGGAATGACAGGTGGAGGATCGGGGCACCGCAGAGCCCGCCCACGCCAAGCGCAATGGCCGCCACCACCGGCCAGAACTGCGCTTTCCAGGAGGGCGCCCCCTTGAAGATCGTCACGGCGGCCGGCACCGCCTCCGTTCCGGACGTCAGGGTGCGGGATGCGACGGCCGCTGCGGCGGCCTCTCCGAGCATCGAGCCGCAGTGCCGGCATTTGATGGCAGCGTCCTGGATCTCTTCGGCGCAGAAAGGGCAAGGCTTCATCGGACCACTAGGATACGCCGAAGTTGTATGCGTGGCTGGCCTGCTCTTTCGTATCGACTGATCACGTCCGTCCAAAATCGGCGCGTTTCCTCTCTCTTGCCCATGCCCGCCACTCTGCCTCGCGCGCGCGTAACCCATCAAGACGTCCTCGGTCGGACGGTTACCTGCCTCGCGCGCGTAACCCATCAAGACGTCCTCGGTCGGACGGTTACCGTAGGGGCGCATCGACGGAGGGCTGAATCAGCATCGCGACGATCCAGAACAGCTCAGGGAGCCTGACCGCCTATGAAAAGCCGGCGCATGAGCAGGCGAGCGCTCTCGAATATCACCACGCTGCCCGCCGTCAGGTCCTCGGCGAGCGCATCGAGATTTGCGCGTAGGATCTCCACCTGCCGTTCGGAACGTCGTTCGCTCCCACACCGACGGGACTTACACCCGTTAGAACGTCAGCTAGCATCGCTGCACAAAACCCCCATCGATTTGACTATGCTCTGCCGGAGTGTGCATCGCACCTACGTGGTCGCAAGGCCATCGAGACTGATATATCTGAGGAAGAACGGTGTCGCACCTACCTCGTCTGAAAGTCTACGCATTTCCGCATAATAGTCGAATCGTTGCCCCTTCTTGAGATGGATCTCTATGGGCAGATAGATCTCTTGCCAGCCTACGGTGCCACAGGTTGAGGCTTGTAATTCCAGAAGATTTCCGAGCGATTTCACTTCCTCTGGCTTGATGGCTTCCAATGCCGACACTCGTACTTTGATAGCATCTGCCACGTAACCGCCCGATGGAGAGCATCT
>PMBS01000170.1 GCA_003153015.1 Myxococcales bacterium
CCCGAGTTGCGCAAGTGCAACGATGCACTCTTCGAGAAGCAGAAGGCCGAGAAGAAGAAGGCCATGAAGAAGGGCGGCGACGCCCTGACCGCGCCGGTCGCGGTTGACCGGTCGGGTTGTCGGCCCTGCGACCAGCCGCACTTCTACGTCGCGGATAGCCCAGGCACCAAGCGGGAGCGCGCCCTTCTGGTTGCCGATTACCCCATCAAGGACTGGGAGACTGGCGAGCTCAAGCCGCTAACCGTCAAACCGGGCGAGCAGGTGGTCGTGACCGGTACCTTCTCTATCAACTCGATCACCGGGTTTGCCGCGTCCAACGGGCTTATCATCCACAAGAAGCTGCAGGACGTACAGGGAAGGTTGTTGGCCGAAGGCAACGCGGTCTTGCCGCCGGAAGCGCAAAACATCCAACTCGAAGGCCAGGCGCCCGAGGTGGTGGGCTGGGCCGCGCACCAGAAGGGTGGCGATGTGCAGCCCAAGGGCGACAAGTCGGTCCCCGGCGGCCGGCTGAAGTAGAACCCGTCAGTGAGCCGCGCCCCAGTTCGCGCCGGCGTGGACGTCGACCACCAAAGGAACCCGCAGGGCATAGGCTGACTCCATCGCAGCCTTGACCCAGGCAGAGAAGGCAGCGACCTCGTCGGTCTTGACCTCGAAGACGAGCTCGTCGTGCACGGTGAGCAGCAGGCGTGCGTCGGGGAAGCGCGCCATTTCGCGATCCACTCGGATCATGGCCAGCTTGAGCAGGTCAGCAGCCGAGCCCTGAATGGGCGTGTTGCGGGCAATGCGCTCGGCGTAGTTGCGTTCCTGGGGCCGGCTCGACTTGATCTGCGGCAGCGCCCGCGTGCGCCCCAGCAAGGTGGATACCGAGCCTGTGCGTCGCGCCTCGGCGATGGTCTCGTCCATGTACTGGCGCACGCGCGCGTAGCGCTGGAAGTAGCGTTCAATATAGGAGTGGGCATCGGCGCGCGCGATGTGCAGGGCCTGGGCCAGCCCGAAATCGGTCTGCCCGAAAACCAGGCCGAAGTTGATGGCCTTGGCGATGCGGCGTTGCTCGCCGCTGACCACATCCAGCGCCACGTTGAAGACCTCCGCGGCGGTGCGGCGGTGGATGTCCTGGCCAGCATGAAAAGCGTCGAGGAAGGCCGGATCCTGCGAGAAATGCGCCAGCACGCGCAGTTCGATCTGCGAATAGTCGGCTGACACGATCTGGTAGCCGGGATCGGCCACGAAGGCGTTGCGGATGCGGTGGCCCAAGTCGGAGCGGATGGGGATGTTCTGCAGATTGGGATCGCTGGAAGACAGGCGGCCAGTGGCGGCCACGGCCTGGTTGAACGTGGTGTGCAGGCGGCCGGTGCGCGGGTCTACCAGGGCCGGCAGGGCATCGATGTACGTTCCCTTGAGCTTGCTCAGACCGCGGTACTCGACCACCTTGGCCGGTATTGGGTGCAGGGTGGCCAGTTCTTCCAGCACGTCGGCGTCAGTCGACGGGCCGGTCTTGGTCTTGCGGATCACGGGCAGGCCCAGCCTGCCGAACAGAACCTCGGCCAGTTGTTTGGGTGAGCTAATGTTAAAGGGCGTACCCACCGCCGCATGGATCTCATGTTCAAGGGCCTCGATAGCCCGAGCGACCTCGTTACCGAGCTGGCGGAGAAGGTTGCAGTCCACTCGGATGCCCCAGCACTCAATGCGCGCCAACACGGAAACCAGCGGCAGCTCGACCTCGCGATAGATCTTGGTCAGGCCAAGTGACTCCATCGCCTGCTCCTGGCGGCGGGCCAGGGCCAGCGCGGCCCGGGCTTCGCTGCACAAGAAGCGGCTGGCCTCCTCGACGGGAGTCTCACCGGCCGGCCGCGCGTTGCGACCGCTGCCCAGCCATGTCGTCCGCGGGGTCACCTCCCCTGCCCCGTCCGCAGCAGCGAGATCCGCCAAGTCATACGGCGCGCGCCCGGCATCGAGCAGATACGCAGCCAGCATGGCGTCGCCAGCCAGACCGCCCAGGGCGACACCGCGCACCCGCAAGAGCACGTCGAGCACCTTGGCGTCGTGCATGTACTTGCGAATATCTTGAGATGCCAAGAGCGGTCCGAGCGCCGCCAATGCCTCGGTGGCGGGCAGCATGGACGGCCCGCCCAGCAGGCGATGGCCAATCGGCAGGTAGAAGCGGGCACCACTGCCTAAGGCAAAGGCTAGTCCCACCAGGGCTGCGCGTGGGTAGGGCTGGCCCTCGGCCAGAGTAGCCACGCCGCAGACCTGGGCGGAGCGAAGCGCGGCGCAAAGGCGATCGAGGCCGGCGCGATCGAGGATGATTTCCGGGAGCAGAGGGGCCGCTGTGATTTCGGGCGCGGCGGCAAGGCCGGTGGCCGGCGAGGGCGCACGCGAAGCGCGCGGGGTGGGCAGGGTGGCGGGCTGTCCCGAAGTCCCCGAAGGGGGAACCGGCGGCTGGTGGCCGGTGCCGGATTCGGCGCCGGTACCGGATCCGGCAACCCGAACCATTCGCGGATTCTCAAGAGTCGGTGCAGGCTGCGGCTCCGTAGCCTGCACCGCAGCCCGCACTCCATCCACCTGCGCGAGCAGCCGGCCGAATTCCAACTCGCCGAATAGCTCGGCCAAGCGGGCGCGGTCGGGTTCGGCGCGTTGCAAATCACGCACACTCCGGCCGAGCACTACGTCATCGCGCAAGCGGACCAGCTTGCGCGAGATTGCGATGGCATCGCGGCTCGCCGCGATGGCCTGACCCTTCTTGCCCTTGATCTCAGCCACATGCTCGATCACGCCGTCGAGCGAGCCAAACTGACTGATGAGGTCGGCCGCGGTCTTGGGCCCGATGCCTGCGACGCCAGGCACGTTGTCCACGCTGTCGCCCATCAGGGCCAAGAGGTCGCCGAGCCGATCAGGCGGGACGCCGAACTTCTCCGTCACCTCGGCCGGTCCCAGTAGCTTGTTCTTCATCGTGTCGAGCAGTTGGATCCGGTCCGAACAGAGCTGCATGAGATCCTTGTCCGAGGAGCAGATCACCACCCGCAGGCCGGCCGCCACGGCTTGTCGTGCCAGGGTGGCGATCGAGTCGTCGGCCTCTACCCCCGGCACCGACAGCACGGGCAGCCCGAAAGCCTCCACGACTCGATGGGAGAGGCCAATCTGCGCACCCAGGTCTGGGGGCATGGGTGGCCGATTGGCCTTGTACGCAGCGAAGATTTCGTCGCGGAAGGTCGGCCCTGGCGCATCGTAGATCACGCACAGGTGGGTAGGCCGCCAATCGCGCTCGATACGCAGCAGCATCTGGCACAGCCCGTACACCGCGCCGGTGGGAAGACCCTTACTGTTGGAAAGGGGCGGCAGGGCGTGAAAGGCGCGAAACAAGAAATTGAGCGCGTCTACGATGTAGAGCGTGCCATCCATGATGCAGAGGAAACTACTACGAACCGGGCTGCAATTCCGCTTCACAGGTGGTTTTTCGGGTTAGTCTGAGGGGGCACGTGGCGTCCCCGGTCCGACGAAGAATCCTCAAGTTGAGCGGCATCGTGCTGGCCAGCCTGCTGGGCCTGGTCAGCCTGGCCGTAACCGGTGCGGTGTTCTTTCTGCAAGGCGAGCGCATGGGCGCCTTGGTGGGCAAGGTCTTGCCTGAGATGCGTGGCAAACTAGAGTTTCGGTCCATTCGCTGGCCGGCGCGCCTGCTGGTCGACATCCTGGCCAAGCGCCCCACCCCGTTTTCCGTGGATGGCGTGAAGTTCTTCGACCCTGAGGGCACCGTGGTGGTGGACGTGCCTCACCTGGAGGTCAAGATCGAACTCCACCAGCTCATCAACGGCGCCGGCCTCTTCATGCACGACCTGGAGGTGGGACCCAACTCGTACTGGCGCTTTGGTCGCATGCAGAAGACCAAGAAGGGCATCGGTTTTCTGGCCACGTTCGATGTGAAGCATCCCCCGCCCCCTGCCCCGCCGGGCGCCAAGCCGGAAAAAGGCTTCGCGGTCCGCATCTTCAACGCCCAGCTCAACGGATTGCGGGTGGTTTTCGATTTTCCACATGTCTGGGGCTTCGACCTGCGCGACCTGCACGCGCCCGCATGGCTGCAGGTCGAAGATGGCTTCTGCGGCTGGGAGGCCGTGGGGGTTGAAGCCCGCGGGGGCGGATATTTGACCGTGCTCGACCAGGTGCTGCCCTTTGACAGCGTGAAGGTGAAGCAGGTCGCCACCTTGCGCGAGTACTCCGACGACATCTTCCTTGATCTGACCGCGGGCAAGACTGGGCGTTCCACCCTGGTGGGCAGGGGATTCTTCAACGGCATCTATGCCGCCGAGTCGGTGTCCGCGATTCACATGCACACCGAGTTCCACGACGCCGCCGATGCCCTGAACGCAGTGTTGAAGCCGATGAACATCCCTGGGCTTCATCTCGGCGGCGCGGACGCGCGCGTGGTGGCCGATCTCATAGGGCCTTACGTGAGCATCGCCATCAACACCGACATTTCCGGTCTGGATGCCGCCTACGACCAGTACGCCGTGCAGAATCTGGTACTCCGCGCGGGCATGCAGTTTGACCCCAACTCCAAGGCATCGGCGCCCAATACCAAGTTGCAAGAGCTGTCGTTCTCGCCGCCGGGCGGAGGGAGGTTCTCGACTAGAGCGGAACTGATGGTCCCAAAGTTGAAGACACAGCTTCGCTTCGACCATTTCACGGTGGACAGCTACCTGCCGGCGGGTCTGCGCAAGCTGGCCGCAGGCAAGCTGCACGGCCAGTTGGCAGCGATGGCGGAATTCGATGAAACCATGTCCGCGGTCAAGCGAGGAACCCTAAGTGGCCTGGATCTTTCCTTCCAGCGCACCGGCAAGAAGATGTCCTTGCCCAGCTGGTTGCGGATAAGCGGCCAGGCCGTTGCATCGCCCGCAGAGGTGAGCACATCGGGCATTCACCTCGAAGTCCCAGGCGCTGGCGTCGATGTGAAGGGCAAGGTTGAGTTGGCCAAGCGCCTGCTGGCTCTAGGGTTGCGCGTGGGTAGCACGAACCTGCCGCGGCTGCTAGCCTCGCTGGGCGTGCCGCCCTTGGCGCAGGGGGTGTCCGTAGCGGTGGATCTGGCCGGCAGCATGGACCAGCCGCGTGCCAGCGGTCAGATCGAAGTCACGGGTATTGGCGGCAGGGATGGCATTCCTTCGGTGCCGTCGCTGGAGACCAAGTTCCATCTGCAGGACGGTACGCTGCAAGTGGATTCTCTGGCCGCCGAGGTCGCGGGCGGCACTCTGGCTGGCAGTGGGACACTTAAGCTGTTCGAAAAGACGGTGCAGCACATGCTGCGCTCGCCGAACTTGGAATTCCGCCTAGAAGGCAAACAGATTGCTCTGGAGTCGCTGATCACAGGCGGCCTGGTATCCGGCAAGATCGACTTCGAAGTGACGGCATCTGGCCCACTCCGCCGACCGAAGATACGTTTCAAGATGCCGGGCGGGGTGACCGCACATGTGCTGGGACAGAGTTGGCAAGTGGGTGGCATCGACCTGGAGGTGGACCAGGAAGGTGTGGCGGTGCGCCTGCTGCAGGCAAACGGCAAGACGGGCGGCGAGATTCAGATCGAGGGCCACATGCGCTTTGTCCCCAAGGCCATGCCGATGGAGTGGCGCCTCAGAGTGACGGATTTTCCCGTGGCTGCGGCGCTGGCGGCTGCCCAGGTCGACCTGCCGGCGTCCGGCCGCCTGTCGGCTGATTTGCACTTGTCAGGCAGCAGCAAGGCCCCGCTGGTTTCGGGCAGTATCGGGCTTGCTGGGGTGACGGTCATGGGCGTGGCGCTGGGGGATGCCGCCCTGACTCTGGACGCTATGGAGTCTGGCGTCGGGGTCAAAGGCACACTCTTCAATCGCTTCACCTTCGACGGCATGGCCCAGCTCAACTCCGCCGGTTTGCGCGCCAAAGCAAGCCTGTCCTTCACCCACTTGGTGCTGGAAGACCTGGCCCTGCAGCTTCGGGGCAACCGCGAAATCGCGGACCTGGTCCAGCAACTGAAGGATCTCGACGCTCACGTCGTCCTGTCGGGACAGGTAGGCGTCGAGGTGCAGCCGGGAAAGCCGCTTGCCATCCAGGCCGTCCTGACCGAGCTGGCGGCGTCAATCAGGCAAGAAATCACCGAACCCGGCGGTCAGGTCTCGACCCACCGGATTGGCCTGCAGAACGACGGCGAACTGCGGGCCACGGTCGCTGGCGACCACATCGCGCTGGACCAGGCACACTTCATTACTGACGCTGGCCGCTTTAGCGTGGACGGCGAACTGGAGGGCGAATCGCTGCGTGCGGCGTTCTCTGGCCAGGTCGACTTGGAACTGCTGCAACCGCTCTTGCGCAAGAAGTTCCAGAAACTGGGAGGCGCTGTCAGTCTGGAGGCGAAGGTGTCTGGGACCATGAAACGGCCGCTGCTGGACGGCACCCTTGCCATCGCTCGCCCGGTCAACGCGGTGCCCGCCGGTTTCGATTCCGCAATCGCCGTGCCGTCGGGCGTGGTCCACCTGCGATCGGATGCGGTGGAGCTTAGAGACCTGGCGGTATCAGTGGCCGGGGCCACCCTCCGTCTGAAAGGCCGCGTCGGTCTGGGCGCCAAGTTCTTGCCCACCAGCCTGGCCCTGCAGGTCAATGGAGAGGTCAGCGCCGTGCTGCTAGAGTCGTTGGTGCCCGACGCGGTGTCAGACGTGTCCGGCCGCGCGCGCATCGACGCCCAGGTGTCGGGAACCCTGGATCAGCCCAAACTGTCGGCGCGCATCGGTCTGGGCGAGATCCAGATGCGCTTGCGCGGCTTCAGCGGCAAGGTGGCGGTGGAGAGCGGCACCATCGAGCTGGCGAGCCAAGAGTTGTTCCTGCGCGAGGTCAAGCTGCGCATCAACGACGACGGGCGCTTGCTCATCGGCGCCGGGGCAAGGCCTGGTCGCATGCGCATCGTCAGCCTGCGCCCCAAGCTGGTGCTGGGCAAGGTCGACCTGCCGCTCAAGGGCGAGCGCCTGGTCTACCGATCGACCGACATTGAGATCGATGATCTTTCTTTCGCGCTGGAGCTGACCGGCGACTTGCAGAACTCGCTCAGCCTGGGCGGCGATGTGCGCCTGGTCTCTGGGAGATACATTCAGGATTTCAATGTACGCAACCTGGTACTCAGCCCGCGCATCAACGAGTCCGCATCGCGCCCCTTCTGGGAGGGTGTGCCCCTGCTCGAGAACTTGGAACTTGGACTCCGCGTGCGCACCCTGGGCGACGGCTTCATCGTGCAGAACAACTTGGCACCGGAAATCTTCCTGCAGGTCGACTTGCTCGTGGGTGGAACTCTGTCCGCACCTACCCTAGCCGGGGACGTGCGGCCCACCGATGGGCGCTTTCACATCCCCGTTCTGCGCGGCGATTTCGAACTGACGCCGAACGTGAACCACATCACTTTCGTCCCCACCAAGTCGCTGGCCGCAGGCGATACCCCCGAACTCAATCTGGATGCCACCAATCTGCTGTCCGACGCTTTCGGGAATGAGCACACGGTGCAGATGCGCATCACGGGACCCATCAACCAGGCGACCATCGACCTGTCGACCACCGAGGGGCTCGACCGCAACCAGACGATCATGCTGCTTCTCTCCGGGCGGACCTCCGAGGACATCAGCTCGGTGGGGCGCACCCTTGGCATCAATGCGCAGAGCGGGATCGATATCATGGGCCAGGCCTCGCGCGATGCCGTGGCCAGCCTGGTCGAGCCCTATATCGACGACACCCTGCAAACTCTGACCGGCCACAAGCTCAATCTGCGTCCCACCGTGGGTGCGGACGGCTTTGAGGTAAAGGTACTGGCGCGCGCGAGCCGCGAATTGACTCTGGAGCTGTCCTATCTGCGGGGATTTCAGACCCAGGAGCGTTACCGTATGCAAGGCAATGCCTGGGTTCGGGACTACCTCACCGGCCGCCTCATCGGCGAGCGAGTCACCTACTCGCCCCAGCAGGGCATCACCGACCAAGTGAGTTCCTTGCGGCTGGAACTGACCGTCGACTACCCGATTCGGTTCATGAGTCTGCCATGACCGAGATCTGGCAACCCATTCCCTGAGATCGTGCGGGAACCCTTGTTGCGAAAGACCACCCACGCCACGCTTGCTGCGGTCCTGCTGGCCACCAGTCTGGCAGCGCGCGCGCAGGAGGGCGAGCCCTCGGCGCTACCGGATGCCCGGGCTACAGCCCCGGTTGCACGCATCGTCGCTGTGACGGTGGAGGGCTCTACCGACCCGGCCGGCCGGGTCGAGAGTTTGGTGGCAACCATCGCCCCGTTGCATGCGCCCTTTGTCGAGTCGGGCGAGGCCGATCGGGTGGGGACACCCATCGGGACGGTTCCCCGTTTGCAGAGCTTGCTCAAGACCGTGGGCTATCAGGCCGAGGTGGATGTCCAGACGGATGCGGGCGGGGCACGGCTTCGCATCCGCTTGCGGCCCGCCGATCGGGTCCGCCAGATCTTTGTTTCGGGAAACCAGCCCATTTTCCGTCACGGCGTGCGCCAGGAAGAGATCTTCCGGCAGCTTAGCATTCGCAACGGGCAAGCCCTGCCCCCGGCGGGAGAGCGGCGGGACAGCTTTTTCGACGCCGAGAGTGCTCGCGTGCGCGACTACCTGCGCACGCAGGGCTTTCAGGACGCCGAGGTGCACATCGTTGCCCACAGCACCAACAAGGTCCCGGCCACCGTCAATCTGGACGTGCGAGTGAAGCCAGGACCGGGCTATCCCTTGGGCAAAATTGTCGTGACCGGCAACCGCGCCCTGCCCGCCAAGGAAATTGCGGACAGCTTTCGCCATTTGGACTGGCACTGGCTATGGCTGCGCAACGAACTGTTCCGTCGCAATGTCTTGCGCATCGATGAGACTTCTCTCACCCAGCGCTACACCAAGCTCGGCTATCCTGGCGCACGCATAGCCGACAACTTTGACCCCAGCTCCAGCGTGGATCACGATGGCAAGGAGGTGCACCTGGGCATCCAGGTCAAAGAGCGCCGGCGCATGGAGTTGGCGTTCGAAGGCAATCGCGCCCGTTCGGCCGGCGCACTGGCGGGCGACTTGGCCGCCCTGCCACACGGCGTGTACGACGACGTTGACGCGGCTGAGGCCGCGGAAAAGCTGGACAAGGCATACCGCGAGCGCGGCCACATGCTGGTCAAGACCACCTGGCGGCGCGAGCGCATCGACCAGGACGCTGACCGCATCGTCTTCACGGTTGATGAAGGCCCGGTCCTGAAAGTGCGCGGGGTGGAGTTCGTGGGCAACCAGAAGGTGTCGTCTTCCACCCTGGCGCAAGAGATTCGAACCAAGGAGTTCCCGTTCTTGGGGGCGATTGGCTTGGGCGAAGGCGGTTTCGCGACCCCGCGCCAAATTGAACTCGATGTGCAGAACCTGGGCGACTACTACGCGGGTAGTGGTCGCCCGGGGACCAAGGTGCGCGCTGAGATCGCTCCAGCGCCGGGGCAGTGGCGGCCGGCTCCCACCGGGCCCAAAGCCGTCATCCCGC
This sequence comes from Myxococcales bacterium, assembly GCA_003153015.1. Lineage (GTDB taxonomy): Bacteria > Myxococcota_A > Polyangia > Fen-1088 > Fen-1088 > Fen-1137. The sequence continues at coordinate 9,505 of PMBS01000170.1, forward strand.
GCGAAGACGAGCCGGTTTGGCGAAAGGCCAACGCGCTCTACCTGCGCTTTCTCATAAACGAGGCCCCCTTGGTGTGGGTGGCGAACATGCGCTTTCAGTCTCTCGACCCCGCCACGCCCCTGCCTCGCGACGACCTCTTTCTCCGGAAATCGCTGCGCACGGCGCTGGGAGCGCCCCTTCAGCCGGCCCTGGTCCGCCGCGACGAAGAACGACTCAAACGCCTAATGGGCGACGAAGGCTATCGCAACGCCACCGTCGAATCCCACGTCGAGCCGGAGGGCGACCACGTCACTATCGTGTGGAAGATCAAGCTGGGCTCGCAGGTGCACGTGGGCCCGGTGTTCGTGCGGGGCAATTTCCTGACCACGGAAGGCACCATCATGACCTGGGCCGAGATTCGTCCGGGCTCCTTGCTGACCGCGCGGGCGGTGGAGCGGGCCCAGCGCAACCTGGCCATGATCCAGCTTTTCAACAACCCGAACCCGGTCAGTTTTCCCAGCGAAAGCCCACAACAACCGGTGGTCCCCATGCTAGTCGAGGTAGAGGAGCGACACGACCACTTTGGCATCGTGACCATCGGTGGGGGTATCTCCACTGACCAGAAATCGCCCAACTCCAGCTTTCCCGTCGGCGGATACGCGGCACTGGGCTACGAACACCGCAACCTCTTTGGCCACGGCTGGACCTTCCTCTCACAGGCGGCCTATGGCTTGTCGCTAACCCGCGCCAGCGCAAGCTTTCTGGATCCACGCTTTCTCGGCTCGCTCTTCCGTCTGGAAATCGGCGGCAACTATTTGCGCCAAGCCACGGTGCGGCTGGGGGATCTGCGTTCGGGCGCAACCTTCATCGGATTTGCGCGCGAGATGTATCCCGGCCTCGACGCCAACCTCCGCTACAACTTCCGCGACACCTTCCACACCGAGTTCTTGGCGAGGGGTGCTGGCGCCGACGAGGATGAAAGAACCGTCAGCATTGGCACCGTCGTGGGCAGCTTCAGCACGAGCATCGAGTGGCAGCGGCTCGACAACGCCCTGGTGCCAACCCGTGGCTTCAAGCTCGGCGTGGGCGCGGAGCTGGCCTTGCCCGGTCTTTCCTTCGACCGGGGGCCTGACTCGTTCGTCAAGCTGAGCGGCCGTTCGTTTGCGGTGGTGCCGCTCTTATCGTGGCTCAGCCTGCGCCACAGTCTGCGCTACGATCAAGGCTTCCCGCTTAGGGGCGCGTCGCTTCTGCCCAGGGTAGAACGCTTTTTTGCCGGCGGCGACACCACGGTTCGCGGATACGATCTGGACCGCCTCCTGACCGAGACTGTGTACGTGCCAATTGCGCCTGGGGTGTTCAGTGCCCAGTACCAGCCAGCCGGCGGGAATCTACGAATCATACAGAACATCGACCTGCAGTTCCCCATCGCGCCTCCCTGGTATGGGTCAGTGTTTCTCGACAGTGGCGTGGTGGCCTTTTCGTTCGATGGGCTGTCAGCCTCGGATTTTCGCCACGGCCTCGGTTTTTCACCCCTGGTCTTCAGATTGCCCATCGGCGACCTGAGTTTGGCTTTCGCCATACCGCTCAACCCGAAACCCGGCGACACCTCATGGCGGTTGCACCTGAACGTCGGATTGATGTTCTGAGTTATCGCTGCGCCACGTAGGCGATCACGCCGTGTTTTTTCTCGAAGGCCAGCTTGCCGGCGAAGGCGTCTTTGGACGTGGCGAAGTCGCCCACGCGCACGCGGTACCAGGTGCCCTTGCCCGGGATCTCGGAGACCACCAGATAAGTCTTCTCCGAGCCGAACTTCGCGGCAAACGCCTCTGCTTCGCCGCGGTCTTGGAACGAGCTGAGCTGCAAGGTGAAGTGCAGCTTGCCCTTGGCCGAATCAGTGGCCGCGGCGCCAATCACGGGAACCGGCGCATTCTTCGACGACGCAGGTGCCGTCTCGGCGGCCGGCTGCGCAGCCGGCACGGCAGCAACCCTGCTCAGCGCGGGCGCTGTGGGCGCGGGCTTGGGCGCGCCTGCCGGGGTGGCCGCAGCCACGGGCTTCACGGCCTTGGCCTCGGCCGGCTTTGCGGGCTCAGTCGGCTTGTTGTCGAGCAGAGCAAGCGACCTGCTGTTGCCCACCTTGGTCGAAGTCTTGGCCGAGGTGGCCGCGGCCGCCTGGCTTGGCTCGCCGCTCTTGGCGGCCGGCTTGCCCGCCTCGGCAACTTTGCCTGACTCACTCTTGCTCGAATTCGTCGCCTTGGCGTCGGCCAGTTTCAGCTCAGTCCTTCTTGCGGCACTTTGGGCGCTCTTGTCACCGAAAAGGGCCTGCGGGAAAGTCACCGCCGGCGTCTGGGTTGGCCGAGGAGAGGTCGCTACCTTGTCGAGCAGGGCGAGCGGGTCCTCCACCTCGGGCGCCACCGCGCGGCCGCGCGATTCCAGCCGCTTGCCCACCACCACACCCAGCACGAACAGCAGACAGGCCACCAGCGCGCTGCCAAAAAACAGGAAGAAGACCTGACGGTTGTCGAGGCGGACTTCGATCTTGTCCCGCCAGCGTTCGACGTCGCGAAGTCCTCGTTGATCCATCGTGGCACCAGAAGTGTAACCCATGCTCTGCTCCTGCGAAAAAGCTGAGACGCCGAGCCGAGGCGCTACGACGCCTCCTCGCCCTCCTCGCCTATGCGTTTCATGATGGCCGGCGCCGAGACGCCCAGAAGTCCCAGCGCAGTTCCGAGCACCTGCCGGATGGCCTCGACCCAATGCAAGCGCGCGGCGGTTTTCTGCCAGTCCCAGGTCGCGCGCCAATTGCCCACGCGCTGGCGCTCCTGGGGCAGAACCGAGTCGTGGTGGACCTTTTGTAGCCGCGTGTAGTAGCTCTGAAATTCCCCCGCCAAGTCACTGATAAACGACACCAGTCGGTGCGGCTCGCGCGCCGCGGCCGCATCCTCGACGAAGTCGGGAAAGTCGGAGAGCCGGCGCAGCAGCGCAATTTCTTCCGGCAAGCTCAGCCGCGCGAACAGCTCGGCCGTGGCCGGCAGGCGCGGGGCTTCCAGTTCGGCCGCGCGTCGCTGGAGCGAGGCGCACCGAGCATGGGCATACTGCGCGTAGTACACGGGGTTATCCATCGACTGACGCTTGGCCAACTCAAGGTCAAACTCTAGCGGCGTGTCGTGTCGCCGCATTAAGTAGAAGAAACGTGTGGCATCGCGGCCGATTTCGTCAATCACCTCGTCGAGGGTGATGAACTCGCCTTCCCGCTTGCCCATGGCAACGGGTTTGCCGTTGCGCACAAGGCTCACCATCTGTATGAGCAAGACCGAAAGGCGGTTTGGGTCATGCCCCAGCGCCTTGAGCGCCGCCTGCATGCGTGGCACATGGCCGTGGTGATCGGCGCCCCAGATGTCACACAGTTCGTCGAACCCGCGTTCGATCTTTTTGCGATGGTAGGCGATATCCGCCAGCAGGTAGGTGGGCAGGCCGTCGGACTTCTGCACCACCCGGTCCTTGTCGTCGCCCCACAGCACCGTGGTCTTCAACCATACGGCGTTGTCGCGCCGCTCGATGAAACCGGCTTGATCGAGCGCGGCCAGGGTACTCGACACCTCGCCGCTCTCGTGCAGGGCCCGCTCGCTCTGCCACACGTCGAAGGTGACGTCAAACTTGACCAGGGTGTTGCGGATCATGTCCATGCAGCGGCCGATGGCGAACTGCTTGATGGGCTCCATGTCGGCGGGAGGGTCGGCGCCGACGAAGCGCCCTGCCTCGCGTTCGAGCAACTCAAGCCCCAGCTTCCGGATGTAGTCGCCGCGGTAGCCGTCGTTGGGAAACGCCACCTCGGGCACAATCACGCCGGTCCAGTCTTCGCCCTTTGCGGCTTCCATGTAGCGGGCCCACACCGAGAGCGCCAGCATGGCGACCTGATTGCCGGAGTCGTTGAGGTAGAACTCGCGCAAGACATCGTAGCCGGCGAAGCGCAGCAGCCGAGTCAGCGAGTCGCCCACCGCTGCATGCCGGCCGTGAGCAAAATGCAGCGGCCCGGTCGGGTTGGCGGAAAGGTACTCAACCAGAACCCGCGGCGACTGCTTTGGCGCTCCCTGTCCCCAACGCCCATCTGCGGCCAGGATGTCGAGGAGCCTCCGCTGCCAGAACCCATCGGACAGGCGCAGATTGATGAAACCAGGGCCTGCCACCGACACCTCTGCTATGTCCGCGCCGCCTGCAGCCCGCAGACGCTCGACGATGATCTCGGCCAAGGCACGCGGCTGCTTGCCGGCGGGCTTTGCCAGAGCCAGGGCAACATTGGTCGCGTAGTCGCCGTGCTCAGGGCGTTTGGGCCGTTCGACCGGAATGCTGTCGGGAATCGCTGGCACAAGGCCCTCGCGCTTCACCTGGTCAACCGCAGTCTGGAAAAGCGCGCGGACTGTGCTTCGAACACTGGAGGTCATTTACCTACAATGTAGGCCGAAGTCCTACCATCTGTCAACTTCGCCATTCGTTGCGGCCGTGAGTCTGCTACTGAATCTGGAACGGCGTGGTGCCGCTCGCGGCGGGGTCGAAGGTGGTCACGGCGCTATCGCCCTTGCGGGCATTGATGCGCACGATCTGACCACGGCTGTTCGGCGTGAGCGCCGTGCGCCCCTGGTCCAGCACGTACACATAGGGATAGGCCGGATTGTTGGGGTCCGTCATCGCAGGACTCTCGGGTAGTTCGTTCGGCCCGGTGTAGATGTGGATGGGCTGGGTCAACGCGATCTCGACGGATGGGATGGCGACCGTGGCCGGGATAAAGCCGCCGATGAGGTCCAGACGCGTGGTCAGGCTGTCGCCGCCATATTGGTCAAGGTTGGTGAGGACGAAGCGAAGCTGCGGATTCTGGAAGATGGCCTTTATCGGCTTCTTGGGTCCGGCGCCGCCATCAGCAGTTCCGGCGCCAGGTGCGGAGGCGCTGGACGGAAGCTCGTCGTAGTTGGAGTCTTGATACAAGCACGGGTTTGGTCCGGGTGGCGCAACCGGTGAGTAGGGAGGGTTGGGTTTGGCTGGCGTTTTCGTCGAGGGATCCGGCGGTATCAACTGGCCGAACAACGCCACTTGCGTGTTGGTCGCGTCGGTCGAACCGCGGGAGTATGTCGTGACGTTGTCCACGGGCACGACGCCATCAATCGTTGCGCACGAAGGGGCTGACAGTGGGATCCGGTCGGCCAGCGCAGGATCGTTGGGATCGAGCTGGCACTGGCCGTTGATGACTGTCGTGGTCTTGAGGTCAGGCAAAGAGCTGCCCAAGATGAGAAAGCTGGTGCCGGCATTCACGTGGTACCGATTGCTCGGCTGGGGCCAGCAGGCGAGATCGAGAGGCGGCGCCTCGACGCAGTACTTTCCCTGCCCGGGCCGAGGCTCGGTGTCGCCGAGCAGGCGAGGCCCGAGAGAACCGGGAATGGTTTCGCACACGAAGCCTGGGCGACAATCTCGGTCGGCGTCCGGCGTTGCCGCCCCAGATGCTGTCAGATAGCCACAAGCTTTCACGCAACGCTTGAAGTTCTCGCCCGGCCACACCTGTTGCCATTGGAAGCCAGGGGACGTCCCCGTCCCCGATGCCCGATGCGCGGTGGTGGGCTGGCATTCTGTATCGTCGCCAGACTCGGTCGCGGCTACGCGATTGAGTGCGGTCTTGGGCACTTCGTCCAGGTGGAACCCGAGCGTCAGTTGCGTGGGCGTGGCGGCAAGAACCTCGTAGCGTCGCCGGCTGCCCATAAAGCGGGTACAACTATCGATAACACTCTGGGCGGCGCCGATGGGCAGGCACAAGCCCGTGGCACCTCCGACCGGCTGACGGCACGAGAAACTAGCCTGTGGGCTGCAGTCGGTGTCTGCGGTGCATCCAGGCAAAACGACTAGATCGCCAGGCAGTACTCCCTTGGCGCAGAAGTCAGCGCCCACGTCGTGGAGAGCACCTGCGGGCGAGTTCGCCACGGTGGGATCCTTGAGAGTGCCAGAACTACGGGTCGTGCCAGGGAGAGCGGCCTCCCAGGCGATGGTGAATTCGCGCGATACATAGGTCGCTTGGTAGGGAAAATTGGCCCAATAGTTGGTAGTGGTGTTGATCGAGTTTCCCACTGCGGCGGGAGTGGAATCGTTCATCACCTCCTCCAGCCGGGGGCCGCTCGTCGAAGACAAGATGGGCGTGGTTGGGAACAAGAGGTCGGTTGTCACCGGCGTGCGCAGCGGGGGCGTAGGCGAGAGAGCCAGCGTGTCAGCCGTGTATTGGTTGGTCGAACGGATCTCGCGGAATGAGTGGGTGAAGGTCTTGTTGTCGGGGACCGTTTGGCCGTTGTCCAGCGTGCTGGGCGCAAGATTGAGGATGTAGACAGAGTCGTTCGAGGCCAGCAAGAAGGCAAATTGGCCGGCCAATGCCTGCGGGTTCTTGCTGATGCCAGCCTTGTCGACCTGCAGATCGACAACCGCAATGTCGCGCGGGATCGCCGGCGCCGCAGTGCGCACTGCGAACGTGGGAATACGAATTCCAGGCCCATGGGCCAGCGGTCGCCGAGCCGCGGGGTTGACTGGGAAGCACCCGGTGTTGGCCGGAAGATTGGGATCAGGCTGGACGTTGACGTCGCATTCCTGTTCGGGTTGCACGCCGACGTTCACCACCCGGACTGAGCCGTCGCGCGCGAAGGCGTAGAGGAACCGGCCCCTGTCCTCCACAAAGCTGCCCTGACGGTCAATCACGCTGCCGTCGGCCAAGGTGATCTGCGTAGTCTTGAAAGGATCGACTGAAAGGCGCAGCCGATCGACCCCGATTGCCCCTGGCTCGAGTGTGATACGCCCGCCCCCAACCGGAATCGCGAAGGCTCCATCTCCATCTGCGATGTCCAACGCCGTGAGGAAGTAGTCGGCTGCACTGGCCCCCACGTACACGCGGTTGATGTCAGGACGCAGGGCCAATGCGCCCACTCCCAGAGGCAAACTCGTCTGCAAGCCCGCATCGCCCTGGTCGACTCCGCCCGCGTCTGCAAGCGCGGCAGGCACCTCCCCATCATCCGCGGCAATCCCTGCGTCTGCAGCCGAAGCAGGCGTGCAGTCTGCCGGACAGTTCGGTTCGCTGCCTGCAGAGACGGCGCCGTTAGGACGAATGAAGACTGAGTCCCGGATCATCCCCGACGGCATGTCGAGCAATGCAACCAGATCACAGGATGGGAAGGTCACCAGAGCCGCGGGAGCTTCTTCGCTTCTGCACCACCGCCCAGGTGCAATGCTGGGCTGTAGGAAGACGATTTCCTTGGGAGAGGCGTTGAGCAGACGGCCGGACTTGGTTCTCGGCGCCACCCGCGTCGCCGGATTGCCAGTCTCGGCGGAGGCCAAGGTGGAGGGCACGGCTGACCCGAACTGCGAAGCCAGCAGGCGCGACGGATCAACCAGTCCGAGATCACAGGAATCGCGGTTTGCGCTGGCGACCCAGCACCCGTCCGCACTGGCAGCCAGCGACTCGGGCATGGAGCCGACAGGCACCATGTTGAAGCCGAATACGCCCGGATCGAGATCGATGAGACGGCCCTTGTCGATATCCACCACAGCCATCTCCCCACGGGCAGTGTTGGTCACCAAGGCAAACGTGCCGAGCTGCCGCGACGACGCGCCGGCCGGCTGGATCGGGGGGACCTTCTGTCCCGGAGGGTGGCAAACACTCATCGGCTGGCCGGATAGGGTTCCGGTGCTGGGATCAACAACCTCGAGGCACACGAAACCCATATCGCCAGGCCGTTCGAGGTTGCGTGCGGGGATGACGGCTGGCGTAGCACTGCATGCGCTCAGCAGGCATGAGAGGGCGATGGTCGAGGCAACTCGCGAAATCATTGCGTCACCGCGTGGGGGAAGCCGAGATCCTGCTCCACCATGTACTCAGTCGGGCTTCCTGGCTCAAGGTCGATCACCGACACATTGTTGTCCGCGTAGCCGGCGACAAACGCGATCGTCGGATCAGTGGGCGAGAAGGTTAGGGCCGTGGGCCCGTGGCCTGCCTCGATGATGGCCATGACTTGAGGTGCCTGCGGATCGACCACGTAGATCTGGCCCCCTTCAAAACACGTGATGAAGAGCAGGCTCCCTCGGCCGGCATCGTGAAACTGCATGTGGGTCGGCCCGCTGCAGACTTCGAGGATAGCGCTGGGACGGTTGGCGGGTTCTCCGTTTTGGTCCGGTCGTCGGTCGAGTACGACCAGCGCAGCAGGATCAGAGGAGGTGGTCGACTCGGGGGTGTTGCGATGGAGAACGTAGGCCCGATTCTCATCGGGCTTCCCATCGGGCGACAAGAGAAATCCCCGAATATCCGTGCCCGACGGCAAGAAGACGGATGAGGTGATTTGCTCACCGGGGACAAGCGACAAATCGCGCACAGGGCTGCTCGCGTCGCAGATCTGTCCTGGTTCTTGGATCTGTCCTGGGTCATGGCACTTTTGCAGGACCAGCCCGGTGATGTCGGCACTCGAACGCGCCACCGCATAGAGCACACCGCTGGTCTTCCCGGGATCGTGGAGGGTGAGGGCGGTGACACCCTGGACCGAGCTGGTCGGGAACACAACCCGGGCTATCGAGTTGATGACGTTGGGTGCATTGGGGTCGAGGAGGGCGTTGACGTCGATGGTCGAGACGCCTCCGCCAACGGGCTGGCGATTCACTGTGACGGTCAAGTGGGCGACGTACAGAATTCCCCATGCCTGGTCAAGCGCCATGGCATGGGGCTCTTCGGGAAGTACATTGTCGGTGATGGCCGAGCCGCTCGGACGACGGATGCGCCAGTTGTCGTCGCAGAATGGATTGAGAAGTTGCTGGTCCGCATCGTACCGCGCCCCATTGCAGCGCATGTGCACCGAACCGTTGCCGTGGGTGACGTCGACGAACGTGATAGAGGGTTCGGCTCGAACCATCATGAAGATACGGCGTACCGACTCGCCGTCCACGCCCTGGTAGGTCTGGATGATCGCGTCGCCACCAAAACTGCCAATCTGCACCGTGGCGTCTGCCTGCACGTACGCCCGCTCGTTGCAGTTGAGGACATGCGGGCGAAGTCGATCGAAACAGCAAGGTTGGTCCAGAGTCGTCCCCCGGGTTTCCGGAGCCTCGTCGTCGGTGAAGTGAGTAGTACTGCACTCTGGCCAGGGCGGGAGGCCCGTCTCGCCTGGCGCCTTTGCCCTCTGCAAGTCAAGGTTCGCCTTCTGCAAGTCAAGCGCCAGCAGGGTCCCGGCGTTGAAACGGAGGTCATTGTTCGAGTTGATCACGTAGAGCCAGTTGCCATCAGGGTCAACCGCCAGCCCGCCGGGCAGGAAGATCTGGTCCATGGGCGGATCGATCCCCGTCTGGCCCAGGCCGCAACCAGCCCCGGCCAGCAGCAAGCCCGCAAGCAGCGAGAGCCACAAAACCGGGACGCGGCCGACGGGGGCTCTCATCGGGAGATGGCCCCCGTCGGTAATTCGTACCTGCCTGATGTCTCTATTCCCTGTGATGGGCGGCGAGTCACTATTTCCTGAGCACGGCTTGGGCGGCCGCCAGGCGCGCGATGGGCAGGCGATAGGGAGAACAGGACACGTAGTTGAGACCCAGCTCGTCGCACAGCATGACCGAGCTTGGATCGCCGCCATGCTCGCCGCAAATGCCGATCTTGAGATTCGGTCTGCTCTTGCGACCAGTGCCGACCGCCAGGCGCATGAGCTGGCCCACGCCGTCCCGATCCAGGCTGACGAACGGGTCGACGTCGTAGATGTCCTTGGCCACGTAGTAGGCCAACACCTTGGGCACATCGTCGCGCGACAGACCAAACGTGGTTTGCGTCAGGTCGTTGGTGCCGAAAGAGAAGAACTCGGCGGTCTCGGCGATCGCGCCAGCGGTTAGCGCTGCGCGCGGCACCTCGATCATGGTGCCCACCAGGTACTTCAGCTTGCGCCCCCTCTCCTTGAAGACCTCCGCAGCCACGCGGCGGACGATGGCTGCCTGGTTATCGATCTCTTTCTTGCTGCCCACCAGCGGAATCATGATTTCTGGCTCGACCACTGTGCCCTCTGCGGCCACATCGCAGGCGGCTTCGAAGACCGCGCGCACCTGCATCTCGGTGATCTCGGGGTACGAGATGCCGAGACGGCAGCCTCGGTGACCGAGCATGGGGTTGGANNTCCTTCAGATCGTTGATGCGCGCCTCGATCGCGGCCACCGTCTTGCCCGTGGCTCGGGACAACTCCAGCACGCCCGCCTCGTCGTGGGGCAAGAACTCGTGCAGGGGCGGATCCAGGGTCCGAATGGTCACTGGCCGCTTGCCCATGGCGCGGAAGATGCCTGCGAAGTCCTCTCGCTGCAGGGGCAGCAACTTCTCCAGGGCCTTACGTCGCGTGGCCTCATTCTCGGCCACGATCATCTCGCGCATGGGGCCGATCTTGCCCTCGCCGAAGAACATGTGTTCGGTGCGGCACAGGCCGATGCCCTCGGCGCCGAATGCCACCGCCGCCGTGGCCTGGTCAGGCTGGTCGGCATTGGCCCGCACATGCAGGCGACGGATCTTGTCTGCCCAGCCTAGCAGGCGGGCGTAACGCTGATAGGCCGGCGCATCGTTTGGATCCAGGTTCTTCTCGATGAGCACGCGGATGACTTCAGAGGGCGTCGTGTCCACGCGACCGTTCATCACCTCGCCGGCGAACCCGTCAATGGAGATCCAGTCCCCCTCGCGCAGCACCACCGGACCGCGCGCTGTGTTCACGCTCATGGTGCGGTTGTGGTAATCGAAACTGACTGCATCGCAGCCCACGATGCACACCTTGCCCATCTGACGAGCGACCAGCGCCGCGTGCGAAGTCATGCCGCCGAACGCGGTGAGGAAGCCCTCGGAAGCGTTCATGCCGCGGATATCCTCGGGCGAGGTCTCGTGCCGGCAGAGAATCGTCTTCTCGCCGCGCCCGGCCCACGTCTCGGCATCCTCGGCAAAGAACACGATGCGACCGGTGGCCGCGCCCGGGCCGGCCGGCAGGCCCTTGGCCAGAAGCCGCCCTTCTTTCACCGCGGTCTGCTTGGCAGACGCCTCGAACACCGGACGGAGAAGCTGATTGAGCGCCTCGGGCTCGACCCGGCGAAGCGCCTCTTCTTTGGGAATCAGTTTCTCTTCCACCATTTCCACCGCGATGCGCACGCTGGCGAACCCAGTGCGCTTGCCGTTGCGGCACTGGAGCATGAACAGCTTCGAGTTCTCGATGGTGAACTCGATGTCCTGCATGTCCTTGTAGTGCTTTTCCAGCTTCTTGCGGATGTCGAGGAGCTGCTTGTAGGCGGTGGGGAAGCTCTTCCCCAACTCGATGATCTTTTGTGGAGTGCGGATGCCGGCGACCACATCCTCGCCCTGCGCATTAACCAGGAACTCGCCATAGAACTCGTTCTCGCCGCTGGCTGGGTTGCGCGTGAAGCACACGCCGGTTGCCGAGTCATCGCCCTTGTTGCCGAACACCATGGCCTGCACATTGACCGCGGTGCCCCAAGAGGCGGGAATGTTGTTCAGCTTGCGGTAGGCGTTGGCGCGGTCGTTCTCCCAGGAATTGAACACCGCCATGATGGCGCCCCGGAGCTGATCGATGGGGTTGGTCGGGAACTCGACGCCCTTGCGGCGCTTGATCTCGGCCTTGAACTCTTCGACCAGTTCCTTCAGCGCCGCGGCAGGAAGCTCGGAATCGACTTGGACTCCGCAAGCCTTCTTCTTGGCCGTGAGGATGACCTCGAAGGGATCGTGGTCTTCCTTGCGCTCGGGCTTCATGTCCAACACCACGTCGCCGTACATGGCAACGAAGCGGCGGTAGCTGTCATAGGCGAAGCGCTCGCCACCCGACACCTGGGCCAAGCCCTTGACCGTCTCGTCATTGAGGCCCAGGTTGAGGATGGTGTCCATCATCCCGGGCATGGAGGCACGCGCGCCTGAGCGCACGGAAACCAGTAGCGGGTTTTTCGTATCGCCGAGCTTCTTGCCGAGCAGTGCTTCCATCTTGGCGACGCTGGCGCGCACCTCGTCCTCAAGCCCTTTGGGGAGCTTGCGCCCGCTGGCATAGAACTCGGTGCAAACATCGGTTGTGATGGTGAAGCCGGGCGGAACCGGCGCACCGATGTTGGTCATCTCGGCGAGGTTGGCACCCTTGCCGCCGAGAAGNNTTCTTCATGTCCTTGTTTCCTTCGGCCTTGCCGCCGCCAAAGAAGTAGATGTGCTTGCTGCGCTTGGGGGTTGCGGACTTGGCCTTGGCTTTCTGGGAGGCTGTTTTCTTTTTCATGGTCTTGTTTCTGGGGGTTCGGGTGGATGTGAACGGCGCCGTTTCTATCAGGGAGCGCCGACGATTAAAAGCCCCGCA
>PMBS01000198.1 GCA_003153015.1 Myxococcales bacterium
CCCACTGAGCTACGTGCCTGTAAGTCTGTTTGGTTCAGGCGGGCTACGTTAGCGACGGCGACGGTAGAGTCAAGAACAGAGTTATGCAACGCGGGCCAACGCCATGACTTGCACGTCGGCTGCCCCGGCCTTGAGCAAGACGCGCGTGCACTCGGCCAGCGTGGCGCCCGTGGTCATGACATCGTCCACCAGCAAGATCCGCCGACCTGTGGCCCACTCCGGCCTGTGCACGGCAAAGGCCCCGGCCACGATTCGCCGCCGGGATGCGGGCGACTCCCAACCCAGCGCCGGTGTATCGCGGATTCGGCGCAAGCCGTCGGAAAACACAAGCGGCCGGGCCGCTGGCCGGCGGGCAAGTCTTTCGGCCACACGCAGGAGTTCCAATGCCTGGTTGAATCCTCGCTGGCGCAGACGGCGGGGGTGCAAAGGGACCGGGCAAAGCGCGTCCACACCGCTGTCGATCGCGGCGGCAAGGGCGGGCGCAAGCAAGGCGCCCAAGGGCCGCGCCAGATGGCGACGCCTTCCGTGCTTCAGGTGAAGAACCGCCTCGGTCGTGGCGCCGCCGTAGGCGAGCACGGGCCAGACGCGCGAGAAGGGCAGCGGCCTCGCTTGGCAGCCGTGACAGCGAACGCTCTCTTGGTGGCCATCATCCGTGTCGGAGAGGGGCAAGCCGCAGCCGGGGCAAGCGTCTTCCACCGCCGCCACGGAAAGCGCACAACTCTCGCAGAAGGCCATGTCTTCATGGACAAAGGCGTTGCAGGCAGCGCAACGGGCGGGCCAAAGAAGCTGGGTAGCAAGCTGAAGCAGCATGCAGGCTTATCGGCAACCGCGGGACGAGGTTGCGTGCGGTCAGGCGCATGGCCAAGGCAACCCCTGCCGGCCCAAACTGTGCGAGCATGCTAGAATGCAGTCGATGACGCTATCGAATGCCACCACCGCCAAGGACGTTCGGCTGGGTATCGATGTCGAGCGTCTCTTCGCAGATGATCCCGACATTTTCCGCGCGGTGGCGGAAGTTGATCGCTCGCTCATTCAGCTCGCGCTTGCACGATCGCTGCGCGAAAGGCTCCGTGCCGGCGTCGCAATGGCTCGTTTGGCAAGCAGGTTCCGTGCGTGAAGCACCCGACCGTCGCTGATCCGGAAGAGCTACTCGCCGAGCTGCTGGCCGATCGAGTGGAATTCATCGTCGTAGGCGGAACCGCAGCCGTGCTGCATGGCGCGCCCATTGCGACACAAGATCTCGATATTGTTCATCGCCGAACCGAGGAGAACGTAGCCAGGCTCATGAACGTGCTGGTACGGCTCGACGCGATCATGCGCAACGATCTTGCCAACCGCGGGCTTCGGCCGACCGCCGCCATGCTTCTCGGCAGCGACCAGATCAATCTGTCAACCAGCCTCGGTCCGCTCGACCCGCTTTGTGAGCTTGGCAAGGGGCAGGGATACGACGAGCTTCTTCCACACACGGAGATCCTGTCGGACGGCGGTCTTACGATCAAGGTGCTCGATCTGCCGACCCTGATCGAGGTCAAGGCCAAGACGGGACGTGCGAAAGATCGCGCCGTGCTCCCGGTGCTCATCGCCACGCTGGAGGAACGCAAGCTTCGTTGAAGGCGATGAGCAAGAATCCGACACCGAGCCAACGCACTTCTGAGGTCGAAGGCACCCATTCAGCAGTCGAGCTGCACTCGAGCATCCTGGCAGAAGCTATAGATTGGTCCTGGCGCAACGCGCTCCGATGTTGCTGCCGTGGTCCCCGGGGCCGGCGGCGCTGCGGAAGGCCGACCGGAGGACCGAGGCGTCGACACTGAAGTCGCCGCTCCGGATCGCCCGGCTCGAGTTGGCTGTCAGCTCGGCGCAATCATTGCATGGAGTTGGGTATAAGACCCAGTACCAGTCCAGCGTCCACTCCCTTACGTTCCCGGCCAGGTCGGACTGGCCCCACCTTCCGTCGCCTGTCGGAGACTTCGACCCGACGTTCTGTACGCCGCTGCATGGGAAGTTCGGGCAGTAGACTGCGTAGCTGTCATCAATTGTCGTAGATGTTGCCGGGCTCGACCACGGGTAGTACCGCTGCTCGCTCCCCCCGGCGGCCGCGTAGTTCCACTCCGCCTCGGTCGCCAGCCGTCCCCCGTCCCACGCGCAAAAGGCGAATGCCGTGTACCAGTTCAGGCAATTCACCGGCCTGCTCTCGTTGCTCCCCGCGGTGTCGGTCCAGGTCAGATAGGTCGGATGGCACTTCAGGGCGGTTGTCAGCGCGGCCGAGTTCGCGGGCAGATTCGTGTTCCACGCCGAGTCCCAGCCAGAGCCCGCGATCAGCGGGTGTGCGCCGGCGCCAGACGCTGGCGGGCTCGCCTGCGTTCCCATGCCCTCGTTCACAAACTGCCGGAACCGGCCCACCGTGATCTCGTACTTGTCGAGGTAGAAGTCATCCACCGTCGCCGGGTAGTTCGGGTCCGTATAGGGCGCCACGCCGTCGTAGCTCCGATCGAATGTTCCGCCGGGGACCAGCAAGCTCTTGCAGCAGTCATCGTTCCCCGATGGCCCGCAGATCGCGGCCAGACCGCTACAGCTTGGTGGCGGTGTTCCGCCGTCCACCGAAGTGCCGCCACTACCGCTGACACCGCCGCTGCCGCTGCTGCCACCACCTCCTGTCGCTCCGCCGGTTGTCGTAGTTCCACCGGCGCTGGTCGTTCCGCCGCTCGCGATCGTCCCGCCTGCTCTCGTGGTCCCACCGGCACTGGTCGTTCCGCCGCTCGTCGTCGTTCCGCCTGCTGTCGTAGTTCCACCGGCACGGGTCGTTCCGCTGCCGGTGCTCGTCCCACCAGTCGCCGCGCCACCAGTTCCCGTGCCGCCGGCGCTGATCGTGCCCCCATGTCCCCCCGTGCCGCCCGCGCCGCCCGCGTAGCCTCCACTCTGGCTGGGATTGCTGCCGCCAGCGCCGCCGGCAGCGTTCCCGCCCGCGCTACCGGGCCCGCAGGTTCCGGCAGCGCACTGTGGCTTGCTGGGGGGGGCGCCTATGTTGCCGGTGCCGGTGCTGACGCTGTGACACGCAGAAGTGTCGATGACCTTCATTGTGCCGTCGGCACATGTGTACGTGTAAATGTGTTCGTTGGCACCGGCGTCACTGTTCTGGACCAACACGGAATAGACCGTCGCACCCGAGCCGTTCTGATATAGCGTCGCTCCGTCAGGTCCGGTGGCCGTGGTCGCACAGGTTGTCCCCGCAGGATTCTGATAGGTGTCACCATTGATGACCTTGAAACCATTGGAGTAGCACTCGTTGTTGCCCTGGACGCAGGAGGTCCCCCCTGGGCTCCCGCCGCAACTCTTGCTAACGAAAGAGGCGTGGTCGGCGCAAGCCGGAATCTGGCAATCGATACACTGTCGCATCGTGGCGGAGCACGTGAGCCCCGTTGCGCAAGCGTCTGGACTCGCACACGCTTCGCCAAGCGCACCGATTTTCACGCAATATCCGGTCGTCGTGTCGCATTGCAGAGTCGAAGGGTGGCACACGACGTGGCACGTGGCTCCCGCCGTGCATTGCATGTAGGCCGGCTTGGGGCCTTCGTCGAGTGGGGACACGCAGCTTTGACCGACAGCTCGTTGCCCCAAGGTGTTCACGCATTGTCCCTGAAAGCAGGCATAGTTGAGCTTGCAGTTGGTGTCGTCGCCGCACACATGTGACTCGCCACCGCAGTAGAGAGTGCTGCACTGAGGGGGAGTCGCCCCCATGTTGCAGGACTGACCAGCTGGGCAGATTGTACCCGGGGCGCAAGGAGTGGTTCCAAGACAATCGGTCGCCGCGGGCGGCTGTGTTGTGGTGCCGCCGGTGTCCGTCCCACCGCCGCCTCCAGCGGCCGCGGTGCCTCCGCTCCCTCCGTTGCTTCCAGGTGACTTGCTTGACGAGCATCCGGACGCAGAAAACCAAAGAACGCCAACAACCAGAATGGCAAATCCCATCGTCTTCATGCCACGCCTCATTTTGTGAGAACCGTGGAGCCAACTCGGACCACGGGTCGAACAAATGCGTATCTCTCCATACATCAGCAACCCTCAGAGTGTCCGCCAACGCCTAGTCTGTCAAGTGTCCCCGCTCCTGAGCACTGGACCCACAAGCTGCGACCGGTCCCGTCTCCGGCCGCCGGTTTCGGTTTCGGTCGCGGCACCCGCCACCGGCCTTCGGCCCCCGGCCAGCAATCCCCCGCTCAGGACTGCGTCTTCTCGTACAGCGCATCGACGATATGCCCGTACCGGCTCTTCACCACCTCGCGCTTGACCTTGAGGCTGGGGGTCGGCTCGCCTGCGGCTTCGGAAAAATCGACGGCAGGATGGCGAAGTTCTTGATGGTCTGGTAGGGAGCCAGGGTGCGGTTGATGGCGGCCACCGCGTCTTGTACGGCGGCGCGCAGTTCAGGCTGTGGAGCGCCCGTGATTCCCGTCCGAAGGTACTTTCCCGCGCAACTTTCTTCTCCCATTTCCGAAAACCGATGCATGACCTTCCCTCGCCAAGTCGTGCCCGGCCGTGACTGCAATCGAGGCCATGGAGGAGATCAAGGGCATGCTCGCCAGCGCGCCAGCAGCGTGAAGACCATCCGGGCACGGGGAAGAGACCCGCGTGGGTCAGGGCACGGCGACGGCTACGATGCGATCCTGTCGGACATCGTCCGGCTGCTCGACGAAGGGCGGCGCACGACAGCCCGAGCCGTGAACCGGGTCATGACGGCCACGTACTGGGCAGTGGGCCGCCGCATCGTCGAGCACGAACAGGGCGGGCTTGCACGCGCGGACTACGGCGACACCGTGCTGGAGCGACTCGCCGTCGATCTGACTGCCAGGCTCGACCGTGGCTTCTCCCGACAGAACCTGCAGCGATTCCGCCAGTTCTATCTGACCTTCCCCCTGCGCCAGATTCGCCCGACAGTGTCGAGCAAATCACCACGAAGACCGCCAGGCAGGATTCGCTCGACAGTGTCGAGCAAATTCATCGGGCCAGCCGCGCTCCCCGAACTGGCCCGTACATTTCCCCTGGCATCATCCTGTGCACCGCCAAGGGTGAGGCCCTGGTCCGTTACGCGACCGACAACCTGCCGACCAAGCTGCTGGTGCGCAACTACCTGACAGCCCTACCGGACGAAGAGGTCATCGCCGCCGAGATCGCCAGGACGCGGCGGAGTATCGAAGGGCGTATCGGCGAGTCCAGGCACCGGGGCGCGCGGTGAGCGCGACGTGGCCTGAGGTCCGGTTGGAGGGCATCGGTGGTCAGCGTGGTGCCATCTCCGCCGGTGTCGATGTTCGCGCTGAGCCTCACCGCCGCACGACCTCGTTGGTGGAGAGCCCGAATCCTGTCAAGCAGGGGGGGAACTGACCGTCCATGCTCCGCCGCCATTCAGGACTGCGGCTTCTCGTACAGCGCATCGACGATATGCCCGTACCGGCTCCGCACCACCTCGCGCTTGACCTTGAGGCTGGGGGTCAGCTCGCCTGCGGCTTCGGAAAAATCGGCAGGCAGGATGGCGAAGTTCTTGATGGTCTCGTAGGAAGCCAGGGTTCGGTTGATCGCGGCCACTGCATCCTGTACGGCGGCACGCAGTTCAGGCTGTGAAGCGGCTTGGGCAAGGCTGCCGCCACCGAACTGGCGCGCGGCGAATTCCGAGGGGGTGATGATGGCCACGCAGTGGGGTCTACCGTCGCCGAACACCACCACCTGACTGACCAGCGGGCAGTGGGCCTGCAGCGTGGCCTCGATCATCTGGGGAGCCACCTTCTTCCCACCTGCGGTCACGATGATGTCTTTCTTCCGGTCCACAATACTGAGGAATCCGTCCTCGACGTGGCCGATGTCGCCCGAGTGAAACCATCCCTCGCTGTCAATCGCTTCAGCGGTGGCGGTGGGGTTGTTGTGGTAGCGAGTGAAGACCGACGGCCCGCGCATCAGGATCTCGCCATCCTCAGCGATGCGATACTGGAGGACGTCGATGGCCGGGCCCACGGTGCCGAAGCGGTAGCGGTTCCAGCGATTGACGAACGCGGCAGCCGTAGTCTCGGTCAGGCCGTAGCCTTCCAGAACCAGCAGGCCGAGACCATGGAAAAACTCCGCAATCTCGGCCGACAGGGGCGCGCCACCTGAGATGAAGAAGCGGCAACGGTCAAAACCCAGGCGGGCGCGCAGCTTGCACATGACCAGCCGGTCGGCCAAGGCGTGCTCAATGCGCAGGCCGAGCGAAGGCGGTGCGCCCCGGCGTAGGGCGGCCGCGCGCCGTGCACCCACCCTGAACGCCCACTTGACTAGCGCCCGCTTGGGCCAGCTCCCCTGCCCCGCCGCAGTGGTGATCGCCGCGTGCAGTTTTTCGAAGACGCGCGGCACCCCGGTCATGAACGTGGGCCGCACGTCCACAAGGTCGAACTTGATCCGTGACGATCCGGCGGAAAACACGATCGACGAGCCCGCCAGGATGGGTGCCCATTCCACTTCGCGACCCAGCACATGGGCGAGAGGCAAGAAGAGATACTGCAGGTCCGTGTCGCGCAGATCGAAGGCGCGGATGACGCTGGCAAAGGACTCGACCATGTTCCGGTGGGTCAACACCACCCCCTTGGGTCGTCCGGTGGTGCCCGAGGTGTACACGATGGTGAACACATGGTCGGGCCCCACCTCGGCTGCGCGGCGGTCCAGCTCCCCCGCATGGCCAGCCAGCCACGCCTGACCCGCCTGGCGCAAGTCCGCCAGGGACAGAGGCGCGGTGCCACCCGCGCTCCGTACCGCCGAAAGCGCGTCCTGCAACCGCGGGGTCTGGACCTCGGCTTGGCCGAGGGCAGAGTCGCCATCGAAATAGATGAGACGCAGCTTCGGAATCTGCGCCAGCAGCGGCACCAGCTTGTGTAGCTGGGCGGCGTTCTCGGTGATCACGGTCCGGGCGCCGCTGTCTTTGATGATGAATGCACACTGCTCGGGCGTGCTCGACGGGTAGATGGGCACCGACACCGCGCCCGCCAGCGCCAGCCCGACATCGCAAAGAACCCATTCCAGCCGCGTCTGGGCCAGGATGCAAACGCACTCGCCCGCGCCGACGCCCAAGCTCACCAGCCCGCCGGCAATCTCGCGCGCTGCCATGTCTGCCTGCTGCCAAGTGAGGCTGCGCCAGTCGTCCCCCTCACGAAAGCGAAAGGCGACGGTGTTTCCGGCCCGGGTGGAGCGGCCGCGCCAGATGTCGCCAGCAGTCCGCGCGGATGATGAATTCTCGCCCATGAATCGGCAGATAGTCATCTCGGCCAGCCTCGGCGTCAACCCAAGCCTTGTCAGACTGGGATTCGGGGTAGGAGGTGACGGTGACGGTGCAGTGGCGGTGGCGGTGGCAGTGACCGTGGCGGTGACGGTCATCACAACGCTACGAGTTAAGTTGTTGTATACGTGGCCTTCGTCTCGTAGTATCCACCCCCTAGCCTAGTCCTACTGGCCTTGTCGTCGTGTGGTGACTATGGTTCCCAACCCCCTGCCATCGCGATATCGAATCATCGAAGAAGTCGGCCAGGGCGGCATGGCAGTCGTCTATCGTGCGCAGGACGAGACCCTGCGGCGCGAAGTTGCGGTCAAGGTGCTGCACCCACACCTGCTTGCCGAAGCCGAATCGAGGGCACGCCTGCAGCGCGAGGCGCGGGCGGTCGCCAAGCTGAACCACGACGGAATCTTGCAGATTTTCGACTACTCGGGAGACGACGCAGAATCGTCCTTCATCGTAACTGAGTTCATCGATGGTCAGACTTTGAAGCAGTTCCTGACCAACCGAAAGTTGCCCGTGCCCGAGCTGGCTGCGCTCATCGTGCTGGAGGTCGGCGACGCCTTGGCCCACGCGCACTCATTTGGCATCATCCACCGCGACGTCAAGCCCGAGAACGTGATGGTCCGCAAGGACGGGGCCGTCAAGCTGATGGACTTTGGCGTGGCGCAGGTGGTGGACCTGGAACGGATGACCGTGACCGGGCAAATCTTGGGCTCGCCGGCCTACATGGCGCCCGAGGTGCTCGATGGCAAGACCCTCGATTTCCGCAGCGACATCTTTTCGCTGGGGGTCATGTTGTACCAGATGGCGACCGGCGTGTTGCCTTTCGCAGGAAAGAACCCACACGAGGTGCTGAAGCGCATCGGTGAAGGCCGTTTCGCTGACCCGCGCACCGTGAGCTCGCGGGTATCCGACCAGCTGGCCAAGGTGATCGCACGCTCGCTGGCACGGAATCCGGATGACCGCTATCCGCGCCTCGCCCTCATGCTGGACGACCTCTGTACCTATGTGGTGGACGCGGGTCTGGAAAACCCGCGCGAGGAGCTACGCCGCTTTTTCACCGCCCCGGAAGACTACGAAAAGGGCTTGGACCACCGGCTCGCCACCGCCCTGGTGGCCTCTGGCCAGCGAGAGCAGGCGACTCGCCGGATGGCTCGCGCGCTGGAACTGTGGAACCGCGCCTTGGCCCTGGAACCGGAGAACCCCACGGTTCTGGCCGAGCTGCGCCGGCTGGAGCGAGGCGAGCGCCTCCGACGCTGGGTGACCTTGGCGGTCGGGCTGGCGCTGCTGGTTGGGATCGGGTCCGGGACGTTCGCCATCTGGCGCCACGCCATGAGGGCACGGCAGGGCGGAAATGCCGAGCGGATCGTCGCCACCCTGCAACCGCCGGGGGCAACCGGCCCGATCGTCGCGGGAGGGCCCAAGGCACCGGCGCCCCGTCCCAAGTTGGCAGCCCGCCCGCAAAATGTTCCTGTTCCATCGAGCCACGCACCCCGAGAGCCGAGAAGAGTCGCGGCTCCGGCTGAACGGGCCGAGCCGCGCGAGGAGGCCGCACGTGAGTCGCTCGCGGCCGCGGCCAGCCCGCAAAGGGTGGAGCTGACCTTGGGCCCCCATCCCCCCAAGGTCGAGGTCTGGATGGACGGCCAAAAGCGCTTCGATTTCGGACCCCGGCAGGACCGCATCGTGGTCCCCTGGGACGGGCCTCACACCTTGGAATTCCGCAACGACTCCTGCTGCAATCGCAAGGAGGTGACGGTCGGGCCCCAGGCCTACCGGCCGCCTGGAGATCATCTCTACGTAAATCTTGACCCCAAACCAGCCCGCCTGTCGGTAACCTTGCAGCCGGCGCGAGCTGATGCCAGCATCCTGCTGCGCGAGGTGGGCGATAGCAGGCCCAACCCCTGGCGCACTACCGTCCGCCCGGGTGAAAGAGTGCCGGTTCCGTTTGACGCCGGCGATGAGATGCGAAAGAGTCTGGATGTCGTGGTCTTTCTTGGCGACAAGACGCTCACCGAGCGAGTCAACATCACCGCGGGGGAATCGCGGCAAGTAACCGTGCGGTTGGACCAGTAACGTGTGCGTGGGAATCGTTGTTCTCCTGCTCTTCCAGGCAGCGCCCCAAGCCGTTCCGTCGCCGACGGCCGACGAGCTTCGGCGCGGCAAGATCTCCTTCGACCGTGGCGAGTACGGCCGGGCCATCGAGATCCTGCGGCCCCTGCTCTACCCAGATATCCGACTGGAATCAGAGGGCCAGATAGTCCAAGCCCACCGCATGCTTGGGGTCGCCGAGCTTTTTCAGGGGCACAACGGCGCCGCCGCCCAGGAGTTCCGCAAGCTCCTGCAAGTGAGGCCCACTTACCGCTTCGATCCCTTGCTCGATCCGCCCCAGGTGGTGGACCTTTTCAATGGGGTTCTGCGCGCTCACGAAGCCGAGGTTGCGACCCTGGAGGCAAAGCAGCGGGAGGCAGCGCTGGCACGGCAGCGCGACCGCGAACAGTGCGAAAAGCTGCGGGCCGGGCCAACCGTGGTCGAGAAGCGCTTTGGCCGCAACTCGTTCGCGGTCAACCTGGTCCCGTTTGGTGCGGGGCAGTTCCAGAATGGCCACCGGATCAAGGGTTGGACCTTTCTGACGGTGGAGGCCCTGCTGGCCGCGGTCTCAGTGGCGGCGTTCTCGACCAACTTCGCGCTCTACGGGTCGAGCCCCACACGAAAGTGTAGTCGTGACACCGGGGCTGCCCCCTGCCCGCCCGAGTACATCGACCATACCGACGAAAACCGGTCGCGTTGGTTGCTGCGTACCCAGGTGGCGAGCGGCGCGGCGTTTTTCGTCGCCGTGGCCTGCGGCATCGCGGATGCCCTGTACTACTACCGGCCGGAAACCCCTCTGGCGCAAGCGCCCGCGGACCAGGCGATGGCAAAGTCAAGCATGCCACAATTCTCGCCGGTCTTGCTGGGCAATGCGCTTGGCCCAGGTCTGTACTTCCGTTTCTGACCAGAAACGGAGAAACTGCGCCCATGGCTACCCTACGCATCCACATGCCGGGAGCGGGCGTCAAGGTGTACCACATCTACAAGAAGCTCACTTCGCTGGGCAAGGGCGAAGGGGTCGACATCCTTCTGCCTGATCCCCTGTTGGCGGACACGCACGCGCACATCCACTTCGACGGCCGCGACTTCAACATCTCGGTCACCGACAAAGACGCGGACCTGCACGTCAACGGACGCCGGCGCAGCAAGCACCGTCTGGCGCAAGAGGATCGCATCCGGGTGGGCAGTGTCGAGCTGGAGTTCTCCCTCTACGACGAGCCGGTCACTGACGACGTCGCCGCCAAGACCATGGCCGAGCTGAACTCGTACAAGCGCCTGTTCGAGTTCTCGCAGAAGCTGATGGCGAGCTATGAGATTCCGACCCTGTTCGATCAGTTGCTCGACGTGGTGATCCAGGTCACCAACGCCGACAAGGGTTTCATCGTGCTGCTCGAGTCGGGCGAGGCGGTGGTCAAGGTGGCGCGCAACCTGCGCCACGAAACCATCTCGGACGCGGTTCGCCATCTGTCCGACGCGATCCTGGCCCGGGTGATGGCGACCAAGAAGCCGCTCATCATTTCCGACGCGCTCAACGACACCGACTTCAAGGATTCGCTCTCGGTGATGAACCTGCGCCTGACCTCGGTGATGTGCGTGCCCTTGCTCGAGCGCGGCAACTTGATCGGGATCATCTATGTGGGCAACGACAACGTGGCCCAGCTTTTTGACGAGGCCGCCCTCGAGATCCTGACCATCTTCGCGGCGCAGGCCTCGCTGCTTGTCCGCAACGCGCTGCTGGTCAATGAGCTGCAGCTCGACAAGCGATCTTTGCAGGAACGCATCGAACGCATGCGTTTCGGCGAGATCCTGGGTTCCTCTCCCGCCATGCAGGAAGTCTTTCGCAAGGTTGAGCGGGTGGCCGGCACGGACATCACGGTGCTGGTCACCGGCGAAACCGGCACGGGCAAGGAGCTCATCGCGCGCGAGATCCACAACCGTTCGCCCCGGGCCAAGGGGCCCTTTGTCAGCATCAACTGCGGCGCCATTCCCGAGAACTTGCTGGAATCCGAGTTGTTCGGTCACGTGCGCGGAGCATTCACCGGCGCAGTGGCCAGCAAGCCCGGCCGTTTCCAGGTGGCCAACAAAGGCACCCTGCTGCTCGACGAGATCGGCGAAATGCCGGTGTCCCTGCAGGTCAAGATCCTGCGCGCTCTGCAGGACCGCACGGTAACCCGCGTGGGCGACACGGCGAGCGAGCCGATAGACATCCGGGTCATCGCCGCCACCAATCGCGACCTGGAGGCCGACACCAAGGCCGGGCATTTTCGCGAGGACCTGTACTACCGGCTCAACGTCGTGCACCTGCTTCTGCCGCCTCTGCGCGATCGCGGTGATGACGTTGTCGTGCTGGCACGCTACCTACTGTCGCGCTACGCGCAGGAGCTGGGGAGCAAGGTGCGTGGCTTCACTCCCAGCTCGATCTCCGCCATCAAGCGCTACCACTGGCCGGGAAATATCCGGGAGCTGGAGAATCGCATCAAGAAGGCGCTGGTTCTGGCTGACAAGGCGCTGCTCGGCCCCGATGACCTCGGCATCGACTCCGATGAGCTACCCGCCATTTTGACCCTGGCAGCGGCGCGCGAGCGCTGGCAGCGGCAGTACATCAACGAAGTGCTCAGCCTCAACGGCGGCAACCGCACCCGTACCGCGCGTGACCTGGGTGTGGATCCGCGCACCATCTTCCGGCACCTGGAGCGCGAGGAATCGAGTGCAGGTGCCGACGACATCTTGCCTCCCGGCGACGACACGTGATGGTGATGTTCACATGGGAACCCTCAAGGCTGGCTTGGCTGGCCGCCCTACCCCTCTGGCTCTCCGCCTGCGTTCTCCCTATGTCGCCGGAGTTCGAGGATCCGGCAGGGAACTATTCACCGTACGTGGTAAGCAGCAGCCCAGCCGCAGGCGCGGAGCTGCCGCCTTCTCCGGACACCATCGAGGTCACCATGGGCGACCCCAATGTGGAAGACTTTCTGGCGTGCCGTTGGCTCATCGACTACCCGCCCTATAACGAGTTCCTCTCCCGCGTGGCACAAGAGGTCACTCTGCCAACCACCGGGGACGTCAAGCGGGAGCCCATTCGCTTTTCCGCGAGCTGCGCGAACATCCAGAGCGGCTCGGGGTTGCTTTCGCACCGTGTGACCCTGTCCGTGGCAGACCGACCTTTCTTGTCCGCGCAGGAGGCGCCTGACCTGCCCTTGGACTCAGTGCCTGACGAGGGCTTCGTGGTGCGCACGGCGTGGATCGTGGATCTGGCGTGCCCGTAGGGAAAGATGGCTTTTTCACCACAGAGGCCACAGAGGCCACAGAGCCGGATGAGAAAGAAGAAGGGGGCCTATCCGGTCCGAACCCCTTTTCCTTCTCCGAACCTCTGTGTTCTCTGTGCTCTCTGTGGTGAAAAAGCTAGCTGAAGTTTGACAATCGGCCCCGAGCCTCGTAGCCTGTACTTACTCGCCGGCGCTCCGGTGACGCGCGCTCCTCGCTGGGAGCCCCCTTCGACGGGCAGGGGTCGATTCCTCGTCGCCCCAAAAAACAGTGCCTCTAACTACCCCACCCCAAGAATTCCGCCAATATCGCAGACTGGTTTCCTGGACGGTCCTTTCAGTCATCGCGCTTGGCAGCCTGTACCTCCTGGTGTCGGTGAGCGTAAGCCTGTACCGGCGGCGCCACGCCCTGCCCGCTGGCGACGAAGTCAGCGCCCAGGTTTCGAACGCGGAGGTGGGCAGTTGCTTCGCTGAGCTGCGGGACGTGTCGGTCGCGCTCCGCAAGTACCTGGAGCGATCGCACCACCTGCTCGCCAACGACGATGCCGATGAACTGCAGCGCTGGGCCGACGAAGGAGCGGTTTGGCGGGCGCAGTGGATGGGGCTGGGGCGACGCTGCCGGCTGACGGCCGGGACGCGACCCACCCAGGCGCGCAAGGAGATGGAAGCTATGGCCGCTGCTCATGAAGAGCTGGGCAACATTCAAACGACGTACACTGAGGCGCTAAAACGATTCGCCAAGGATCTGGTCCCACGTCTGGGCCGCCTTGACAAGCGCCTCGCGAAACTCGGCGAAGCCATCGGTACGACTGGCTCGCCATCAGGAGACAAGGAATGATCGATCAAGCAGAAGAGAGAGACACGTCCGCCGCCCCTGCGGCCGAGGACAGCGCTGTCGAGAAGAAGCCTTCATTTGCCGACATGGGCCTGCGGCCGGAGGTCCTGCAGGCATTGGCCGAGATGGGATTTGTGGAGCCCATGGAGGTACAAACCGTGACCTTTCCATTGGTGCGTGCGGGCCGCGACATCATGGTCCAGTCGCGCACCGGTTCGGGCAAGACCGCGGCCTTCGGAATTCCCTTTGCCGACGGGATGGTCGACCCCAAGCAAAAATCAGTGCAGGCCATCGTGCTTCTGCCCACGCGCGAGCTGGCGCTGCAGGTGGCGGCCGAGATCGCGCGCATCAGCGCCCAATCGGGGTTGTCGATAGTTCCCGTGTACGGCGGGGCGCCCATGGGCCGGCAGATCGAACAGCTCCGCGCCGGCGGGCAGATTGTGTGCGGCACCCCCGGACGCATACTCGATCATTTGCGGCGCGGGACTCTGCACCTGGACAAGGTCAAGTGCGCGGTGCTCGACGAGTGCGACGAGATGCTCTCCATGGGCTTTCAGGAAGACATCGAAGCCATCCTCGAACGCACACCCAAAGAACGCCAGACTCTGCTGTTTTCCGCCACTGTGCTCGAAGGTGTGCAAAGGCTCGCGCGGCGCTATATGCGCGAGCCCGAGCTGGTGACCCTGTCGGCTGACTTCGTGGGCGTGCACGAAATCCGCCACATCTACTACTCCATCCCGGGCGGGCAGCGCGAAGCCGAGCTGGTACGTGTGCTCGCCTTTGAGAATCCCGAGCGTGCGCTGATTTTCTGCAATACCCGCGAAGAAACTGGCCGGGTGGCCGAGCACCTGCGCCGGCAGGGGCTGGACGCCGAAGCCATCTCGTCGGACCTGTCGCAGTCGGAGCGCGAAAATGTGATGGCGCGCATGCGGGCCGGCAGCATCCGCTTCCTGGTGGCCACCGACGTGGCGGCGCGCGGAATCGACATAGAAAACCTGCCCTGCGTGATCAACTACACCTTCCCGGAATCGCCCGAGGCGTACATCCACCGCACCGGGCGAACCGGCCGGGCTGGCCGCTCGGGCCACGCCGTGTCGCTCATCGGCCCCACTGAGGTCGGGTCGTTCTACTACCTCAAGTTGCTGTACAAGATCCGGCCCGAGGAGCGAGCTTTGCCCTCAGAGGCAGAACTGCGTTCCAAGCGCGAGGGCGAGAGCGTGTTGCGGCTGCGCAGCCTCTTGCCTGATGATGTGGGTTCTGAATTGCGCGCGCTGGCCCGGCGGGTGATGGGAGCAAGTGACGGTGAGCGGCTGATCGGATGCCTGCTGCGTAGGGCACTGTCAGGGAAAGAGGTAACTGTCGCACGGGCTGCGCCGCCTCGTCAGGATGACAAAGCCGGGCGCGCCGAAGCCGCCCCAGTCGAGAAGGCCGGCAACGAATCGGCCCGGCCCGGCCGCGAACACACCGAGGAACGCCACGGTCGCGGTGGCTACCGGGATCGCGAAAGGTCTAGGCCGGAGCGCGGCCGGCCCCCGCGCGATCGCGAGCGCAGCTCGTCCGATCGCCCGCGGTCAGGCGGCGAACGTCATGAGCGGGTCGAGCGCAGCCCGCGGCCCGAGCAAGCAACCCGCCCGGCGCAGACAACGGCTGCCTCTGCAGCCCCGCCGAACGACGGCCGCGAATTCTGGGAGGTGTGGAGCGAAGAGGTCGGCCGTACGCCCACGACCAGCGCAGCCCCGGCGCCCACGTCGCCCGAGACGACCGAGGCGCTCGATCAGTCACCGCCTGCAGCCAGCCCGCCACCGCCTGCAGCCAGCTCCCAAGCGCCGGCGGCTGGCTACCAGGCGCCAGCCCCTGGTCAGGTTCGGCTGTATCTCAACCTGGGCCGTAAGGATGGCATCTCGACTGACGAGATCGTCGCGTTGCTGGCCACCACCGGAGTGTCAGTGCCTGCAGCGTCCATCGACACAATGAACACGCATACCTACCTCAACGTCGATGCCGCCGACGGAGAGAAGCTGTGCGCAGGGTTGGTGGGCAAGGAGCGAAACGGGAGGGCGATCATGTGCGAGCCCGCACGGCCGCCGAGGCGGAGGTAGACAACCGGGAGCCCGACAGTGGCACCGTTGGCGTGCGTCTGTGGCGGGTTTCACGACCAGAAGCCCGACCTTGGTGAGCTCTGACCAGAAGCGCGCGGGACTGCACGGGCCTGACCGCCCAAAGCCCTCGGACACCGCTGACGACTGCCCGGACTCGCTCTGCTTCTCGTCGATCAATTCTTGGCACAGGACGAGATCATCGTCGTGACATCGCGTGCTGGTTGACATGATGTTTTCACATGATATATTTTGAACATGAAGAGCCTCGTTACGACCCTGACCGAACGTGGCCAGGCATCCCTGCCCGCATCGCTACGCAAAGAACTGGGGCTCAAGCCGGGACATCGGCTACGCTGGCAGAAGCTCTCCTCGTGCGAGGTGCGGCTGCTCGTCGAATCCGGGAAGCACATCGCCGGACCCAAGGCCATGCTGGGATTCGCCAAAACCTTTCGCAGCCCAAGGCGAACCGCCGACTGGATGAAGGATCTGCGCGCTGGTGAAAAGTCCCGATGAGCTGGGTGGTTGACACCTGCGTCCTCATCGACGTACTCGAGAACGATCCAAGCTTCGGGCCTGCATCGGCGAACCTGCTTGAGAAGTCGCTGCGGGACGGTCTCCTCCTCTGTCCGGTGACCATGGTTGAGTTGTCGCCGGCCTTCTCCGGCAGCCTGGAAACTCAGAAGCACTTTCTGGAGCAAGTTGGCATTGATTTCACCGAAGGCTGGACGTTCGCGGACACTGAGTGCGCGCATCGTGCCTGGAATGTCTACGTCCAGGCTCGACGCGCGAACGATACGCCGAAGCGCCCACTGGCCGACCTGCTCATCGGCGCCTTCGCGTGCCGGCACCGGGGACTGCTCACACGCAACCCCGCCGATTTTCGCCGCTGGCTTCCCAAACTGAAACTGCGGCAACCGTAGCCTCGCTGCTGTCCGAGATCCGGACACCGTCGGCAACGGCAACGATCTCATCCACCTACGACACGTTTACATTCACCTCTTCACTGCGCCCGCTTGTCGCACTTCTGAATATGTCACTGATGGGGTAAAGCGGCCGGCCCCTCAAGCGACATGATGTCGCTAGGATGGAAGTCGAAACTCAACTTCAACGAGGTGACCGGCCATGAACTACTGTGGAATCGATCTTGGAAAGAAGTCCAGCTACTTTCATATCGTCGACGGAGAACGAAAGACCGTGACCGCTGGCAAATTTCCAAACAACGTGGGTGCGATCCGGAAGGTGTTCGCGAATCGAGAGCGATTGAAGATCGTCGTGGAAGCGAGTTGCAAGGCATTTTGGATGGCAGATCGCTTGAAGGAACTCGGCCACGAGGTCGTCGTCGTCGATCCCGGGCGAACCAAAGCCATCGGCGCGGCAAGGATCAAGCACGACAAGTTGGACGCGCGCATCCTGGCCGAGCTCTGCCAGACGGGCCTGCTGGCCGCAGTGGACATCCCGACCCAGGAGCAACGGATGGCGCGGCTGCCCTTCACGTCGCGCGACACGCTTGTGCGCTCACGCACCCTGATGAGCAACAGCGTACAGAGCATCCTGGACGGAGAAGGCGTCGAGTTGCCCACCAGGTGGACCGGCGGATTCAGCAACGTGATCCGTTCCGCCATCCCGAGAATGCCACCCGCCATGGTGCCCATCGTGGAACGCCTGCTGCGCGGGATCGATGAACTGTCGAAGCTGATCGACGAGTGCGACAAGGAGGTCGAGCAGGTCGCCGAGCGCGACCCCGACATCAAGTTGCTCCGCACTGTACCCGGCGTGGGTCCTCTGTGCGCGGCTGCGTTCGTGCATGTGATCCGTGACCCTGGGCGCTTCAAGTCGAGCCGGTTCGTTGCTGCCTACCTGGGCCTGGTTCCTTCGCTGTACGAGTCGGGCCAGACCTCGGTCAAGGGCGGCATCACCAAGCATGGGAACTGCCAGCTGCGCTGTTTGCTGCATATTTGTGCGACCGCGCTTATGCGCACCAAGAGGGACACCGCGCTCAAGCGCTGGGCAGTAGGTCTATCCACGCGTATCGGACGCAAGAAGGCCAAGAGCGCCATCGCGAGGAAACTGGCCACCATCCTGTGGGCCATGTGGCGTAGACGCACGCCCTTCGAGGCGAGGCTGCCCGTTCCCCAACCCGCTGCGCAGGTCGCATGAGCCACGTCGACTGAATTCCAAACCCTATGCCCAGCTTCCCTTATCCAACCGCGACGATTTCGGAGACGATTTTGAGTGTCATCCGCACGGGTGAGTGCGTGTGGTGCCATGACCAGCGCCGGCTTCGCCGGTTGCTCAGCGTCGGGTCACTGGTAGCACCCCCGTTCGGACCTTTTCATGTGCCCGGGGCTATGGTCCCCGACCGAGAGCACGGATCGATGGCTGAGGTGACCTCTTCTTCCTATCCGCAATACGCCGCGCCGACCCAAACCCCGCCCCGACTACCCGGACCCGGCGGCTAATAAGGAAAAGACCACACGAAGCAAATTCTTCTTGACCCGGCGGGCCGCTTTATCGATGGCA
>PMBS01000188.1:0-40554 GCA_003153015.1 Myxococcales bacterium
CCTGGAGGTCGTCCCGCCCGAGTTGGGGTTCCCGCCCGAATTGGTGCTCCCGCCCCTGGAGGTCGTGCCACCGCTGTTCGTGGCTCCCCCCGAATCGGTGCTGCCGCCTGAGGGGTTTCCGCTGCTCGAATTGCCGCCACTGCCACCGCCGGAGCTACTTTCCCCGCCCGATGCCGTGGTGTCGTTGGCAGGAGCGGGCAGGCAGTTGGTCGTGCCAAGGGATAGCAGTCCAACGCAGCAGACTCCCGCGAGAGCCCAGGCTGGGCCCCGAAACGATCGGCCGAAATCTAGCTTGTCCGTCATGGTTCCCTCTCTTGCCGCCAGGTAGCTTGGGGCGGACTTTAGTCAATTCTCAACAAAGCGTGCAACAACTCCCATAGCAAGGCGACAGAATTATAACCAGCCAGAGCCTCCGTTTGAGAACCGGGTCTTGCGCAAGCCGACAAACGCAAGTCCTTGAAAAGACCCTGCCCCTGCACAGCTCTGGGCATATCGTGATTGACGCTGCCTGGCATGGCTGACGCACGGGAGGTTGGTGGGCCATTCCAGCCACCTGCCGGCGCGTTGCAGGACCGTTGGCGTGCGGGCCTGGACCGCCCATCGGGCAATACCCACTTCTGGTCGAAGCAATCGCGGGAGGCGGGCACTAAGCATCGGTAAGGCATAGCTGCCTGCAGGTGTTCTCGGCTTCGATTCCATCCACCCGGAGAAAAAGAAATGCAGAAGTCAGCTCGTCTCCTTGCTCTCCTTCTCCCCTTGGCCGTGTTTGCAACTGGATGCAGTAGCAGTCCCGGGTCCTCGGGGGCTGCCGGCAAGACTGGCGGCAGTGTCAGCTCCGGCGGCACGAGTACGCAAGGAGGCACGGTCGCCTCGGGTGGCACGAGTTCGTCCCCGAATGGCGGCTCGACCGCGGCGACCGGGGGAAACACCTCCGCTTCAGGCGGGAGCAGCGCCAGGACAGGCGGAACGAGCACGGCCTCAGGCGGGTCCACTGCCACGGCTGGCGGAACCACCTCCGCTTCCGGCGGGTCCACCGCCAAGACTGGCGGAGCTACCACTGCCTCAGGCGGTTCCACTGCCTCCGCGGGCGGAACCACCTCCGCTTCCGGCGGGTCCACCGCCAAGACTGGCGGAACTACCACTGCCCTGGGCGGATCCACGACAGCCTCGGGTGGAGTCACGGCCACTCTGGGCGGATCCACGGCTGCCACTGGCGGGTCGACCGCGTTTCCAGCGGGCGGGACTGCCACCGGCGGAAACACCCCCGCGGGCGGCTCCAACGGCGGTTCCGCCCTGTCGGGGGGATCCAGCGCGGGCGGCACCACCGCGAGGGGCGGCACGACGTCCGCCGGCGGATCGACCGGCACGGGTGGCACCACCTCCACCAGCACCGGGCCCAGCGTGACCGTGTCCTCGGCGTGTACCACCCTGGAGACCAAGCTCGCCTGGCCCACCGCCAAGGGCAGCACGGTCACTATCAGCGGCACCAAGTCGGTGACCACCTACGACGGAGGCGGGGCTTTGCACGAGGGAACCCTCAATGATTGTTCCATCGGCGATCAATCAAGCACGAAGGCGATCATCGAAGTTGCCGACGGTGGCTCGGTCAGCAACGTGATCTTCGGCAAGAACATTGGCGATGGGATTCACTGCCTCGGCAGTTGCACGATTGACAACGTCTGGTACCCCTACATTTGCGACGACGCCATCACCATCAACAAAGACGGCACCGCAAGCAAGGCCTCAACCATTTCGAACAGCGGATTCAAAGGTGCGCGCGACAAGACAATTCAGCACAACGGGGGCGACAGCACCCTGAACATCACCAACGTCTACGTCGAAGTGGCGGGCAAGCTCTACCGCTCTTGCGGCTCGGGCGGCGGTTGTACCACGAGCGCCAAGCACACAGTCAACATCAGCAACGTTGTGGCCATTGGCGTCGATCAGGTCGCCGGAGTCAGTGAGAACGATCAGGTGACCTTGTCGAACATCTGCGCCTTCCGCACCGCTACCCTCTGCAACACCTACAAGGTAAATAGCGACACCGATTCCACCAAGGGAGCCAATGGAACCGGAGAGGGTCCCAGCCCCAATTGCAGCTACCAAGGCTCCGACACGCACGCGCTCGTCGATCGGGTCGGGGGCGCGGCGCTCTCGACCGACGTCCTGTGTCCGGGTTCCAACTCGGCCAAGAGTGGCAGCACGGCCACCGCCTGCATCTCGGGCTTCGACAGTTGCCTCAAGGTCTGCGCGCCGGGCATGTACGGTTTCAAACAGCTCACCTGTTCGGGCGGGACGTACACCAGCCCGGCGACGGGCGGCTGCGCGGTGGTGACCTCGGCGGCAGACGGCGCTGCAGCCGCAGCACTGGCCAGCAGCAATTCCTCCAAGGCGACCTCGAGCGTGAGCAAGAACACGTCATGTTCCACGGAGTGGGCTTGGGGAACGGATAGCTCCACCACGGGAAACTACTGCGTTTGCATGGAGAAGCCCGGCTATTACCAGAAGAGCACTGGTTCGGCGCAGCCCGCGACGTGGATCGTGTGGGATTGCCAGTCGCCCTGGTGGTGAACCCTTCACTTCGGCGCATTCGCCAGAATCTGCTCGATCCTTTCCAAGCTGGCCGGCTTGGCGATGTGCTCGTCGAACCCCGCTTCCTTCGCCTTCGCCAAATCCTCGGGCAGGGCATAGCCCGTCAAGGCGACAAGGTAGGCCGAAGCCAAGCTCTCCTCCGCGCGCAACCTGCGCGCCACTTCATAGCCATCCATCCCAGGCAGACCGATGTCGCACAGGATCATGTCGGGCCGGAAGGTGCGGGACTGCTCGATGCCGTCCCTCCCGCTGTTCGCGATCGCGACCGCGTGCCCGCCGAATTCCAGCACCTCGCGCAGGCTTTCGGCTGCGTCGAGGTTGTCCTCGATGACGAGCACCCGGCGCGCGCCGGTTGCGCGCCCCGCGCTGGGCGCGGCTTCCCGGCCCGGGGCAAGCTCCAGCAGTGGCAGTCGGATGGTGAATTCGCTGCCCTGGCCAAGCCCCTCGCTCTCGACCCGTACTGACCCGCCATGCAGGTCGACAAGGCCCTTGACCAGGGCCAAGCCCAGTCCCAGACCGCCGCGCGTCCGGTCGAGGGTGGTGTCGGCCTGAGTGAAGGGCTCGAAGATGCGTGGGACTATCTCCCGGCTCAGGCCGACCCCGGTGTCCCGCACGGAGACTACGGCCATGTTCTGCTCTTTCGCCAGGGACACCGAAGTGTGGCCGTCCCGATCGCTGAACTTGGCTGCGTTGTGCAGCAGGTTGCCCAGCACCTGGGCCAAGCGGGTGGCGTCCCCATCGACCCAAAGCGCGGCATCGGGAACCGCGACCTCTAGCCCCAAGCCGTCGGCAGCGAAGACCGACCGGTGGTCGTCGACGGTTCGCCTGACCAGGTCGGAGAGGTCAACCACCTGTTTGCGGAGCTGGATCTTCCCCTTCGAGATTCGCGTGATGTCGAGCAGGTCATCCACCAGCCGGGTCAGGTGCGCGGTCTGCCGATCGATGGTGGCCTGCGCGCGCTTGGCCTGCGCGCTGCCTTGTTCCGCGCGGTCGAGCACGTACAGGCTGTTACGAATGGGTGCCAGCGGATTGCGCAACTCGTGGGAGAGCATGGCGAGAAACTCATTCTTGCGCTGGTCATCCTCGCGCAACCGCTGGTTGGCCACCTGCAGTTCCTTGACGATGGTTTCCAGCAACTCGCCTTGATCTTTCACTTGCCGCTCAGCCTGCCGCCGGGCGGTGACGTCCCGACCGTAGACGCGCACGCGCCCGGCCTCGGGGACAAGGTATATCGACTGCGCATAGGTCGCCTGGCCCACGGTCACAGTTCGCTCGACCGACGCTTCTCCATTGTCCTGCAAGGGCCTTGTCGCCGAAGCCCAATCGCCTAGCCAAGGATGGGCAAGCCCCTGCTCTTCCAGATCGGGGAACAGCCTGCGCGCGGCGGGATTGGCGTAGTGGATCTGTCCGTCCAGGCTGATCTCGGTGACGGGATGGGGATTGCGCTCGGGGAAGGACGCCAGCCAGGCAGCCCGGGCCTCCATCTGCCGGCGTAGGGTGATGTCGATGACCGACGAAACCGCGCCCAGCAGCTCGCGGTTGAGGCCGAGAATGGGAGCGGCGTTCACCGATATCCAGATCTCTCGGCCGGGGCGGCGGACCGCCATGATGACGTGCTTGCTGGTCTCACCCCGCAGGGCCCGCGCCACCGGGGTCTCCTCAGGCGCAAAGGTCGAACCGTCCTCCTTGCTGAACGAGATCGCGCGGGTACGTTCCCGGAGATCCGTCAGGGCTTGCTCGTCGGGCGTGTATTCCAGGATGTCTTGCGCTGCCTGGTTGCCAAAACGTTTCTGCCCATCCGGGCCGTAGATCACCACCCCGTTCGCCATGGACGACAAGGTGGCGTCCAACTCGGCGGTGCGCCGCTGCATCTCCTCGTTGGTGGAAATCAGCTCCTCGTTGGTGGAGATCAGCTCCTCGTTGGCCGACTTGAGTTCCTCGTTGGCCGATTCGAGACGCTCGACTGCGCTGCGCAGCTCGGCCCGAGTCATGCGCAGCTCGCTCTCGAGATCCTCGATGGCCGGCAAATCGGGCGGCGGTGTGGCAACCGCGCCGTCCTCGGCCCGCTCGGGAACAGCGACCTCCTGCAGGATTACCAGGTAGAGACCCGAGTCGCGGTCCAGGCCAGGCATCGGCCGCACGGTCAGGCGCACCCGACGCCGCGTTTCATCGATATCGACGCTGACATCCTCGCGCACGACCTTCCCGTGATCCTTGGCAGCCGCGCGCAAGGCGGTGCGCAGTTCCTGGCGCAGGTTGATCGGGGCCGCATCGAGGATGTTCGCGGACAGAGGCCCCGCAGGGGGCTGCAGGTAGCGAAAGGGCCGGCCGGCAAGGAAGAGAATGTCGCCGGACTCGTTGACCACCGCGGTGGGCGGGGCGTACTCGTCGAGCACAGCCCGTTCGAACGCGGCGCCCACCCTCTCGTGCGCGGCCTCCTTGCCCGATTCTTTGCTCCCGACCACGGGCAGCGACAGCGAAGCCCGCAAAGCCGCCCGGCTGGGAATACCCAACTCCACCGGAGCGGGGGTCACCGTCTCTCTGCGACGAAAAATCCGATACCGCTGATCCACGGTGTCGAACAGGTCGAGTAGCGCCGCGATGCCCTCTGACGGCCCGAGAAAGAGACACCCGCCCGACCGCAGGGCGCGGTGAAAGAGCGGGATCAGTTTCATTTGCAGGTCTGCCGCCAGGTAGATGAAGACGTTCCGACAAGAAATGAGGTCGAGTTGGGAGAAGGGAGGATCGCGGATCAGGCTGTGCTGGGCGAAGACGCACATCTCACGCAACTCGCTGGTGATCTGGTACTCCTCCCCTTCGCGGGTGAAGAAGCGAGCCAGCCGCTCAGGCGAGACCTGCTCGGCGATCTCCGCGGCGTAGCGGCCGCGGCGCGCTTCCGCCAGCAGCTCGGCATCCAGGTCGGTGGCAAAGAGCTGGACCTGGCGCCGCACCTCGGCGCGCTCAAGTTGCTCACGCAGCAGGATAGCGAGCGAGTAAGCCTCCTCACCGGACGCGCAGCCCGGAACCCAAACCCGAATGGGCATCTCCGCAGGCCTGCCCTGGACCACGCCGGGCAGAACCTGTTGCGCCAGCACGTCGAAAGCATCTCCGTCCCGGAAGAAGTGCGTCACTCCGATCAGCAGTTCCTTGAGCAGGGCTTGCGCCTCGAGCGGCTCCCGATCGAGGAGAGCTTGGTAGTCGGCGACTGAGGCCGCGTGAAGGACCTGGATCCGCCGGCGAATCCGCCGTAGCACCGTGCCTTGCTTGTAGCGACTGAAATCGTGCCCGGTGTGCTTGTGCAGCAACGAGAAGATGGTGCCGAGATGGGCGGCCAATTCTTGGTCCAGGGTGTCTGGACCGTCTCGCATATTCCCGTTGGCATTCTCCATTCGCTACTGGACACCTGCAAGAGCTGTCAGGCATCGAGTCTGGTGGCTGGGGTGGCGAAATGCAAACGCCACTGCGCTGCCCCTCCTGCCAAGGCATGCCCCGACGGATACACTTGCCATTCCGATGGCAAGTGCTGGACCACGCCGGAAATCGACGCCAGCGAACCACCCCCGGACGCGCCCCAGGCCACGGGCGGGAGTGGTGGAAATGACGGCGGCGGTAATGACGGAGGTGGCAAGACAGCGACGCGCACCGGCTCCGGCACCAGAACCGGCACCGGGACTGGAACGGGCACCGGATCCAGCACCGCAACCGGATCCGGTACCGGAACCGGCACCGGATCCGGCACTGGGACCGACACCGGCCCGGTTTGCGGCCTCGTTACCCAGCCCTGCTGCGCCGGCAACACCTGCACAAACAGCGCCCACGTCTGTTCGGCTGGCTATTGCGTTCCCTGCGGAATCCGCGATCAGCCGTGCTGCGCTGGCGACGTGTGCCGCAATACCGCTCTCACATGTATCAGCGGAACCTGTCAGCCGCCCGACCAGGACGCCGGAACCCCAACTTCTACCGGCACGGGCACGACCACGGTGCACGACGCCGGAATCGCGACCGCCACCAATACCGTGACATCCACCGGCACTGTACTCGACGCCGGGATCGACGGCGCAACCGCCACCTCCACCGGAACCACGACTGCCAAGGGCGATGCCGGAATCGACGCCCCCACCGCGACCGCCACCAGGACCCCCACGAGGACTGCCACCGCTACCCTCACAACTACCGTCGGCAGGACCCTTACGTCCACCAGCAAGATCACCAGCACCTTCCTGCCACCCCCGGTGACCATCGGAACCACCAGTTTAGCGCACTGAATTGAGCTGAGCTAAAGCCTGCGCGAGCTCGCGAAACGCGGCCGCACGGTGCGAGAGTCGGTTTTTCTCCGCGAGAGCGATCTCAGCCATGGTGCGCCCGAGCGACTCGATGAAGAACAGCGGATCGTAGCCGAAGCCGCCCGTGCCACGCGGCGACTCCAACAGTCGGCCCTCACAGGCGCCGGTGCGCACGATCTCCAAGCCGCGCGCCGGATCCACGAACACCGCGGCGCAACGGTAGCGGGCAGTGCGCTTTTCCGTCGGAACGCCCGCCAACTCGCGCAACATCTTCTGATTGTTTCGCGCATCGTCGCTGATATGGGAACCCTGAGAGGGTTCCCATGCCCTCCCGCGATGGTCCGCGGCGAGCAAAGCTCGCCCGCTCCCCACGCGACTGATATGGGAACCCTGAGAGGGTTCCCATGCCCTTCGGCCCCCCACCTGCCCCACCTCCCCGCTCGCTTCGCTCGGCCTCGCGCGATGGTCCGCGGCGAGCAAAGCTCGCCCGCTCCCCACGCGACTAGGCTCACCACTCCATCGCGCCGAGTACACGCCCGGGGCCCCGCCGAGAACATCCACCTCGATGCCCGAGTCGTCGGCCAGGGCTGGCAAACCGCTGGCCGCAGCCGCCTGGCGCGCCTTGGACAGAGCATTGCCCGCAAAGCTGGGCTCGTCCTCGACGAGCGCGCACGCGGGCGCAACCTCGTCGATCGCGACCAGGTCCCATGGCAAGCCCGCATCGGCCAGCAGTACGCCGATCTCGCGCAACTTGTGCCGGTTGCGGCTCGCAACCACGACCCTCACGGGAGCTTGGCCGCCTCCAGGGCTTTCTGCTGCAGGGCAAAGAGCTGTTTCGCACCCACGCTTGCCAGAGCAACCAGCTTGGCGTAGTCGTCGGAAGTAAACGGCTCACCTTCGGCGGTGCCCTGGATCTCGATGAAATGGCCCGCGTCGGTCATCACAAAGTTAAAATCCACGTCGGCCGCCGAGTCCTCCTCGTAGGCCAAGTCCAGGCGCGGCTCCCCCGCGACCATGCCCACTGACAGCGCCGCTACTGCCCGACGCAGGGGATCATGGGTCAGCTTCTCGCTCTTCACCAGCCGTCGCACTGCCAGGGCAAGCGCGACCCACCCCCCGGTGATGGCCGCCGTGCGCGTGCCGCCGTCGGCCTGGATCACGTCGCAGTCCACTGTCAGTTGACGCTCGCCCAGGTGCGCGGGCCGCACCGCCGCGCGCAGGGCCCGGCCGATGAGCCGCTGGATCTCCTGGCCACGGCCGCCCGGATTGCGACCGGAGCGCGTGTGGGTGGAACGCGGAAGCATGGCGTATTCGGCCGTGACCCAACCCTTGCCCTGCCCCACCAGGAAGGGCGGCACCTTGTTCTCGACCGTGGCGGTGCAAATGACCTTGGTTTCGCCGAACTCGACCAAGGCCGAGCCCTCGGCGTAGCGGTTGCAGTCGGGCGTGATGCGGATGGCGCGCAATTCGTCGGGTCGTCGGCCGTCAGGGCGCATGGTTACAAGGAGAATCCCCGTCCCGTCGCCGCCTGTCAACCGGCTATCGCGGGATTGGGTTACCACCACATGCTAGCGGCGATGGTAAGCGTATGCTTGTCGGGCTGCAGAGGCACCCAGAGATTCCCTGACTGTCCGTAGGGAAAGGGAAGACTTGCGGTCGGGTCGTTGCGGTACCAACTTCCACACGAATAGTACTGGTACTGGATCATGACCTGCTCGTGCGTGACGAACGCCGTACGGAAGAGCAGCCGCGGAGACAGAACCCAGAAGCTGTGGGTGCGATCGTCCATGTTCGGCTGAACCGAGTCGAAGCGAACCCCGCCTGACATGAATGTCAGCGGCGTGTAGAGCAACTGTGTCCCCAACTTCAGCTTGCTCTTCCCCAAGAACGCCATTGCCGGCTCGTTCGTCGCGGCAAGACCGCTGATGCGGTTGTACATGCCGAAGACCTGGATGGTGAAGTCAGGGCCTTGGCCCCACCACTCCTGCGGCCGCCGCAAGAAGGCGGCCAGGCTGAACGTGTACTGGAGGCCGATGCTGTTAACCGTGCTATCGCCATAGCTGGACGTATAGTTGGCCTGGTACTGCCAGCCGCCTTGAGAGTGAATGACCTCGATTGTGTCGGACAGGACGCCCACGTTGGCCGTCTTGATGGAGGAGAAGCCGAGGTAGCCGTCTCCCAGCCAGCGGCCGTCGAGCCTCAGGTCAACACCAAGGATTCGCATGCTGCCGTCCCGAGCTGCGTAGGGTGCGCCCGGCCCGTTTTGCTCCTCGGGGATCCTGTTCATATCGGTTCGCATGGCGTCTTTGGTCCAGGTGTACATGTAGTGGCCTGTCAAAGTGAGCACCTGAGCAAACACCCCACCAACGTGGGCGTGGGCCAACATTGTGGTTCCCATCTGCGCGTGCCCGGGGAAGGGCTGCCACGAGGGATAAGGTGACTTGTGCCACACCTGCACATCCATCTTGGCGCCACCCCCTCCCTCGACAACCAGTTTGAAGCTGTCAGTCAGGTCAAGATCGAATATGCCGGTGGCGCCGGCGATGCGGGTGCGGCCAATCATGTAGGTGTCATAGGCGCCGCCATCGTACTTGCCCATGGCGCCGTAGCGGTCCCCGAACACGCCCACGTTCCACACCATCATGCCCACATCCCCCAGGGCGTCGGGGAAATTGAGGGTGAGAAAGGCGCGGTCGATGCCGAACTGGTCCTGCAACTCGCGCCAGCCACCCGAGGTGATGTTGTAGCTGGCGATGGCGGTGGTCATGGTGACGCGGTTGTTCCCGTACTGGAAAAGCATCTCGCCCCAAGGGCCGGGGTTATTGTTGGTGAAGCTCCATGTCGTGTAGTTAAGATCAGGCGTCACGGGCGGGGCGTGGAACTGAACACCCCTGCCGGGCTCAGTCCCCATGCTCAACCGCATGGGGCCACGGAAGAAGCCGTGGAACCTGAAGCCCCAATTCGAGGTCGGCGCCTCGGCTACCGAGGGCGGGCCCGCCGAAGGAGGGGCAACCTCGGTACTCTGGGGAGACAGTCCGAGCTGGGTGCTCTTTCCCCGGCGCTTGGGCTGCGGGCTGGCCCTGTCGGTTTGCGGCTCGACCGCGGCCGCCTCGGCGGGGGCACTTGGAGCCGCCGCTTCTGCCGTGGGGGCAGCCACAGTCGGGGTGTCCGCTGCCGGCGAGGTTTCGTTATCGTCCACTTCTGGAGAACCGGCCTGGCCAAACGCGATCCTGCCCAGAGCCAACAGAGTCGCAGCCAAGATGGCGATGGAAAGCAAGGGCGCGACAACGCGGGTTCTCGGAGGGGTGCTTGTGGCGGGGCAAGCTATCCGCGCTGGTTGGGTCATTTCGCACGTCTCCGACGTCGATCACATCACCCCCACCTGTTGCTCTCGTCAAGAAACTGCTGTCGGGCCTCCACAATTGATTGACCAGTTGTCTGAGATGATTCGCATACCTTCTTTCAGGGGAGGCTGATAGCCGACAGGCAGAACTTGAAGTTGAGCCAGGCCTCTTCGGACAATAACTGCAGGGCGAAGTAGTCGATCTTTGTGAAGTCGGGCAGGCGTGAACCGCCAGTGCCCCGGCAATCCTCGAAGTCGGAAGGCTTCACCCTCCCCCCGGAACGGTAGTTTGCAACGCAATACGCCCGTTGAGCCGGATCGCCCGCGCGGTGAGCGACGAGTCGGTAGTGGCCGGCCTTGCCCCGGAATTCCAAAGCGATGCTCGAGCTTGCGCCGCTGCCCCAGGCTTTCTGATCTTCGCGCGGGTGCCACATGATGAGCACGCCCCAGTTGGTGTCCCAGTCGCACCGCTTGGGTACGCCCACCTCGTCCATGCACGCAAGTTGGGGCGTCTTCCCGCTTGTGCACAGCGACCCGTCATCGAGGTAGAGATGGTTGGCCGAGGCATGTGCCCGTTTCGAGAATTCGGTACCTGAACCGCGCCGAACCCGAACCGGGCCACTGACGCCGCCGACCAGCTCGCCATTACGACCAACCGTCAGGCGGCGTGGGCCAGGCGGCGCAGGCGCAGGCTGGTCATCCGCCGCGGAGGACGCAGTCCACTCGCGGGGCGCCAGCTCGGGCGTGGCGGCAGGGGTCTCCGGCGTCGCAGTTGGGGTCTTTGCCTCCGCGAAGAATGCAAGATTGCGAGCCGCAGTCTTCCTGCTCGGCGCGCCCCTCCTGCGCTGGGCTACCAGGGCTGGGGGCGCGGCCGATTCTGCTGCGGCTTTCTCCGGGCTCTCGGCCGCGACCGCCCGCGGCGGCGTCGCCTGTGCGCCTGGTGGTTCGCCGAGGTCACCTTCGATCACATGGCCGGTGGCCGTGTCGACCTCGATCCTGTGTCCGGCGCGTACCGTGCGGTCGCGCAGTGGGCCGCCGTTCGCGCTCACTTTGCCCTCGCTCACCGTCAGGCCGAAGCGGCCTTGTCCGGGCGCCCAATCAACCTCGAACTTCGTGCCGGTCACCCGAACCGCGAAAGGTCCGGCCAGCGCCTCCCAGCGGCCAAACCGACGATGAACCACGGAAAGATCGGCGTGGCCACTCTGGATATCAAGCTGGGCGCCGCTGCGGAACCACAGCTTGTGCAATCGGCCACTGCTGGCCTTGCCCAAGGTGATGCGTGTGCCTTCATCGAACGTCACCGTGCACTCGCGAGCATCCGGGACCGAGAAGCTGCCATCCGGACCGAGCGTGCAGCCCTGTGACACATGGCCGAGGGTTTGGCGCGCGCCGATGCAGAGGGCCAGGCCCGCCAGCGCCGGAAAAACCAGGACCAACCAGCGGCGTCGCAAGAAGCCTGACCGTCCCGCGAGGGCCTGTTCGATCGCGGCCCACTGCCGCAGATCGGGCTGCCCCTCCCCTGCAGCGCGAGCCGCGAGATCACCCAGGAGGTGACAGCGAGCCTCGCTCGCGTTCACCGAATTCTGTTGCTTGATCAACTCGTTCCTCCCTGGCTGAGCACGCCCACGTATTGCGCAAGAGCCGGCTCGGATTTCATGCGCGCGTCGACCCGCAGGACGAGACGAGCTATGCGCCGCTTGACCGTGGAAAGGCTCAGTCCGTGCATGGCAGCCACGTCGGCTATCTCCATCTTCTCCACGTATCGGGCAACGAACAACGAGCGATCCTCTGCGCCCAGACCGTCGAGCAGCCGGTACAGCGCACGTACCGCCTCACGCGCCTCGTCCTCTGCGCCGGGCACGATGGCCCCGGGCCATTCATCGGTGGCGGTCAGGCCCACGATGGCGCGGATGCGGCGGCGTCTCGCCTCGTTGCGGGCGACGCCCAGGGTGACGCCGATGATGAAGCCAGGCAAGGCAGCGGGCTCGCGCAGTTCATCGAGACGCTTGAAGACGCGCAGAAACGCCTCCTGGCAGACGTCCAGGTGATCCGGGCCGGGCCCGAAGAACCGCCTGACCATTCGCTGCACCAGGGACGCGTATTTCTCCCAGATGGCCCGGCAGGCCCGTCGGTCACCTGTGCGTGCGGCACACACCAGCGGCCCATCGCCGCTGTCCGAAACCCCGGAGGGAAGCCGCGGCGAAATGGGGGAGTGAACCATGGAACGAAGAACCGCCTCCATGCCATCCTGTCTATAATGCCTTCTCAGTTCAAGGTGTTGGCCTAGATATGTGGGTCGCAGGCGGCTCGGCCCAGCATGCGGACCAAGTCGCCACGCGGAGAAGTTGGACAGACTTGCGCGGTGAGCCAGAGGGATCCACTTTCTTGTAGGAGAAGAGTCACGGGCTGGCGTGCGCGGGTCAGCTTTCGCTGTCGCCGTTCCAGCTTCCATCATGACGGCTCAAAGGGGCGGCGTGGCGTTGCGGACCAAGTCCACGAAGTAGGACTGAAACCATGTGCCGGCTTGCGGCGCCCCGGTGGCGCTTTCAGCGGACGCACAGTCCGGATCGAAACGTGGTCCTGACGGGTCTGATGTGCCATCTGATTCCCCCGGCACTTTGATCCAGAAGAAGGCATCCACGAATGGTTCCGGCGCCGCCCGCGGCCGCTCGCCCAGGCCAGCGCCCTTGATGTTGCACCAGTTGCCCCACACCTTGCGGATCTTCCCCTTGCCATTGCGCGAGGTATCGACGATGAAGCCCTTGTTTCGGATGCCGTGATCGCTGAGCCCCACGGCCAGCTTCTTCACATAGACGAGCTCGTTGTAGCAGGGGTC
Source organism: Myxococcales bacterium (assembly GCA_003153015.1). GTDB lineage: Bacteria > Myxococcota_A > Polyangia > Fen-1088 > Fen-1088 > Fen-1137. The sequence continues at coordinate 13,055 of PMBS01000188.1, forward strand.
ACTGGATTCCATGGCCATGCCATCGTTGTTGTAGAGATGGGTGTAGTTCGACACGTTGGTGGCGAACCCCCGGATCATGTCGACGCCGCCCGCAGCCTTGAGCACCTTCTTGTAGACCTTGATAAGGTTCTCGCGGTGGTGGTCCCATCCCAGCCAGCCCGCGTGGGCAGCATCAAGGTAGATGCTGACGTTGGGCAGGCCCAGCTTCTGGATAGCGTAGGCAGACGAGTCGACGTACACGTCACGCGCTTCGTCGCATGCCGGAAGATTCAGGTTAGTGACCAGGTTGGCCAGGGAATCTGGTTCCAGGATCACTGCGATGGGCAAGTCGGAATATGCCTTGAAGTGGGCCGCAATGGGATCGATGAACTCGGTTCGGTAGCGAGCGGCGCCATTCTGCGAAACCCTGAGTTCCCCAGCCGACGACTTCGAAGCACAGTCGCGGTTCGGCATGTCGTAGACCACGAACACCGACAGCGTGGGCTGGCCACTCGATTGCTGTTGCTGCCTCGCCTGGTCGAGCCACTTTGGAAGCAAAGCCAATTTCGCAATGGAATCGAGCCATATTCCGGTGGGGTACTGTTTCACCTTGCGAATCACGTCCGCGTCCGAGGGAAGCGTCTTGGCTGTCTTTTCGACATCCGCGACGTACTCGGGGTTGAGAAAGAAGTTGACCCCAAGGAAGGGATTGCGGCGCGAGCCCTCAGCCCCTCCTGGGTCAGCCGAGGCAGACGCCGGCGCACCGGCACCCTTGCCCAAGCCGGCCCCGCACCCCGAGAACGCCAGCAAGGCTGACAAGACTGCGAGCACGTGCTGCTGGATCATGACGACCTCCTATCAACAAGTCATGGCGAGAAGGCGGACTCGGTTCGGCAGAGAGCCAGGGACACGAGCCTCCTTGCCGAAGTAGAGTTCTGCACCGGCGTGCGCGGGCCAGATTTTCCTTTCGCCGGATCGGTCTTTGTCGCACCGTTTTCGCTGCGCTGTTGTAGAAACCGGACGCTCGCCGCGGCAGTCCATGCTGGTCCGCCCTGCTGCGCCTGCTAAAATTGACCCGCACAGGTCCGCATGTGACTCATTATCTTCTGGAGGTGGATTCATGAATGCACCCCAACTCAAAATCAGCCCCTTCGCTTTCGGTCCACGCCCGCGCAGGAACTTGGCCGCACTCTACGCAGTCGCGCCGCTGCTCATATTTGCCTGCACGGCGCGGACCCCGCTCCACCCGCTGGGCGCAAGCTCGCCTGAAGATAACGAGGACGCAAGTGAACCGACGGGAGGCGCCGTTGCAACCACGGCCGCAGGCGGCGGAGGCGTTGCGGGCGCACCAGGCAGGGGTGGAGCCGGGGGCACGGGCGGAAGCATAGCGTCTGCGGGCGCACCAGGCAGGGGTGGAGCCGGGGGCACGGGCGGAAGCATAGCGTCTGCAGGCAGTCGCGCTTCGGGTGGGGTATCGGGAAGTTCCGTCGGTGGCACAAGAAACGGCGGGGCCCCGTCCACGGGTGGCACGAGGCCGATCCCCAGCGGAGGGCACAGCGACGGCGGGTCACGTTCGACAGTTGGCGGAGCAACTACCAACACGGGAGGCATGATGGCCGGGGGGGCGATCACAACCGGAAATGCAACGGCAGCCGGCGGCAGTTCACATGTTGGTGGCAGCGTGGCAACTGGCGGGACGCCACCGGTCGGTACCCCGGCAATCCAACCCGATGGCTTTGTGACTGTCGATACCGGCACAGTCGTTATGATGGGACATGTCTCTTCCTATGAGAGTGGCTCGGGATCTTCGATCACGTTGACCTACGGACCGAACTCCTTCTGTGCGTCAGGCACGGTGGCCGCCGACAGCACGTACGCCTCCTGGGCTGGGGCCGGCTTCAACGTCAATCAAGCTGAATCCGGCGCCAGTGGGTCTTCGAGTTCTCTGGTGCTTTCGGGCAGCTCGATTTCTCTCACCTACGCGAACCACGCTGGCTCGACATTGCGATTACAACTCTACGACGGCAGTGACTATTGGTGTACCACTCTGCCGGCGGCGACCAGCCCTACTACCATTACGATTCCCTTTTCCCAGCTCAACACGCAATGCTGGAGTGGTCTTGGGAGCCCGTTTGTGTCTGGCACTCCCATCACAGCGGTTCAACTCATGGTTCCATGCAGCGGATTCAGCCCCACCCCCTTCGATTTCTGCTTCCTGGGCCTGACCGTCCAGTAGGTTAGGGCACCGGCCGACGCATGCACTGTTTGTAGGGCACGCGGCCCGGGAGCGCGGGGATCTCTTTGCATTCCTCGCCGCGCGGGCAGTCTGGGTCTTCCTCACAAGCCGCGGAGGCGGCCAACCAACCCGCCGCACCGATCGCAGCGCCGAACCCGATGACCGTGGTGACCAGGCCAAGGTTCGCAGTGCCGGCGTGGTTCTGGCGCTCGCCCACCACCCAGGTTGTGCCGCCGCCCACCAGCAACACCGCGGCGACGGCGGCCAAGGTCTTGGGGCCCGCGTAGGTGCGCGCACAGCCCGTGGCCAAGCAGCCGACCAGCGCCAGAGCGATCGCGGCGCGCCAGACGTTGCGGAGGTGGATCACGACCCCGAAGATCGCCGATATCGCGCGTCTCGTCCACTGCGCCGATCTGGTCACCGACCGCGTCACGAAAGAACACAAGTTGGCCCTTCGGTGTCGCGTCGGACTTGATTCCGGACGAAGGCTGGCGTAATTCCGTCGCAGGCCCCCATGCCCGAGATGAACATCATCCAGGCCGTGAACGACTGCCTCCGGGTCGAGATGCGGCGGGACAGCCGCGTAGTGGTGCTGGGCGAAGACGTAGGCCGCTTTGGCGGCGTTTTCCGCGCCACCGTGGGGTTGCAGGAGGAATTCGGCCCAGACCGCTGCATCGACACGCCGCTGGCGGAAAACGGCATCGTGGGCTGCGCCATCGGGATGGCACTGTACGGGCTGCGCCCGGTGGCCGAGATCCAGTTCGCTGACTACGTGTACCCGGCCTATGACCAGATCGTGAATGAGCTGGCCAAAATGCGCTACCGCTCCGGCGGCGAGTACCAGGCGCCGGTGGTGATACGCATGCCTGCCGGCGGGGGAATCAAAGGCGGGCACTACCACTCGCAATCGCCCGAAACCATCTTCATCCACACCCCGGGGCTCAAGGTCGTCTACCCGTCCAACCCGGCGGACACCAAGGGCCTGCTGGCCGCGGCCATCCGGGGCGACGACCCGGTGATTTTCATGGAGCCCAAGCGCCACTACCGCACGGCGCGCGGGGAAGTCCCCGCGGGCGAGTACGTGGTTCCTATCGGCAAGGCGGCGGTGCTGCACGAGGCAGCCGGCCGTTCTGCGCGCTCGGTGACCATCCTGGCCTGGGGCGCGATGGTGCACACGGCCCTCGATGCGGTCGAGAAAGGCACCGGTCAGGGCTACGACATCGAGCTTATCGATCTGCGTACCCTTCTGCCTTTCGACATCGAGACCATTGTTGCCTCGGTGAAGAAGACCGGCCGCGTGATCGTGGTGCACGAGGCACCGCGCACCTGCGGCTTCGGTGCTGAGTTGGCTGCCAGCATCCAGGAGCGCGCGCTCCTCCATCTGGAAGCTCCCATCCTGCGCGTCACCGGCTTCGACACGCCCTTCCCCTACGCGCTGGAAATGGAATATCTGCCCAACCGCGAGCGCATCCTGGATGCGATCGAGCGTGTCACCAACGGATAGCAACGAGGAGAACCATGGCCTACGAATTCAGACTGCCCGATATTGGCGAAGGAATGGCAGAGGCCGAGATCGTCCGCTGGCTGGTCAAGGAAGGCGACGTGTTAACGCAGGACCAGCCCATGGTGGAGATCATGACCGACAAGGCAACCGTGGAGATCGCCGCCCCGCGCGCCGGGCGCGTGCTCGATCGCTGCTTCGCCGAGGGCAAACGCTGCCCGGTGGGCGAGGTGCTGGTGATCATCGGTACGGCCGACGACGAGGACCGGACGCCTAGCCCTGTCACACCCACGCCTGGTCCCACGCCGGCGCCTGCCCCGGCCCCGGTGACGCCCGCGCCGGCCCCAGAGGCGTCCGCGCCGGCCCGCACACCCGAGAGCGTGCTGGCCACCCCGGTGGTGCGCAAGCTGGCGCGCGAGATGGACCTGAATCTCACCGCAGTAACGGGCACCGGCCCAGGCGGCCAGATCACCGCGGAGGACGTGCGCGCAGCCAAGGTGTCGGCTGGCTTGGTGGCGCCCACCCCGCGGCCCATGGTGACCGGCGACGTCCGCATCCCGTTCCGCGGTGTGCGCCGACAAATTGCCGAGCACATGTTGCGCACCCAGCGCGAGGTGGCCCAATTCACCTATGTCGAGGAGGTCGACGCCACCGAGTTGGTCGAACTGCGCAACAAGGCCGAGGCGCGCCTGGCCGGCCACGACGTCAAGCTCAGCTACCTGCCCTTCTTCATCAGGGCCACGGTGGAGGCGCTCAAGAAGCAGCCCCAACTCAATGCCTATCTCGACGAAAAGGCGGGCGAGATCGTGCAGCGGCACGAGTACCACATCGGCTTGGCCGCGCAAACCCCCGAGGGGCTCATGGTCCCGGTGATTCGCCACGCGGATCGTCGCTCGCTGCTCGAATTGGCTCGTGAAGTGGAACGGCTGGCCACCTCCGCGCGCACGGGCCACGTCTCCCCCTCAGATCTGGGGGGCTCCACCTTCACCATCACCAGCCTGGGCGCGCTCGGCGGGCTGTCGGCCACGCCCATCGTAAACTACCCCGAGGTGGCGATCCTGGCGGTGCACAAGATCGCCAAGCGGCCGGCGGTGGTGGAGGACAAGATCGTGATTCGCGAGATGCTGAACCTATCGCTCTCGGTGGATCACCGCATGGTCGACGGCCACGACGCGGCTAAGTTCGTGGCCGAGATCAAATCCTCGTTGGAAACGCCCGGGTTACTATTCCTCGAGTCGACCTAGGATGGCCACCAGCAAGGTTCGCTCGGGCCAGAGCCAGGCGGAAAGCGTCGAGGCTTTCTCCGACCTGGACGAGGCGTGCGCCACCGGGCTGCGGCAGATCCTCGACGAGAACGGGCTCGCACTGGCGGCCGTGCCCACGCTGTCGGCCGAGGAGTTGGTGCGCATGTATGAGGGCATGCTGCGCGGACGGCTGCTCGACGAGCATATGCTGACCATGCAGGGCCAAGGCCGCGTCGGGCTGTACCTCGATGCCCGTGGCCAGGAGGCCGGGGTGATCGCGGCAGCCCATGCCCTGGCCCCGGACGACTATTTCGTCCCGGCCCTGCGGGAAGCGAGCGCGGCGCTGTACCGCGGCCTGCCCTTTCGCACCTTCTTGGCGCAGATGCTCGGCAACGCCAACGACCCTGCGCATGGCCGGCAGGCGCCGGGCCAGGTCGGGTCGCGCGCCAGCCGTCACGTCATCGGGTCCGCAAGCGTGGCCTCGCAGATGCCGCACGCCACCGGTCTGGCCTGGGCCGCGCGCATGCGCGGCGAGCACACGGTGGTTGTCGGTTTCGTGGGCGACGGCGGCACCAGCGAAGATGACTTCCAGTCGGGCCTCAACTTCGCAGCCGTGTTCAAGGCGCCGGTGGTGTTCGTGTGCCAGAACAACCAGTGGGCCATCTCCACGCCGCTTTCCCACCAGACCGCCGCGCGCAGCATCGCCATCAAGGGCCTGGCCTTTGGCGTGCCGTCGTTCCGGGTTGACGGCAACGACGTGCTCGCGCTCTACGCGGTCATCAAGGATGCGGTGGACCGCGCGCGCTCCGGTCGCGGCCCCAGCTTCATCGAGGCCGTCACCTACCGTCTGGGCGCACACGGCCCCAGCGACGATCCCAGTCGCTACCGCGATCCGGCCGAGGCGGCAGCCTGGCAACGCAAGGATCCTCTGATCCGCTTCGGAATCTGGCTGCACGCAGAAAAGATTCTGACGGCCGATGCGCAGGCGGCCACGCGCCAGCGCATCGACGATGAAATCCGCGCGGCCATCGCCAGCGAAGAGGCGGTCGGGCCACCCCCAACCTCGTCCTTGTTCGATGATGTCCTGGCCGAGCCAAGCTGGCTCATCGGTGAGCAACAGGCCGAGTACCTGCGCGTACGCAAACGGCAGAGCTCACAGTAGTCCGGACTGGCTAGCTCTTTCACCACAGAGAGTACAGAGCAGCCTGACGGCCGCAACCAAAGGGATCACTCCGGCCACGGCCACGGCCACGGCCACGACCTCCCGCGGCTATCGTGGCTCTGGCGAGAATCTTCGCGGCCTGCGAAGAAGCTGCATCCTAGTAGTACAGAGGCCACAGAGCCGGACCAGACAGGGAAGGGAAGAAAACCGGCTAGTAATGCCCAAACGGGTTCGCGTCCCGTGGTTTAATGGACGCGTGACCTTGAGCCGCGAGCCCGCACCGCCTGCACAGCAACCCGCTGCCGGGGGAGCGCCCAGCCGGTTTCACGTGCGCAGCTTCGATGGTGTGCGCGGTCTCGCCATCTTGATGGTGATCGCGTATCACGCGGTAAGCACCACGCTCTATCCCGACGCGACCTTGGGCTGGGTGCGGCCCTGGCTGATGGCGGGATGGGCCGGCGTGGATCTGTTCTTCGGCCTCAGTGGTTTTCTCATCACTTCACTGCTGGTACGCGAGGAGGAGCGCGAGGTGCTTGCCGGGCGGCCGCGACACTTCAGCCTGGGCCGCTTCTACCTGCGTCGCGTGTTCCGCATCCTGCCCGCGTTCTACGCTGTGTTCGCCCTGGAAACCTGCCTGCTGGCTCGCTATCCCTTTGTGCCTTCGGCGGGCCTAGACGAGATCAAGCACTCGGCCCTCGGGCTTCTGCCCTACGGCACCTTCTGGGCAAACTACTTCATGTCGTATGGGCCGCGTTGGGCCGGCCACGCGGTCTTGCTTCCGCGCGGAGCCTACAACGTGTATTGGTCCCTGTGCGTGGAGGAGCATTTCTATCTCCTCTGGCCCTTCTTCCTGTTCATGGTCAAGCGCACGCGGGCGCGCGTAGCGGTGTCGCTCGCGGTAGGCATAACGCTCCCGGTACTTCGCCATCTCGCCATTGCCAGCGGCTGGGACCAACCGCTGGCTGTTCACTTCGCCTCGCACTACCGGCTTGACAGTATCCTCTGGGGCGGCCTGGCCGCGCTCCTGGCCGGCCGGATTTCCTGGCGCGACTCGACCCGCCGGCTGCTGTTGGGCACCGGGGGCGTCCTCATCGGCTTGTTGGTCGCAACCAGCACCATGTCGGTTAGCCCGGTCGGCCGGCCCCTGGGATTCTCGGCGGGTTTTTCCCTGCTGGCGCTGACCACAGCCATCCTCCTGCTTGAGTTGACCCGGCGGCCGAATACCTGGCTGTGCCGCGCACTCGAATTCCGGCCCTTGGCTGCCGTGGGTCGCGTCTCGTACGGCATGTACCTTCTCCACCTGCCGGTGATGGACCTGGGCATGCTCCTCCTGTTCGCGGTTCCGCGGCGGCCAACCGTGATCAATCTCGGTCTAGCTATCGTCTACTTCTGGCTCATCACTTTTGCCGCCGCCCAACTGCTGTACCACCTGGTCGAAAAGCGCCTCCTCGCGCTCAAGGACCGGTACTTTCACTGACCCGGTCTCGCTGCCGCGTGCGTGGGGACCGGCGGCGGAGGCGGCGGGGGAGGAGCTAGGGCATCGTTCGGGGGCGGGGGCGGTGGCAAGTCGATCGGGTTTATGCACCCTGAAAGGTCGAAGAACATGAACTCCAGCGCCTTCTCCTGTGGCGAAAGCTCAGTCCGAGTGGAACAGCAGCCAGGGAATGAATATCCTCCGCTTATGGCTGGATCTCCCGGGAAGCCGGTCGACGCAGAATCGCTCACGTGCATGGCGGTGTATGAAAATCTCCCGCATTGCTGTGCTTCGGGTGCGCCTATCGGAGTCTTGAAAGAGAAGTAGTGTGTGTATTGCGCCACTCCGTTTGGAGCCCCGCTGTCCGCGGGTTCGTAGATCCATCGTTGCGAAGGCGGCTTGATTTGGTCGATGGCAGTGTAGGTCACGCCACTGGAAAGCGGCAGGTGCCCGGCGGTCATGGACGCGCCGACGTTCGCCAGCCAGGAGGCAAACGCCATGCCCTTTGGGAATGATTGGTCGATGAAGGCGTCCCTTGGAGCCGATCCGATTAGCCCGCTCGGTACGTACCAGGTTGCGACGTCGCCGAACCTGGAAGGATAGCCCGTGAACGACTTGATCCAGGCCCAGTGATAGTGTTCGGCAAACACGCGGCCACCGCCATTTAGGTAGTCCCGCATTCGATCGACCGCGGCTGGGTTTGGAATGAAGGCCCGACCTGTCGTGCTGGTCGGGTCCACCTGCGAGCCGCCACAATTGAGCAGGATGACGTCGTACTGATTCAGGTGCGCCTGGCTGTCCCAAAGATTCGTGGTGGCGTCAGGGAACGTCGCGGTGCTGCCGCCGACCTGATTACAGGTGTCAGTCCCCTGCGACTGATTGTACAAGGAAATCGAGCTCGAGCCACCGGGTAGGCTGAATTCGGACGCATCGATACCTATCCGGCGAAGAAGACATTGCAAGCGCTCGGTAATGGTGGAATCGGTGACTTGGGCACCATTGACGAGACTATTGGGGTGGGCATTGCCAGCCGCAATCGCGATCCTGGGTATGCTGGTGTACTGGCCGCTGTTGTCACCGTCGTGGATGTTCCTTGGCAGGCGCAACAGGGTTGCCGGCCGGGGCTCCACAATCGGATTGTCTGCACACTGCTGGGTGACCCAGCTCGCGGTAACGCTGACCTGGCGTCGCCACTTGCCGAGTTGCATGACCAGCGGAAAATCGGTACCCCACGGCACGTTGTTGAGAACAAAGTGCCCGGTGGCGTCGGTCAACGCCGCGGCAATAGGCTGACCCGATACCTGGGCGTCACAAGAGGAGCAGGTCGCACCCGTCGGAATCATATCGAGCGGCGCGTTCGGGATGGACACGATCACGTTGTAGAGCGGGTTCAGACCCGCCGGGTCGTACACCGTGCCGCTGATGCTCGTCGTGGCCGCACCGCTGCAGCGAATCCGCTTCAGGCACAGGCCGCCGCAAGGTTCGCAGACTTTGGCCGTGACGGCACCACAGGGTACGCCGTTCGCGCATGTCGCCGGACAGCTCAGCGTCCCACCGCAACCATCACCGATGTTGCCGCAGTATTGCTGCACGCCGTTGGCGTTGTTGCAGGTGGCTTTCACGCAGTCAGTCCCTCCCAGACACACGTTGTTGCTGCCGCACACCCAGCCGCTGCCCGCAGCCGAGCAGTCCGTGCCGCAATCGAGCAGGTGGCCGCAGCTATCGCCGATGGTTCCACAGTACTGGCCACCCGAGGCTGGCTGGCAAACCAGCGGGGTGCACACCTCTGGCGGTCCCCTGCACAAGCTATCTTGGCAGATCCACCCGGGCTTTGCGCACGTGGTTCCGCAGTGTAGGGGTGATCCGCACCCATCGCCGATGTCGCCGCAGTACTGGTCGCCGCTTGCGGTTGTGCAGGCCACGGGCACGCAGCCACCATCGGTGATACTCGCGCCGCCCGCTTCACTCGGGCCGTCGCCTCCATCCGCGCCGTCCGTTGCCATGGGGCCATCGGTGCTGCTTGTCCCGCCCACTTCACTCGGGCCATCGCTTCCATCCACACCGTCGGTTGCCAGGGGGCCGTCGGCGATGCTCGTGCCGCCCGCTTCCCTCGGGCCGTCGCTTCCATCCACACCGCCGGTTGCCAGAGGGCCATCGGTGACGCTCGTTCCGCCGGTTGCACTCGCAGCGTCGCCTCCAGCAACGCCGCCTGTCCCCACCGGCCCGTCAGTGACACCTGCCCCGCCGGTGGCAGTGGAACCATCGTTTCCATCCATGCCGCCGGTCGCAACCGGCACGTCGCTGTCGCCCACGTCGCTTGCGTCCATCGCTGTCGTACCGCCGTCGCCCGCTGCGCCGCCAGTACCGTCCGTGCTGGCCTCGTTGCCGCTGGGCCTCGCATCGCCGAAGGAATCTGCTGTGTAGGGAACATCAAGCTTGACGTCAGTTGCGTCTCCGCCCCGGACCGTGCCGTCGGATATTCCGATGTCGTAGGTCCTGCGCGCATCTTCACGTGGCGGCGCTGCGTCCACCAGATCGCTGGGAGTGAAGGGCGTCAGCTCGTTCGGCTTACGCACCTGGTCCCGGCAGTTCCCGCCGGTGGTGCAGGTCTGGTTCGAATTCGGGCATGTCTTGCCAATGCACTCGCGCGCCAGAAACAGCTTGAGCAGCATCGACTTGCCCTCGACGAATCCGACGATCGCCGTCTCGCTGACCACAAACGTGGGCCCCTTGTACCCGCTGGCCACGATGGTGATGTTCCCTGCCCCATCGCCGGTTTCCACCACGCCTACGTGCAAGGGCAGCTTGTAGTCATTGATCAGCGAATAGGGCGTGTGTGGAGTTTCCCCGTTCACGGTGATCGCCACGTCCACCTTGTCCAGCTCGCCGGGAACCACCAAATTGCTGTCGATTTCCACGACCAGCATGGTGCGCTGCTTGCCCTGGCACGCGCCCAGCGCTAGTAGCGCCGCCAGTCCCACGAAAGACCGTCTACCCATGGCAGTCACTTACCCACCGGAATGCAGCCATCCAGCCCAGACGGGCAGGTGCCATCGCGCCCTGGACTGCCCGTCGACAACAAGACTGCGGTCACCACTGCCGCAACCACCACCACGCCAATGCCCGTCCACAGCCACCAGCGCGTGCCAGACCCAGACGCGGCAGCGCCTTGTTCACTGGCAGGTTTCTGGCCCAAGTCCAAAGCTGCTTGCGTAGCGGCCGGCTTCACATTATCGGCCGGTGGGGCGGGCGAGGCGAGAACTGGCGCGGCCGCTGGAGGTTCTGCCGGCGCTGCCGCCGGAGCAGCGCTCGGCTCAGGCGGGCCTGGCGACGAAGGCGGCGGTGCCGCCGGCCCGGGAGCCACAGGTGGCGTTTGGCTCTCACTCGGTGCTGGCGCCCAGGGCTTCCGCTCGAACGGGTCTTCCCAGATCCCAGTCAGCCGGTCGGCCTGTGCCGGCGATGCCTCCGGCTTCTTGGCCGCAGTCTTCGCCTCGGCCGCTGTCTCCAAGTCCTTGATCTTCGCTTCGATCATCTCGCGGTTGGGCGTTGCCGGCCTTTCGCGCAGGAATGCCTTGTACGCGATGATGGCTTCCTTGACGTGCCCGGCCTGGCGCTGGGCCTGGGCCACATTGAACAGCAGGGCAGCGTCGCCCGACAGCTTGTAGGATTTCTGGAATCCAGCGATGGCTTCCTCTCACTGCCCCAAGTTGAAGGCACGCAGGGCTTCCTCGTACGCCTGCTTGGCCGCCACCAGATCCGCACTCGGCGGCGGCTTGGGCGCCTCGGATGCGGGCTTCGCTTTCGCCGCGTGTGCTGACTTGCCCCCTGCCGCCAAGGCACTCGCGGCCTGGCCCACCATCGCAAGGGCGATCAGCACCCCGACCACCCAGTGCCGCCACCCGAGATCTCTGTCCGCCAGCGCGGGCATTTTTCCGCCCTGGTTCTTGGCGAAGCGGGAGATATCGTCGGCAATCAGAGCCATGTGCCGCAAAGCACCCCGAGACGATTGTAGCGGCAACGGCGCGGGCCGGCAAGAAGAACGCACTGGGAGCATCGAGTAGCCCGTCGACCGCATCGGGGACGGGCTGCCCGTCGACCGCCAGGAATAGCAACAGCGCGATCAGGGCAGCTCGGCTATCCACACCCCGTCGTGGGGCGAATATGATCAGCACCTCCCGGTTGGGCAGCAACGTCGCCGTGTGACCGGCCCTTGCCACGCCCATGCGACCGGTGGCCGTGAACGTGCCGGCCGCTGGATCGTATAGCTCCGCGCTCGCGAGATAGTTGCCTCCAACCGCACCCTGTCCGCCGACGATGAGCACCCCGTTGGGCAACAACGTTGCGGTGAGGCCTTGCAACCATGTGAACCATGGTCCCTCCATTCGGCTTTCGCCGCAAACAGCGCGATTACGGCAGGTCGGCGACTCACAGCGAATCGAAGAATCGATGCAGCAGGGCTACTGCACAGTCAGGTCCGCTTCCGAGCGCTTGTCTACCGACGAGCCCCCAACCATGAGGTGCACTGTGCCGGGCTGGACAGCGAAGGCTTTCGCGGTCGCATCCCAGTAACCGAGCTGGCCGTAGGTGAGAGTCAAGGCCACTGTCTTGGTTTCGCCGGCCGCCAGGGTGACCCGCTGGAACCCCTGTAGCTGCTTCACCGGTCGAGGCACGCCAGTGGTGGTTGGGTAGCTCACGTAGAGCTGGACGACTTCGTCCCCGGCGAGGGTTCCGCTGTTGGTCACGTCCACGCTGACGGTAACCGAACCGCCTTGCGCCAGGGTCGCGGCACTCAATCGCAAAGCCGAGTAGGTGAAGGTCGTGTAGCTCAAACCGAATCCGAACGGATAGAGCGGCGTGCCCGTGAAGTACATGTACGTCCGGCCCTTGCGGATGTCGTAGTCCGTCTTGGCGGGGATGTCGGTCAGGGCTTTGTACCAGGTCACCGTGGTCCGGCCGCCCGGGTTGTAGTCGCCGAACAGCACGTCGGCCAGGGCGTTGCCGAGCTCCTGGCTGGAGTGGGTGATGTGGACGATGGCGGGAACGTTGGTCTGCACCCAAGTGATGGCCTGCGAGAAGCTCGACATATCCACCACGATCGTGTGTGGGTTCGCGGCAAACACCGCCTGGATCAGGGTCAACTGCTCGGGCTTGAGATCGATGTAGGTGCGGTCCACGGATTCCTTGCTGTCATAACCACCCGTGCAGCTACCAAAGGTCGTGTTGCCGCATGTCGGGTTGTTCCCGACCACCACGATGGCCGCGTCCGCGCCAGTCGCGATGTTCACCGCCGCGCCACCGGTGTTGTCCAAGGCATACTGCACGTTCACGCCGGTGCCCACTGCGGCCGTGATTCCAGCCCGCGCGGTGACTGTGTAGGGCGGCTTGCCACCGTACCAGTCAGAAATGTCCACGTCGGCATTGGGACCGATTACTGCCAATGATTTCACGGTGGACTTGTTGAGAGGCAGCAGGTTTCCATCGTTCTTCAACAGCACAATTGACTTCTGGGTCACCAGGCGCGCCAGCGCCTTTGCGCTATCGCTAGTCCAGGGCGTGGAATTTCCGTCGACCGTTGAGTAGGGCGTCGACGGATCAAACTCGCCCAGACGAAATCGCATGCGGAAGTTGCCGGCTAGGGCGGCGTCCATGTCGGCAGTGGTAAGCAATCCGTCGGTGTAGGCTTGCTGCATGGCCGAGGCGTTCCCCGACAGCATGACGGCGGTGCCAGCCTTGACAACCCCGGCGGCGGCAGCTTCCAGGCTCGGGAAGTACTTGTAGCTCTGGTAGGTCGCCTGCATGGCACCCGCGTCGGTGCAGATCATTCCGTCGAATCCCCACTCTCCGATCACGACACTCTTGATCACTGGCGAGCACGCGGCTGGGACCCCGTTGACGGCGTTGTACGACGTCATGAACGATTGTCCGTGGGCGTTCACGATCGTCTCGTAGAAAGGAACCAGGTAGTACTCGCGCAGGTTCCGGTCATCAACAATCACATTGGTGCTGCCGCGCTTTTCTTCCTGATTGTAGACAAAGAAGTGCTTCATGGTCGCGGCGGCTTGCAGGGCGAGCGGGTTGCTACCTTGCAGGCCGCGGACAAGAGCCTTGGCCAACTCCCCAACCAGGTACGGGTCCTCGCCCAGACTTTCCTCGGCGCGGCCGGCCCGAGGATCTCGCGTCAGGTCCACCACGGGGCAGCGGATGGCCAGGCTGGAGTGCGTCCCGTTGTATTTCTTGAAGTAGACGCGGGCCTCGTTTCCCACCTGGGCAAATGCCTGAGTGAGCACATTGGTATCCCAAGTCTCGCCCAGGCCCGAAGCCTGCGGGAACTGGGTCGAGAGGATGGCCGTCTCACTGGGGGCCCAACCCAGCCCGTGGATGCCTTCGGTATAGGTGCTGAAGGCTGAGATTCCCAGCCGAGAAATGGCGGGCTGGTGCTCGGTGAGCAGCGACACCTTTTCCGCATCAGTCAGCAGGCCCAGGAGATTGGTCACGCGCTCCTCGAGGGAAAGGCAAGGATTGCGAAATGGATAGGCGTAGGTGCCCCCGGTCGGACAGGTCGGCGTATACGGTCCGCCGACGCCGCCAGCCGGGCCGCCCCCGGTCGCAGTACCACCGGCCGCAATACCACCGGCGCCACCTCGCGCAGTGCCACCGGCGCCGCCACTGGCACTGCCTCCGGTGTTTCTCCCGCCCGTGCCCGTGCCGCCAGTTCCCGCCGAGGAGCCACCCGCGCGGGCGCCGCCCGCCCCACCCGCCACGCCGCCCGTGGTCTGCACGCCGCCGCTGGCAGAAGTGCTGCCACCGGTTCTGGGCGAGGTACCTCCGGTCGCCGTCGAGCTACCGCCCGTGGCCGGGATCCCGCCGGTCATGGCAGTACCGCCGGTTGCCTGCCCGCCACTCGCACTGGAGATCCCGCCAGACGCAGCCCCGCCTGTCGCAGTCAAGCCGCCGGTGGCTTGAGCCCCCCCGGAGTTTCCACCGCCCGACGATGACGCGCCTCCTGCACCGGTTCTGCCGCCGCTGGCCGGACCACCGCCCGTCGCCCCCGGGCCGCCGTCCTTCCCACCCGAGTTTCCACACCCCAGGGCCAGAAAGACCGCCAGCAAACTCACCGGCGTGATCGTCTTGCCTGCTCTCAGACCACTCGTCATTGCGTGCGCTTGGAACATGTTCTCTCCTGTTCGATCCATACAGTGCACCCAAGAGCGAATTCTGGCTCTCTAGGCACCCGAGACCGCGTCAGCCCCACGCCGCAGCGCGCCTTCTCCTCATGGAGCCGCAGCATCAACGGCGCGCAGCACCTGGTCAGTCCTTGAGGCGCGCCTGAACCTTGGCGGAAGAAAGCTCGCGGAGCGCGTCGTTGGCGACCCAGCGGGCGCTGCGGGCTGCGGGATCACCGCCACGCTCCCCACCAGCGCGCTGGTTTGCGGCACTGCGGATCCTCTCGGCGCAGGCAATGGCGGCCGCGTTCAGGACCCGGTTGCGCTTGCCGATGTTGCGGAGTGCCCAGTTCACCGCCTTCTTGACGAAGTTGCGCTCGTCGGAGGCGCCGCGCTCGATCACCGGCAGCAGCCTCAAGAAGGCCCGGTTGCCGGCTGACTTGTCATGCACGGCCAAGCCTGCCATCAGAGCGAAACCAGCGCGCTTGACCCACTCCTGGTCGCGCCTTGCCCACTTCACCGCCTTGGACCACGCGTGCTTGGTCAAGTCGAAGAGGCTGGTCGTCGCCTGATCGCAGATGTCCCACGAGTCGAAGTCGCGCGCCCACGCCTCAAACTGTTGGTCGCTGACCAGAGCCGGATCGTCGACGAAACAGGCCAAGAGCCGCGCCTCATGATTCCCCGTCGCCCACAGCGCGAGCGCCAACCCGTGGTCAGTGCCGAGCCGCTTGGCGACCTTGCGCAGTTGGTAGATAGAAACGCCAAACGCATTCTCGACATTGATCCCGTATCGAGCCATTCCCGCCCGGTTATCCTCACTCCCCATCCCACGCAACTCGGCGAGGATGTCGGCAACTTCTTGGTGAGTCGTGGTCGGGATCCTCATGTTCAAGCGACTTGCGACACTGGGATGAGACTAGCAGGCGGCCGCCCCCGCACCAAATCACTCCGACCACGGCCACGGCCTCTTGCGGCTATCGCGGGATTAGGGCGGGTCGCCCGGCGCGGACATCGCTGCTATAAGGAAGCTCGACATGGAATCTCTGCGCGTGGACGCTCTTGTCATTGGCGCCGGACCCGGCGGCTATGTGGCCGGCATCCGGCTCGGGCAACTAGGCAAGAAAGCCTTGGTGGTCGAAAGGGACAAGGCGGGCGGGGTGTGCCTGAATGTGGGTTGCATCCCGTCCAAGGCGCTCATCAATGCGGCCAAGCTATACGAAAAGATCGCGCACGGGGCTGACTTGGGCATCCTGGTGGACAACCCGCGCGTCGACATGGCCAAGCTGCAGTCGTGGAAGGACGGTGTGGTGGGCAAGCTTTCGGCCGGGGTGCGCCAGTTGCTCAAGGCCAATGGCTGCGACTGGCGCAGCGGAAGCGCGCGTTTGCTCGCGCCGGGCAGGGTCGAAATCCAAGGCACTGGACCTGACGCTGGCAAGACGATCTTGGTGGAAGCTGGCCACATCGTGATCGCCACGGGCGCGCGGCCACTGCAGATCCCGGGCTTCGCCTTTGACGGCATTCGCGTCCTCGATTCAACTGGTGCGCTCGCCCTCACCGAGGTGCCGCAGCGCCTGGTCGTGATCGGCGCCGGCTACATCGGCATGGAGATCGGAACGCTGTACGCCAAGCTGGGCAGTCGGGTGGTCTTCGTCGAGGCCCTGCCGAGCATCTTGTCCGGAAGCGAGCCTGATTGCGTCCAGGTGGTGGCGCGCAAGGCGAAGCAGCTCGGTACGGAAATCATCGTCAGCGCCAGGGCCAGTGGCTGGTCTGAGAAGGGCGACCGTGCGGTGGTCACAGTGGCGACCGCGGCGGGCGAGCGACAAATCGACGCCGACAAGATCCTGGTCGCGGTGGGCCGCCAACCCAACAGCGAGGATCTGGGCTTGCAGGCTGCTGGCGTGCGGGTGGAACGCGGCTTCATCCCAGTGGACAGCAAGCTGCGCACCAACGTGCCCGGCATCTACGCCATTGGCGACGTGGTGGGGCAGCCCCAGCTCGCCCACAAGGCTTCGCGCGAGGCTGAGGTGGTGGCCGAGGTGATCGCCGGACGTGCCGCTGAGATGGACGTGCAGGTCATCCCGTCGGTGGTGTTCACCGATCCGGAAATCGCGTCCGCTGGGCTCACTGCTGCCGAGGCCGAGCAGCGGGGCCTGCAGGTCACCCTTGGCAAGTTTCCCTTGCTCGCGCTCGGCCGCGCTCTGGCCAACCACGACAGCGACGGGTTCGTGAAAGTCGTGGTCGAGACGGGTAGCCGGAAGGTGCTGGGCGTCCACATCGTGGCCAATGGCGCTGGCGATCTGATTGCCGAAGCAGCCTTGGCCATCGAAATGGGCGCCCTGGCGGGCGACATCGCCGGCACTATCCACGCCCATCCCACCCTGCCCGAGGCCATTATGGAGGCCGCCAAGGCCGCCTTGGGCGAAGCCATTCACATTCAGAATCGGAAGTGAACCATGCGAGTACTGGTCACCGGCGGTGCTGGGTACATCGGGTCACACACAGTGGCACTGCTGCGCGCACGCGGCGATTTCGTGGTGGTGCTCGACAGCCTGGAATTCGGGCATCGCGAGGCCATCGGGGATGCGCCCTTGGTGGTGGGCCGCACTCAGGACCAGGCCCTGGTTGGGCAAGTGATTGGGGACCACCAACTGGACTCGATCATCCACTTTGCCGCCTACAAGGCTGCGGGCGAGTCCATGAGCAAGCCCGCCAAGTACTTCGACAACAACGTCCACGGCTCGCTCTGTCTGCTAGAGGCTGCCCAGCAGGCGGGGGTGCGGCGCTTTGTGTTTTCTTCGACTGCTGCGGTATATGGCACGCCGCAATCCCTGCCCGTGGGCGAAGACGCGCCCCTGCGTCCAGAGAACCCCTACGGCGAAAGCAAACTCCTAGTGGAGCAGATGCTGCGCTGGTTTGACACCTGCCACGGCCTGCGGGCCGTGTCTCTGCGCTACTTCAATGCCGCCGGCGCCGCTCTGGATGCCGGCAACGGTGAAGATCCGCGCTTCGTGCAGAACCTCATCCCCTTGGTGATGAACGCGGCCACCGGACGCGCAGCCAAAGTCTCGGTCTTCGGCACGGACTATCCGACGCCGGACGGCACTTGCATCCGCGACTACATCCACGTGTTGGATCTGGCCGAGGCGCATGCGCTTGCCCTCGATTTTCTCACCACGCACAACCGGTCTGAGGTGTTCAATCTGGGCACCGGCAAAGGCGCGTCGGTGTTCGAGGTCCTGCGCGAAGCCCGGCGCGCCAGCGGCGTGAACTTCGCCGCCGAGAACACGGCTCGCCGTCCCGGTGATCCCGCGGCGGTGTGGGCCGACAACCGCAAAGCGCGCGCCGTGCTCGGCTGGCAGCCGCGCTACGGCCTGCGCGAGATCGTCGAAACCGCCTGGGCCTGGAGCAAGAGCCACCCCGACGGATTTTGCTAGATACGGTTTGGCCGCTACTTCTTCTTGATCGAGATCAGCTCGATGTCGAAGACCAACATGCCGGCCGGCGCGCCGGGACGCCGGGGCGGATCGCCGTAGGCCAGGTCGGCCGGGATCCAGAAGCGCATCTTCTCTCCCTCGACCATCAAAGGCACGCCCTCGGTCCAGCCTTTGATGACGCCAGTGAGGGGGAACTCCGCGGGCTGGCCACGCTGGACCGAGCTGTCGAACATCTTGCCGTCAGTGGTCCAGCCACTGTAGTGGCAGGTGACTGTGTCTTCAGCCTTGGGGTGGACCTTGCCTTTGCCCTTTTGCAGGACCTTGTAGGCCAGGCCCGACTTGGTCTTCTTGGCGTCCTTGGGCGGAGCCGCCACGTCCGCCGGAACCGCCGGCGGCTTGATGCCCGCGGTGATGCCGAGCAGCTCGATATCGAAGACGAGCGTGCCGGAGGGACCGCCCGGACGCCGAGGCGTGTCGCCATAGGCCAGGTTGGCGGGAATCCAGAAACGCCGTTTCTCGCCCACCACCATCAGTTGCAGACCTTCGGTCCAGCCCTTGATCACGCCACTTAGTGGGAACTCCATCGGCTGGCCGCGCTGGACCGAGCTATCGAACATCTTGCCGTTGGTCATCCAGCCGGTGTAGTGGACCTTGACCTTGTCCCAGGCGTTGGGCTTTTCGCTGCCGGTGCCTTTTTGCAGGACCTTGGAAGCTAGGCCGCTCGCCGTCTTCTCAGCTCCGGCGGGCGCCGCGGCCACATCAGCAGGCGCCGGAATTTGCGCCGGTTCCGGGGGCGGGGCCGGTTTGGCAGGCGCAGGAGCAGGTGGTGGTGTCGGTGGAGTCTTCCCCACCGCTTCATTCTTGCACGCGAGGGAGGCAAGACCGATGAATAGGGCCAGAAGGGTTGTCTTTCGCATGGGGGAACTCTTGCCAGGATCCTGCCGGGTGTCAACCCCTATAGGCCTCACCGTGATCCCGGGACATCCGCAGGAGGTCATGGCCGAAGACGTGGCCGTGGCCGGAGTGAAGCGGTAGCGTGGGCGGCAGCGACCAGCGAGGTGCGGTCCGCGGGAGCGGCCGCGGCCCGCTAGCTGCGGCCCGGCGTGCCCAGCGGTGCTACTGGGTCCAACCCGACTGGATTAGGGTGAGGTTGGCAGCATTGTTTACGGTGACCATATAGTTTGGCTTCGTGCCGCTCAGCTTGGCGACGCCGCCCGTGCCTTCCAGGCCTGCCCAGTAACAGCTTCCCATTGCATAGGCTTTCATCTGGGTCGTAATGCCCTGCATGAAGAGACTTTGGCCGACGTATTCAGTGACGATGGTCCGGTTGTAGTAGGGGCCCGCGTGCGTCTTCACGGCGGCCTGCGCAGCTGCCACAGTGTTCCCGACGCTATCATAAATGTGAAGAGAGAGGAGGCAGTTGGGGAGGGCGGCCCCTTGTTGATTGACGTCGATGTCAGTGGTGGTTCCGGCCACGAGAACCCGATTCGCGGGAACGCTCGGGTTTGCCGTCATCCATTGCTGGACGAGCGTGATGAAGGCAGTCGCACTGTATCCTGAGGGTTCGTTGAAGACGTCGAAATAGACGAGATCGCTTGACACGTACGCATCAACAACCGTTTTCCACATGGTGTTCCACGTAGTCGTGTCGGCTACATGATTGCTACCCGGCGGCAACCAGTACGCAACGATCACCTTCATGTTCTGGCTGATAGCCGCATCGAAAATGCCCTTGTAGGCGGCCCACGTAGTAGCGGTGTTAACCGTTGTCTCGTTGATCGGAATGCGGAATGAGTTCGCGCCCAGCACAGTCTTGAATCCTGAGAGGATTGCATTGGACGAGGCCAGAACGGTGTCATAGGTGTCCGTGGCGGCGAGTCCGGTCAGCACTAGCGCCCCTTTTTGGAAGTTATCGCCCGCGTCGGCCCAGTTGAAGCAATGGAAGCTGGCTGACTCCGCAGCCAGGAGGCCACCGTCGCCGACCGGGATGCTGCCGCCAGACGCGGTTGCCCCGCCCACGCCAGTGGTGCCACCAGTGGGTCTTGCACCGCCGGTGTTTCCACCGGTCGTGGCCCCGCCGGTGGCGCTAGATCCACCCGTGGCCGTGGTGCCAGCAGTTCTTCCCCCCGTGGCCGTGCTGCCCGCCGTTCCCCCGCTGGCCGTGCTGCCGCCCGTTGCCGTGGCTCCTCCGGACGTCGTAGTCCCTCCCCTTTCGGTCAAGCCACCCGTGGCCGGGGAGCCGCCGCTCGTCGTGGCGCCTCCTGCGCTGGTAGTGCCGCCGCTCCTGGTAGCGCCTCCTGCGCTGGTAGTGCCGCCCGCGGTGGTCGCGCCGCCGGAAGTTTGGATGCTTCCTCCCGATGCGACAGTCCCCCCTGTGGTCGGAGTCGCCGTGCTGCCGCCCGTCGCCACCGTGCCCCCAGCGCTCGTGGCACCGCCACTTCCAACCACTCCTCCGCTTCCCGGACTGCCGCCGGACTCGGTTGCGGAAGTACTGTTGCTTGAGCAAGCGCCCAGGGCCAGGGCCAGTGAGAGGCCTGCCAAGAATGTGAAACGAGTCGAATCCTGAGGGATGGAAGTCATGGCGAAGCCTCCTGTCTTGAAGTGGTCATCTCTGAACTGTCTTGCTGCCAGCAAAAGCTTCTCTCGATCGATGGGTGTGATTGAACTCGGGTGCTATGCTAGGCTTGCTGCTCTAGTCGCGTGGGGAGCCCGCCGGCTTCGCCGATGGCGCCGCGGGAGGGCATGGGAACCCTTCGATGGTTCCCATGTGGGAGCAGTAGCACCTGAGGCAATTTCGGTTCAAACGGCCAGTTGGTACACCAGGACTTTCTCCTGGCCGAAAGCGTTAGAAGATCGAATGTATTGCAGATACGTCGCTTGCCTACGGGCTCCAACCCGACTGGATCAAGGTGAGTGTGGAAGCATTGTTTACAGTGAGCGTTAGATTCGTTCCCGTGCCGTTGATCTTGGCGATGCCGCCGGTGCCTTCCAGGCCCGCCCAGTAGCAGCTCCCCATTCCATAGGCTTTCATCTGGGTCGTAACGCCCTGCATGAAGCCAGCATTGCCGACATATTCAGTGACGATGGTCCGGCTGTAGTAGGGGCCCAGGTGCGTCTTGAGGGCGGCCGACGCGGTGTCCGCGGTGGTACCACTACTATCATAAATATGAAGAGAGAGGAGGCAGTCGGCGATACGACTGTCTTTCCCTTGCTGGTTGACGTCGTTGTCATTGTAGTTGCCGGCCACCACAACTCGATTGTGAGGAACATTCGGGAACTGTGCCAGCCATTGCACGGCCAACGTAATGAACGCGGTTGGACTGAGCGCCCAGGGCTCGTTCATGATGTCGAAATAGACGAGGTCGTTGGTCACGTACTCATCGACGACCGATTTCCACATGCTGTAGAATACGGTAGTGTCGGCGGGCTTTCCACCGTTGTTGCCCGCCTGGCCCCAGTACGCAACCATGACGTTCATGTTCTTGCTGATGGCGGCATCGATAACGCCTTTGTAGGCGGCCCACCAGGTAGGGTTGGTGACAATCGTTGCTTCGTTGATGGGGATGCGAATGGAGTTCGCGCCCAGCACGGTTTGAAATCCCGAGAGGATCGCATTGGCCTTGGCCAGAACGGTGTCATAGGAGTCCGAAGTGGACAGTCCGGTCGGCTTGAGCGGCCCGGATTGGAAGTTGTCGCCCGGGTCGGCCCAGTTGAAGCAATGGAAGCTGGCTGACTCCGCAGCCAGGATACCGCCGTCGCCGGTCGTGATGCCACCCGACGCGGTGGCGCCGCCCGCACCGGTGGTGCCACCGGTTGGCCTTGCACCACCGGTGTTCCCACCGGCAGCCGAAACCCCGCCCGTGGCAGTAGATCCACCCGCGGCCGTGCTGCCACCCGTTCTTCCCCCGGTGGCCGTGCTCCCCGCCGCTCCCCCACGGGCGCTGATCCCGCCTGTGCTTCCCCCGGTAGCCGTGGTCCCTCCGGACGCGCCGCCGGTTGCGACCGTGCCACCTGCGGCGGTGGCGCCGCCAGTGGCGGAAGAGCCGCCGCTCCTGGTAGCGCCTCCTGCGCTGGTCGTGCCGCCCGCGCTGGTCGCGCCGCCGGAAGTCTGGATACTTCCTCCTGACGCGACCGTCCCCCCTGAGTTCCCAGTTGATTGGCTGCCACCTGTCGGAACCGTGCCCCCAGCGCTCATGGTGCCACCACTTTCAACCACTCCCCCGCTTCCCGGGCTGCCGCCGGACCCGGTTGCGGAAGTGCCGTTGCTGGAGCATGCGCCCAGAGCCAGGGCCAGGGAAAAACCTGTCAACAATGTGAGACGAATCGAATCCTGAGGGAGCGAAGTCATCGCGAAGCCTCCTGGCTTGAAACGGTCATCTCCCAAATGTCCTGCTGACAGCAAAACCTTCTCACAATCGACGGGCGTGATTGGACACGAGCGTTATGCAAGGCTTGCCAGCCTTGTCGCGTGGGGAGCCCGCCGGCTTGGCCGGCGGCGCCGCGGAAGGGCATGGGAACCCTGCGAGGGTTCCCATGTCAGCGCAGTAGCGCCTGAGGCAATTTCGGTTCAACCTGCCCACTCTCTGCTGACGAACAGCGTCAGGCTCGGGGATGCGCTGTGAACATTTGGGCAATCGGGGTACAAGAGGCTGGCATGGCCCTGTTTCAGAAGCCCGCGCGCACACCCGCGGATATTGCGCGCGGTCGCCCACTCGACATCTCGCCCACTGAGGTGGCGGCCCTTGACGAGGACGAATGGTACCGCCAGGTTTTCCGCGGCGATGAGGTTCCACAGCTAACCCTGCGCACGGTGGTAATGGGCTCGCTGCTCGGGTTCCTGCTCGCGTTTACCAATCTGTACGTGGGCCTAAAAACCGGGTGGGGCCTGGGAGTGGCGATCACCGCCTGCATCGTCTCCTTCGCCCTGTGGAATGCCTGTCTGAAGGTCGGCCTGGCCCGCACGCCGCTGTCCATCCTCGAGAGCAACTGCCTGCAGTCCACGGCTTCGGCCGCCGGGTATTCCACTGGCAGTACCATGGTCTCCGCCACGCCGGCGCTGCTCTTGCTGAGCGTGACGCCGCAGGAGCCAGCGGGCCAGCATCTACCGTGGGCGGTACTGGCCGGCTGGACTTTCTTCCTGGGCATGCTGGGGGTGGCCTTGGCGGTGCCCATGAAGCGCAACATGATCAACCAGGAGCGCTTGCGCTTTCCCTCGGGCATCGCGGCTGCCGTCACCCTGCAGTCGCTCTTCAACCACGGGCGCGAGGCAGCCGCCAAGGCCAAGGCCCTGTTCTACGCAGCGCTGGTCGCCAGTGTGCCGCCCATTATCATGGATTTGCCCTTGCGCGCAGGCGATGCGCCCGGTGCGCGCAAGGGCCTGGTTCCTGACACCTCGCCCATTTTCAATTGGTTGCCCAGCCGGGGCACCAACCCGAAGACCGGCGCCGCCTTCAGTGCAGCCGACTGGAACATCTTGCTCGACAACAAGCTGGTCATGATTGCCGCAGGCGCGCTGACTGGGCCCCGCATCTGCCTGTCCATGGTCGCCAGCGGTGTGCTGCTTTGCTACTGGCTCGGCCCGGCTGGGCTGACTGCGGGCGCTGTGCACACCCCTGCTCATGCCTGGCGCGAGATCGGGGTCTGGGTGGGCGCGCCCATGATGATCGCTGCGGGTTTGCTCAGCTTTGCGGTGCAGGGACGCACGCTTGGCCGCGCCCTGCGTAGCCTGGGCACGCGCGGCGGCCCGCAAAGCCATGCCGCGGTTGAAGTGCCGGGGACCTGGTTCGCGGCTGGCGCACTGGTGGCCACAGTGGGCGTGCTGGCCATTGGCCACATGCACTTTGGCATTCCTTGGCACCTGGGCCTGTTGGCGGTGTTGCTGACCTTCTTCCTTTCTCTGGTAGCCTGCCGGGCCACGGGCGAGTCCGACATCACTCCCATCGGCGCGCTCGGCAAGATCACGCAACTGGTGTACGGCGTGCTCATCCCGCAGAACGCCACCGCCAATCTCATGACCGCCAGTATCACCGCCAATGCCGCAGCCTCCAGTGCCGACTTGTTGACCGATCTCAAGTCAGGCTACCTGCTGGGCGCCCATCCGCGCCGGCAATTCGTGGCCCAGTTTCTCGGCATCTTCGCCGGGACGGCGGCCACGGTGCTTGGCTTTCGCCTGCTCGTGCCTGATGCCACGGCCCTGACCGGAACCGCCAGCAGCCCTGCCGCATTTCCCGCTCCCGCAGCCCAGGCCTGGCTGGCCGTGGCCCAGGTCTTTCAGAAAGGGCTGCAGAACCTGCACCCAATGGCTCGCACGTGTATCTGGTGGGGTCTTGCCGCCGGTGCCCTGCTGGTCGTGATCGAGCTTGTCCTGCCCAAGTATCGCAAATGGCTCCCCTCGCCCACCGGCCTGGGGCTGGGTTTCATCCTGCCCTTCTTCAATCCATTTTCCATGCTCCTCGGCGCTCTTGCCGCGTGGCTCTGGTCAAGGCGCAGTTCCGCGCATGCCGACCGCTACGTGGTTCCGGTGGCCTCCGGGATCATTGCCGGCGAATCCATCGTCAGCGTCGCCATCGCGCTGGTGAACAATCTTCTCCTGCGCCACTGAGATTGATTGGACCATGGTGCTTGACCATGGTATAAATATGCCTATGGACTCCATGGCCATCTCCAAGTTCAAAGCCACCTGCCTCGCGACCTTGGAACGGGTGAGGAAGACCGGACGTCCCTTGCGGGTCACTCGTTTCGGCAAACCCATCGCCGAGATCTGTCCCCCCACGCCGCTGCCGACGCCGCGCAACTGGCTGGGAGCCCGGCGCCATACCGGAACGATCCTGGGCGACATCGTCGGTCCCACCGGCGACTTGGTCGACTGGGAGGCGCGGAAGTGAAGATTCTGCTCGACACCCATGTCTGGATCTGGAGCCATCTCGATCCTGACCGCATCGGCAAGCGTCTTGCCCAGCACATCCTGGATTCGGCGAACGAACTCTGGCTGTCGCCCATCAGCCTTTGGGAGTTCCTGGTGCTGGTCGAAAAGAAGCGGCTAGCAATCCCAGAAGATCCTGGGGATTGGATCGCCGCTGCCCTGGCCGAGGCGCCCATGTATGAGGCACCGCTGAACCACGAGGTGGCTCTGGCCAGTCGAACCATCAAGGTCGGGCACGAGGATCCCGCCGACCGCTTTCTCGCCGCCACGGCCGCGGTTTACGACCTGGTGCTTGCCACCGCCGACCAACGGCTGCTGGCAGGCAGGGGCTTCCGCACGCTCGCCAACCGGTAGCCGCGTGCCCATCCACGCCTGCGGGGCGAACGCAGTTCGCCCCTACTGTCATCGAAGCGGGTGCAGGGACAGCGCCGAGACCTTGGTTGGCGCACGGATCGTGCTAGATTTGTAAGCGCATGAACGGAATTTTCCCCGCCGCTAAGAGGCTAACCCCCTATATGTCCGCACTTCAATGACGATGAGTAAGATTCTAGCTGCACTTCGGCAAGGTACGGATCGCGATGTCACTTTGCATCCGGCCGACAAGCCGGTCTGCTGGCAAGGAGGGCCGAGAACCGGACCGGAATGTACNNGATCGTCGGCCGTCGTCACCTCCGTGCGTTGAGGCGGAGCTTCGCTAGCCTGATGCGCATCTTGCTCGGATTTGCTCGCCCATGAATTTCCTCCAGCGGATCGCCTATGCGCCGTTTCTGGTGCAGGTGGTGGTGACCAGACGATGCAATCTCTCCTGCACGTACTGCGATGAGTTCGACGACCACTCGTTGCCAGTTCCCACCGACTTGCTCAAGCGCCGGATTGACCAGATACGAAAACTGGGCGTCTGGTCGATCGAATGGTCGGGAGGCGAACCCCTGCTTCACCCAGACCTGTGCGAGCTCACCCGGTACGCGAAGGGCAAGGGCTTCACTCGCGTCATGTTACTCAGCAACGGATTCCTGCTCAGCCAGGACAAGATCGAGGCGCTCAACCAGGCGGGCCTGGATGACCTGCAGGTGAGCGTCGACGGCGTGGTGCCGAATGAAAGCACGATCAAGGTGCTCAAACCCTTGCGCGCCAAACTGGCAATGCTCGCGCGTGCGGCAAAATTCCGCGTCACCCTCAATGCGGTGATCGGCAGCGCGCCCGCCCAGGAAGCCGTCGAGGTGATTGCCTTTGCTCGCGCGCAAGGTTTCCGGCCGCGGGTTTGCTTGATTCACAATCACGACGGACAGATCAAGTTGCGCGCGGACGAGATGCGCGTCTACGAGCAGATTCGTCGCCAGCTCGGGCGGGTGTTCCGCGAGGGCGCCGACTACCGCACCCGTCTCATGCGCGAGGGCCGCGCTCCCTTCAAGTGCCGCGCCGGTAGCCGCTACCTCTACGTCGACGAAGACGGGAACGTTCACTGGTGCTCACAGCAGCGTGGGGCCTTCACGGTTCCACTGGCTGAGTATACGCCGCGACACCTGAAGGAGCAGTTCTACACGCCCAAGGGATGCGCGGATCAGTGCACGGTTGGATGTGTTCGTACTTGTAGTCGCTATGACCAATGGCGCTCGCAGAAGGCGGTCAGCCGCTAGCGCCTTCTCTTCACTCGATGGTCTTGAGAAAGATCCTGCTACTTCGGCCCGGCGCCGCTTTCGATCGCTGCTTGCAAACTGCTGGTGTCGTCCAACGTGTACGTGTAGACCGATGCCGGATCGAACACGCTGCTTGCTCTCAAGTCGGCCGGTGCAGCCCCTGACGTGCCCGAATACAGGTTGTCGGTGGAGCTAACGGCGCTGGTGGCATCGGAGTAGCCGGTCGTATCGATGGGCGTCTTCACCCCGACGAATACGTTTTTCTCGGTGCGCAGGTTGGCCCCGACTCCTACGCCGATGCAGTAGTCGTCGCCTGCCGAGGTGTAGAGGTTGTTGAACAGGTGGACGCGACCGAAGCGCACCCGCGGCTGACGTTCCATGACGAAGTTCGCCCACCAGTTGTGGTGCCAGGTGATGGTGAGGTGCCCGGTATCCTCGCTGGCATTGCCGTCGTCGTGTCCGATGAGATTGCTGTAGCGATGGCCGTTGGCTCCGGTCGAGTCGGAGCCGCTGTTGTCGGTGCGAGCGGACGAGTAGTGGAACTTGGTCCACGAGATTGTGATGAAATCGTCGGCATGGGTGATGTCGAGATTGCCGTCGGTGCCATCCGAGATATCGTCATGATCGAGCCATATGTGATCGGACTTGCCCTGAATCGAGATGGCATCATCGCCCGAGGAACAGCCCGTTGCCGACGAGTAGCTCGGGTCAAGCGCGCAGTTGCCGACCGCGTAGCCGACGATCTTGA
>PMBS01000188.1:40611-40792 GCA_003153015.1 Myxococcales bacterium
GGCGCGGCGTTGCCGCCTCCTGTGGTGGAACCAGACGCCGTGGCCCAACCGATTAGCGGACTCGCAGCGGGTGGCGTGGCGCAATCGCCAGTGCCGCCCGCGCCGCCTGTCGCTGTCGAGCCAGCATCCCGGGTTCCACCTGCCCCCGCGGCCCCGGCATCTCTGGTCCCGCCGGCTCCGC
>PMBS01000083.1 GCA_003153015.1 Myxococcales bacterium
GGTCAGGCAGCGAGGCGTTCGTAGCGGTGGTGTAGGCCGCCGACTTCGGGCAGCTCCACGATCTCGCCCATGCTCGGCGGGTGGACGGCTCTCGGCTCAGGCGCGTCCTTGCCCAGCGACAGATGCGTCCGTGACCTGTGGTAATAAGCGAAATAGGATTTCAAGATCCGGTGCAGGTGCCGCTCGCCCAGGACAATCACGCGATCGAGAAACTCTCGGCGTACGGATCCCACAAGGCGTTCAGCATATGGATTCTGCCAGGGCGATCGCGGTGCGGTGAGGACTTCCTCGATGCCAAGGCCCTCGACGCGACGGCAGAACCGGTCACCGTAGATGCCGTCACGGTCGCGGATCATGTACTTGGGCGCGGTGTCCTCGGGGAATGCTTCCACGATCTGCTGGGCCGTCCACTGTGCGCTCGGAGTTTCGGTGACGTTGAAGTGAAGAACACGGCGCCGGTCGTGGGCCAGGACGAAGAATACGTAGAGCACGCGGAAAGTTGCCGTGGGCACAGTGAAGAAGTCGACGGAAGCCAGCGTGCCAACGTGGTTTGCGAGAAACGTCCGCCAGGTCTGCGATGGCGGTTTTCGTGGCCGAGGCGGCATCAGGCGTGAAACCTCACGTTCGGAGATCACAATACCGAGCTTGAGCAGTTCACCGTGGACGCGGGGCGCACCCCAGCCCAGGTTTGCGGCGGCCATGTGCTCGATCAAATCACGCACCTCGCGGCTCGTGGGAGGGCGGCCCGGCTGGCGGTGTCGAGAACGCCAGGTCCAAAACCGGCGGAAGGCCCAGCGGTGCCAGCCCACGACGGTCTCTGGCCTTACGACAACCAGGGTCTCGCGCCAGCGCGACCAGACCCGAGAGAGTGCGAGCCAGAAGAGGCGGTCAGGATGAGTCAGGCGCAGGCGCGGGTCGCGGCGTTTGAAGACTGCAAGCTGCTGACGAAGGGCAAGGTTCTCAAGGACGAGGCCGCCACGGGTGCGGAGAGCTGAGCCAAGGGCGCCGAAGAAGCTCAAGAGGATGGCAGCCATCACGTGATAATGCCCCAAGTCGGAAGCGAACATAGATGGTTCAGTGCGATGGTGCCGGCGTGCTCGCCACCGTCGGCCAGGGCGGGGACGCCGATGGGGTTTTGGCTAGGCACAAGAGATCGGCAACGACCTGGAGCGGTTCAACCCGGTGCCGGAGCGGGGCAAGGTGGGACCAGAGACGGCGGACAGCAGCGCGGATCGATGGGGCGATAGAAGTCATGTGCTGTTGGACCACGATCCCGGTAGCCGGTCCAGGGCCACCGAGACTCATCTATCCCTCGCGAAATGCCTCTGGATGAGGAAGGTAGCCAGGACGGGACTTCGCCAAGTAGCGATCGCTTTTTTTGACGAACGCCATCTCCGGTCCAAGATCCGTCCATGCGTCGCTCTGCTCTTCTTGGCGTGGTCGCACTTGCGGGCTGTGGCAGCCAACCGGGTCCCTTGACCCCGGCCGAATACTGTAACCAGTACGCGCAGGACGTGTGCGCCGCGGTTACGACCGCGTGTCTCGTGCCGGAGGCCAGTTGTTTGACCGGCCAACTCGTCGCGTGCAATGCCGATGCGCAGAACAAAGCGGGCCTGGACTTCATCCCGTCGAATGCCCAGACCTGTCTGGACAAGGTGAAGGCCACCTACGGAAAGTTGAACCAGGGCTTGGCGATCCCCGCGGCGGATTTCCAGGCCATGAACGAAGTTTGCAGCGAGGTCTACCGGGGGACGAAAGTGGCCAATGCATCATGTGCCGGCGACGCCGAGTGCATTAGCGGCTTGATCTGCGACAAGGGCCATTGCGGGACGGCGGCTGTTGTCGCGCCGGGGGCCGGTTGCGCCAATATCGGAGAGACGTGCCCGCAGGGCTTTTACTGTAGCGGCGCCAGCGGCATTTGGGTGTGTGCGAGCAAGGTCGCTACGGGCGTAGCGTGCGACGACGCGCTCCCTTGCCTGGAGAACCTGCGCTGCGTCGCGGGTGTCTGCACCGCGCGACTTGGCATCGGCGAGGACTGCACCCTCGACCAAGATTGCAGCAGCGGATTCTGCGAACCCTACGCGCTCAAGTGCGCGCTAGAATTGCGTTTCGCCAGCGGCAACGTCGATTGCATGGCCATGGGCGGCAGCGGTTGATCCGAGCTACTTCTTTCTCCGTGCCCCCTTTCACCCGCGGCCGACGCGGTCACTGCGGTGGCGGGCCGGCCTTCGCCAGGGTTGGTGTTCTCCCTGGGTGGGTTGTCCAAGTCGTGCGGGTTGCCCCACCTGAAACTGGGCTGGCTAGCTGCCACCGGTCCAGCCACACTGGTCAGCGATGCACTGGCGCGCTTGGAATTGATTGCCGACACCTATTTGTCAGTGGGAACGCCGGTGCAATTGGCCCTGCCCGGGCTGTTGCAGGCTGGTGCTGCGATTCGCCGCCAGATCCTCGAGCGCGTGCAGCACAACCGGCGTGCTCTGGAACAGGCGCTGGGCGCACATTCGCCCTGCACGCTCCTGCCCGCTGAGGCTGGCTGGTGCGCGATCTTGCGCGTGCCGGAAGTCATGAGCGACGAGGCCTGGGCCAGCGCGCTGCTGGAGCAAGACGGGGTTTTGGTCCAACCGGGCTACTTCTTCGATTTGGCCATGGGCGCCACCCTGGTGCTTAGCCTGATTGTGCAGGAGCAAGTCTTCGCCGAGGGAGTCGCGCGCCTCTTGGCGCGCGAGGGCGCGAGGTAGATTGCCAATCGTCTGACGATCGTTGCGGGGGAAAGATGAAGCTCATCGCGCTCGTCTAGGACGCCGAAAACGTCGCCCGCTACCTGCGCCATCTGGGCCTGCCCACCGAGGTGCCTCCCGTGGCGCCCGCGCGAGGGCCACCGTTCTGGCAGAGCCGCGTCCTCCGCCGTCGCTACGGCGAGCCACCCGACGCGGCCTGAGGTGCAGGCGGAGTTCATGACCGCTGCTCCGATGATCCGCTCCCAGCCGCAACGCCCGCCAAGGCGGCGAGACATCCGTCTGCGCTGAGACGCGAAACTCGCTGCCAAGGGCTTGGGTTCGCGTCGGGATCCAGCAGTCTTTGCCTCCTGGGCTGGGCGTCCAGGCCACCGATCACAAGATCGCCACCGCACCAAACACGCCCAGAGGCNNAGGCCCTTTGTTTCGGCTACGGCCCTCGACGACAAGTCCGTGGTTACGCCCAGCGGGGTGTCCATCCGCAACTATCCCGGTGGGGTCGCGGGCTTGCAAGAAGCCCGAGAGCTCTTGGCCCCGTTGCTTGGCGTGCTTCCCGAGGAGGTTCTGGTCGGCAACAACTCGAGCCTCGCACCGTACTCCGCGAGAACCCGATGCCGCGCCCGAAACGGGCAGACGAGCAATGGTGACCTCCCCGGCCAGGGCGGTGCCGATGGCCCCGGTTGCGCTCTGGCCGGAACGGATCAAGACGCTTCGGCACGTCGCGCAGACTTGTCCGCCCAGCAGGCGCGCCCATCAGGCGCTGCCCAGCTGGGTCGTTCACGCCGCCAGGCGGTAGTCGTGCTGTACTCCGCCAAGCACGGGCAGCGCGATCAGCTCGCCGCTCCTTTGTGGCGGTGTGATCAGCTCCGGGCACGGCTCCGGTATCGCATGCAACGCCTGTGACGGCCGGGCACGATTGTAGAACTCCACGTACTCCCGGCACACGCGCAGGACGTGCTTCGCGTCGAGGA
>PMBS01000133.1:0-18647 GCA_003153015.1 Myxococcales bacterium
ACGCACAGGCCGCGAATGTAAACCCAATCCTGGTGTCTCCACCCGCACGCGTACAGAGCTACCCAATCGGTGACCAATCCAGCCTTCACGCAGCGGCAGCCAAGGCCGCTGCTGCTGCAAAGAATTGCCCGTACATTGATCTCACAGCCCTCTCGACCGCCTGGTACAACACGCTTGGATCCGAGAGCGCGTGCCTCGCGTTCCACGCCAACGCCGGCGCCACGCACACCAACCTCGCGGGCGCTGACAAGCTCGCGGGATTGTTGGCCAAGGCTATCAAAGATCAGAACATTGGGCTGGCGCAGTACTTGCGACCATAGATCGCACAACAACGATCTGGAGGTCACGGTGCGCGTGGTGACATCGCTGAACGTGCGGTCGGTCGTGCCGTCAGTGATCTGCGTGGCGGTGTGCGAGCCCGAGCCGAGGAAGGCGAGCGGCACCGTCAGGTTGCGCGTCTGGGGTTCTGTTGTGCGAGGAGGGGGACTTGAACCCCCATGGCTGTTAACCGCTAGCACCTCAAGCTAGTGCGTCTACCAAGTTCCGCCATCCTCGCGGGGAGGCCAGAGTGGCCGCTTATAGTAGGGCTCAAGGTCAGTGTCAATGCAATGCCCACGCGTGCAATGCCCACGCGGCTACTTCGCCGGACGCCCCAGGCCGAGCAGGTCGCGCGCATCCAGATACGCATCGCTCACGGCGAAGCGAAGCAGTTCGCGCAAGGGGCCGGGCCGTCCGGCATGGTCGTATAGGGTCTCTGGATCTGGCACGTCTGCGGCTCCGGGAATCGACTCGCGCCCAACCATGCGCACCGCCATGTTAGCGACGCCGCACATGAGCAACCCGGCGCGATTGCCTGCTTCGCGCGCCCCTTCCCGCCAACGCGTCGGATCGAGGGCGACCTCGGCGTGCTCTTGAAAGAGCTCACCCACTCGCTTCGCGATCTTGTAGGGCAGCGCCTTCTTCAACTTGGCTGCCTGCTCCGCCGCGGCGTCCTCGCTACCGGCACGGAAACGTGCATGCTTCGGGTGGAATGCCTTGAGCACACCCATGAACAGGGTGTCGAACTCCGGTGCCGGCAACGTCGCGGCCAACAGGTACTCAGGGCGGCTGAGCTCGAGGGCGCGGCCGATGCGGAAACGCAGCTCGCCGACTACGGCTTCCCCGGCCAGGCGCGACCCGACCACGATTGCCGGCGGCGCCACGCCCACCAGACTGACGCCATCGAAATCCGCGTCCGGCCGTAGGTAGAGGCTGGTGCGCCGGTTGCCCAGGGCTTTGCCGGCTTGCGCCCAGATCTGGGCTATGGCCAAGTCCGCCACCGTCGACACCTTGTCCTTGGCCGTCACGCCGAAGCTATCCAGGTTGGCCTGCGAAAGTCCGGACGCCCCTTCCCACACTGCCGCCAGCACCTCGGCCATGAAATGCAAGTCGCGCAGCGGATCCAGATACTGGCCGCGCCCTCCGTCCTCCAGGGTGCCAGCATAGGGATCGTCGGGCTTGCGTTCAGGCGCCGGGTTCTGCGCCAAGAAATCCTTATCCTCGTCGGTCGCCAAGCGCAGCAGGTCCAAGACCTCTAGCAGACAGCGCGCCCGATCGATGTGCCCCAGACGAATGTGTTCCGCCGCCAGGGCGTGCAAGGATTCCTGTCGGATCGGATCGAAGACCAGGATAGCCTTGTGGTTCTCGATGGCCATCTCGCGGTGCTCGGGACGCGCACCATAGATTTCGGCCAGAGCCAAGCGTGCCTCCACGCGATTGGGATCGGCCGTGATCGCCGCCTGCAAGGCCCCCACCGCGGCTGCCGGATCGGTTGGTGCGAGCAGAGCACCCAGCCTCGCCCATAGTTCCGCGCGCCGGTGCGCCAGCTCCGCGTCCGCCGCGGGCTCGGCCATTTGGGGCAGAACTCGTCGCAGGGTTTCGCCCACGTCAGCCCCGCGGCCGGCTCGCTCATACGACTCACACAGGCTCCACAGGGCGGTCTCGTCCGTGGGATCGTCTGCGATCACCTGCTCAAGCAAGTCCGCCGCCCGGTCGAAGTTGCCTTGTTCCATCTCGAACCCGGCGATCTCGCGTCGGCGCGCAGCCCGCTCCTTGGGCTCGACCACGATGTCCGCTACCCGGCGCGCGGTTTCGATGGCAGCACGCAAGGCGCCCTCGGTCCGCTGGGTGGCCATCGTCTTCTCCAGCAGGGGCACCTGCTCGGGGCTGTCGGCCTCAATCCGGGCCACCGCCTCTTCGTAAGCTTCGCGGGCTGCCCCGATGTTGCCCAGGGACAGGTGTAGATCGCCGATCTGCTCGTACAGCCTGCACTGCTCCACCGGATCGCCACAGGACTCGGCCACTTGGCGTAGCGATCGCGCCGCTTCCAGCTTGTCTCCGCGTTCAATCGCCAGATCAGCCAGCGCGCGCAGGGTCTGCGGATGGCTGGGAGACAGGCGCAACGCCGCCGCGTGCAGGGCCGCCGCGCGTTCGGGTCGTTTCTGTCGCAACTCAGCCATCGCGCCGTGGGCCAGGGCCAGCGCCACTTCCTCAGGGTAGTTGGGCGCTGCTGCGTGATCCGCGATCCCCTCGAAATGGGTGGCCGCGTCCCGCCAGCGTCGCGCCTGAAAGCGGTTCTCGCCCAGCGCGATGCGCAGCATGAGCTGTCCGGGCAGAGCCTTATCCGCCTCCACCAGTTGCCGGTAGCCTTCGTCAAGGCGCCCCAGCTTTTCGTAGACCTCACCCAGCCGGTGATAGAGCTTGGCCGTCTGCTCGGGCTGGCCGCGCATGCGCCGGAGCGCCTCGTTCAACCTGCGCTCGGCCCGATCCCACTGCTCTTCGCGGTACAGGATGTCCGCCATGGTGACCACGGCGGGCAGATGATTGGGGTCGAGGTCCAGGGCCTCGTCGAGCCGACGTTCGGCCTCGGTGAGACCGTCCGGTTTCTCACACAACGCGCGGGCCAGGTTGGTCAGCACCGCGGCTTTGGCTGAAGGCGAGTCGCACAGGCTGAGCTGGCGCTCGTACAGTTCCTTGGCCTCGTCGATGCGGCCCTCGCCAGCCATCATGGCTGCCAGCGCCGCTAGCACGTCGGGATTCGAAGGATGGAGCTTGACCGCCTTTTCGAAGCAGGCCCGTGCCTCGGCCGCCTGGCCGATCTGATCGCGGAACACGGCACCCGCTTCCAGCAGGGCCGCGGCCTGTTCGGGCTGGCCCGCCAGAGCATCGGCTCGGCGCAAGAGCGCAGCCGCGTAGGCCTGGAAATCGTTGCGCTTGAGGTGGAAGCGCGCCAGCGCGGCGAGCACCGCCGGATCCTCTGGCTGCAGCGCCAGCGCCGCCTCGATGGCCTGCTGGGCTCCCTTGGGGTCAGAGAGGTCGTCGGACTTGAGCTGAGCCATCTCGAGGTTCAGGGCGGCAATCAACTTGGGATCGTTGCCGGCCTTGCTCAGCACCTCGATGCGCTGCTCGAGGATGCGCAGGGCCTCATGCGCCAGGCCAGCACTGCGCAGGTTGCGCAGGAGCGCGGACGCGGTCCGCTCGTCGGAAAGCGCGTCGGCGCCCAGGCTGCGCAGGCAAGCCGCCGCAGCCTCGGGATTGCCCAACTTTTCTTCCAGGATGCGCGCGCGCCTCCACACCAGCTCGTTCTTCTCCGTACCCTCCGAGATCTCCGCGCGTCGGCGCAGCACCTCGACCAGCGCTTCGAAGCGACCCAAGGCCTGCTGCAAACGGTCCAGCGCGGCCAGCGCCTCGGCATCGCGGGGCGCTCGTCGCAGGATGTCTTCATACATGTCAACCGCCCGCGCGGGCAGCGACAGCTCATGTTCGTAGATCTCGGCCAAGCGTCGGCGCGCCTCGCGCGCGTCTTCTCCCTCGCCGGTCAATTCCAACTCACGCTGCAGAGCTGCCGCCGCCTTTTGCGCCATGCCCACCCGACCATAGAGGCGCGCCAGCGACGCGTATCCGGCGCGCGCCTCCATAGCCAGCGCCGGGCTGCGTGGGTCGCCCGCCGCCAATCCGCGCTCCTCTTCCTCGGTGCTCGCCACGTAGCGTTCGAGTGTGTCCACCGCTTCGTAGGGCCGTTCCAGTCGTTTCTCGTAGAGCTCGGCCAGTTCGAAGGCGCGGCTACGCGCCTCGGCGCCTTCCAGGCGTCCACCTGGCACCGTGATACGACGTTCCAGCACCTGGGCCAGCTCCGCCCAGGCCTCTCGAGTTCGGTGTATCTGCTCAAGCCGATCGAGCGCAATGGGGTTGTCGGTCTCCAGCACGATGACGGTGCGGTAGCGCTCTTCGGCCAAGGCGACCTGTCCCAGCTCTTCGCGGATCTGCCCCACTCGCAGGTGCAGCGCAATCGCCTCGGGGCGAGCCCCCCGCTCGGCCGCGCGCAGGTAGATCTCGCAGACGTGATCCCAGCCATCCCCCTCGCGTGCCAAGCGCTCCATCTCGCTGCGCACCGACTCGTCCGAGGTTTGCAGGACAAAAGCCCGCTCCAGCGTCGCCAACGCCAAGTCATTGTTGTGGGCGCCCCGCTCCCAAATCTCAGCTTGCTTTTTCAAGTAGTGATGTCGGGTCATCGGATCGGCGGGCAACAACTCATAGGCCTGCACCCATTCCTGCCAGGGCGTCTCGAACCCGGCCGCGGCCGGCGCGCCAGCCGCCGCGGGCGGCTCAGGCAGCTCCGCCTGGTCAACGATATCCAGCTCGCCAATATCGATCTCGCCCGTCACCTCGTCGAATTCCAGCATGGGGGCAGCCGCCCCAACTACCACCACGGGCGTGGGCGTTACCAAGTCAACCTCAGCGACCTCAGTCTCGGAGGTGGTTTCCTGAGGTTCTGCCGGCGTGGGGGCCGGTGCCGACAGCGATGCCGCTTCCTCGTAGTGGCCGATCATGAAGGCCAGCCGCCACAGGTTGGCCGCAATCTCCTCGTCCTCGGGCGCCAGCCGGAACGCATTCAGGTAGGCGCGAAAGGCGCGCACCCGATCCTTGACCTTGTCTTCCACCAAGACCGCTGCCCGCCGTACCACGCTCACCTTCTCCGCCGTCGTGGCGGCCCGCGCGAAGGCTTGCCCCTCGACCGCCAGTGCATCCTCCCAGCGCCCGGTCTTCTCGGCCAGACGCAAGATTTCTGGCCGAGCGGACTCGTTGGCCGGAGCGATGGCGAACGCGCGCAAGAACTCGTCAAGCGCACCCGAGGGATCGCCCATCTCGGTCTCGCGCACGCCTGCGCGCAGGCAGAAAAGGGAGAAGCGCTCCTCGGGCGCAGGACGGCCGCGTGCCACTTGCGCGTAGACGTCGAGCAGCCCTTGCCAGTCCTTGGTTGTCCGCGCCAGCCGTTCCAGTTCGGGAAGCAGGATCTCTGCCGCCGGATCGTGGGCCAGCGCCTCGCGCAGCACGGTGAAAGCGCGCGCCGGTTGCTGCAGCCGGCTCTCGCACAAACCCGCCACCTTCATGGCCACCTGCACCTGCGCGAGCGGATCAGCCGAGCGAGCACCCTCGCCCGCGTAGACCTTGATGAGGTCCTCCCATAGCCCGTGGGCCTCCGCGGTCGCTTCCAAGCGAGCCAGGGCCTCCTCGTCCGGCCTATCCACGTAGGCGCGCCGGAAAAGCTCGAAAGCCCGGCGCGGCTCACTGAGCATGGTCTCAGCCGCCCCAGCCATCTCGAAGAGCAGCCGGCGCCGTACCGTGGCGTCCTCGGTCTGGCGCAGGACCTTTTCCGCGGTGGCAATGAACGCCTCGCCATCCTTGGTCTCGGCGTAGAGCGGCGCTAGGGCAGCCAGGGCATCCGACTGCTCGGGCTCGATCTCGACCACGCGTTCAAAGGCGCCGATGGCCTTCTTGGCATCCTGCAGGCGGTCGCGGTACAGGCATCCGATTTCCAGCGCCCGCGCGACTCGTTCTCTGGGATCGGTGGCGAAGCTGAGCTGCCGTTCCGCCACGCTCGCCACGCGCGGCCAGTCGTTGCGCGCCTCGGCCACCCGGCGCAAGGCCTGGTGTGCCTCCACGCTGGTGGGATCGAGATCGCTGATGATGTGTTCCAGCGCCCGGATCGCCTCGGCTGAATCGTCCAGCTTCTCGACCAGCAGGTTGGCGCGCTGGAGCGCGAGGGGAACCGCCTCGGCGGGATTGGTAAGGAGGGCAATACGCCGCGCCAACAGGTCAGCCAATGCGCTCCAGTCAGAATCATCCAACGCGATGGCTGAGAGCGCCTCCAAGCCCTCGCGATCAGTGGGCAGGATCTTGAGCAGGTCCTGCCACGCTTGTTTGGCGCGCGGAACCTGCTTGAGTCCTTCGCTGGCAAGGCGAGCCAGCCGCCGCAGCAACTCCGCCTGGGCCGACGGGTCGGTGGCCAGCGCGGTGATCTGCATGTCCAGCGTGCGCCCCAGTTCCTCGAGCCGCCCCCCCTTTTCGTAGCCGGCAAGCAGCGCCTGCAGGGCCTGCTGGTCCCCGGGAACGTGCTTCAGCACATTCTCCCAGTACGGGACGGCTCGGACGAAGTCGTCGAGCTGGTTCTGCAAGACATCAGCAATGCGCCGGACCAGGCCCAGCTTCTCCTCCCCAGCCGCGGCGTAGCGGAGGTGGTACTCGAGCAACTTGACCAGCTTGGGCTTGTCATCCATCCGCTCGAAGATGCCTTCCAGGCGCTGGAGTGCGTCCCGGTCTCCGGGCAAGAGCCTGAGAATCTGCGCCGCGGCCCACGAGGCGGACGGCAGATCAGCCAACCGCTCCGCGTAGAGGCCGAGCAGCCGCCGCAGCAAATTGATTCTTTCTGCGTCCACGCTGGCCAGGTCGACCTGGCTGCGCAGGAGGGTGGCGAGCTCGGCCCACTGTTCAGACCGCTCGTAGGCATCCACGACCGCGCGGAACGCGACCACGTCCTTGGGATCGAGCGCGAGGATTTCGCGGTAGGCTGTCGCTGCGCGATCGGGCGCGTCGAGCTTGTCAAGGTACAGCCGGGCCAAGCGGCGCAAGATCTCCGCGCGGGCACCGGGATCGCTGGCGGCCGCTTCCTCGACCAGCACCTTCGCCATCTCCTCCCAGCGACCGGCTTTCTGCAAGATCCGCTTGCAAGCCTCGCGCGCTCGCTGGTAGCTGGGGTCCAGTTCAGCCATCTGCCGCCACACCGCCAGCGCGCGATCAACGTCGCCCAGCTTGGTCTCGGCGATGACCGCCACCTCTTCCCAGCGAGGCAAGAGATCAGAAACCGTGGCACCGGTCGAGCGCTCGTGGTTGAGCGCGAATTCCAGCACGTCGGCCAACTCGCGCCAGGCACCGCGCTGGCGAAAATGCTCGGCATAGGCGTGGAGCGCTTCAGGGTCGCTGGGCCTGGCCTGCAGGATGGCGTGCAAGTACACCGCGGCCTGCTCGCGGTCACCCAGACGGTCGCGATAGAGCGACGCTAGCTCGCGCTGCAGGTTGAGACGAAACTCGGGGTCCGTCGCCTTCTCGAGCTGCCGCTCGCGCAGCTCGGCCAGCTTGCCGTAATCCTGGCGACCCAGATAGAGCGTGGCCAGCTCTTGCGACGCGGTCCCACCCGGTGGCTCGAGAGCCACGATTTCCTGGTAGATGCGCGTCGCCTCGGTCATGTCGTTGAGCGAGGTGCGGGCTAGCTGCGCCCGCTTGAACAGCACCTCGATCTTCTCCTGGTCGGTGCGCGCCGTCGCCACACGCTCGCGCAAGAAGCGGTCCAGGTCAGCCAAGCGGCCCGCGTTGGTCAGCACGCGCTCCATGAGTGCCGACGCGTCGGCATAGCCAGGCACTGCGCCGAGCGCCTTGCGCAGAGCTGCCACCGCGTTGTCGATGTCACCCGCCTCGTGCCGGCGCCGCGCGATCTGGCTGTACAAACCCGCGGCCCGCTCCGGGCCATCCGCGCCTGTCCACTGGGGGTTGGCAAAGACTGAGGCCAAGGCGTCCAATGCCTTGTCGTCGCGCGGGTAGAGCCGCACCACATCGCTCAGCCTCTGGGCCGCTTGCTGTAGGTCGCCGACCTTCTCGGCCAGCATGCGTCCCAGACGAAACATGAGATTGGCACGCCGTTTTGGATCGGTGGTGGCAGCCAGCTCCAGTTCATACAGGCGGCACGCGGTCTGATACTCCCCGATGGCGGCAAAGATCTTTCGTGCCTGCTCGACGGTCTTTAGGTTCTCGGCCGAAATGCTGCCACGCAGGGCGGGGGTAGCGACCGCCCGCGCAATTCGTTGAATCTCCTGACCTGCGGCCTGCTCGGCCTCAGCTTTCAACTCCTCAATGCGCGCCGAATCCTTGGCGCGCACCACCGCCACCGCCTCCATCTCCAGGGTGGTCAGGTACTCGTCGGTGCGGCCCTGTTCGCGGTACACGTCTTTCAGACGCTTGGCTGCCTTGCGATGGCTGGCATCGCGGCTGACAGCATGCGCCAGATCCGCCTCGGCTCCCGCGGTGTCGCTGAGATGGTCCAAGCGCACCTCAGCCGCCAAGTAGAAGAGCTCAGCCGCTTTGGCTTGGTCGTCGATGGCCTGGGCACGGGTTTCGTACAACGTGACCAGTCTGTCGAAACGACCCGACTCGCGATATGCCTTGCGCAGAGCCACGAAGGCATCGCCGTTGGCTGGCTCTTTTTGCAAGACCTGTTCGTACTCGCGCTCGCTGGGCATTTCTGGCCCTCCGGAGGATCAGGCGACGGCGTCGGTCAAGCTACCACTGGAAAAGATGACGCTACTAGCAGAGAACCGACGCTAGCATCACCCGTGTAGGAAACCAAGGGGCGTGCACACACATTCATCAACACAGGATTGCTAGTACCGATTTCTTGGAAGTTCGTGACTGGTTCAGTGCCGGACGGGACCGGAACCGGCAACCGGATCTGGTTTCGGCCGTCGGAACCGGCTCCGGCCACCGGCCACCGGCCGCCGGCTCCCCCTTCGGGGACTTCGGGACGCGCCACCCACCCTACCCACCCCGCGCGCTTCGCGCGCTCCCTCGCCGCCGCCGTCAGCTCGGCCGTTGAACCAGCTGCCAACCGACGAGAGGCCGTACTAGTGAGGGCTGCCGCGCGACTTTAGCG
This sequence comes from Myxococcales bacterium, assembly GCA_003153015.1. Classification (GTDB taxonomy): domain Bacteria; phylum Myxococcota_A; class Polyangia; order Fen-1088; family Fen-1088; genus Fen-1137. Next base: position 9,020 of record PMBS01000133.1, read on the forward strand.
CAGTCAGTCGGCGCTGTACATCACGAAAGGCCGGATCTCGCTTGGAGACTCGTTCAAGGTAGTAGAGAGCCTCGTCGCGATCGCCCGTGTTGTAGAAAACATTGCCGAGTAGGAAGTAGAGCTGCGTAGCCTCAGCCTCGGTGGCGCGCGGACTCTTGAGCGCGTCCTGGAAGCAACGAATGGCCTCTGCGTGGTTGCCCATGGCTTCGTGGCTTTCGCCGATCATGGTGAGGGCAAAGACTTCGCGCTTGGGGTCGCCCAGCAGCGCCCTGAAGTGCTGGATCGCGAGATCATGGCGCTCCATGGTCTTGTTCATAAGCCCCAGGTCTGCCTGGGTGTCGAGGTCCTGCGCACCAGCGGTTCCCTTGGCCGCCTGCGGTATGGGGGTCGGCTCCACGGCCACCGGAGCAGTCGGCGCCGGCGTCGGTTCCTTCTTGGGAAGCTCGCCCCTCTTGAGGATGGTCAGTTTTTCGCGCCGGTCCGCTACCAGGGCGTGCCCAGGATGGCGGTTCTCCAGGTCATCGAGCAACGCCTGCGCCTCTTCGGCCAGTTCCTGTTCGATGAAGAAGTCTACTTGCTCCAAGTCGCCCAACACCGCATCGGAAGCCACCCACTCCTTGTCGGGGTTGCTCGGCTGCGGCGCTTGCTTCGTGACCTCCTCGGCTGGCCGTTGTCGGGAGGCCGGCGTGGCGGGCGTGTTACCCTGGTCAAAGCCCCCGGACTGTCCCTCCCGGTCGACCTCACCGCTGCCGAACGCCTCGGCCAGTGCTGCCACTGCGCCGGTCCTGTCCGCCGGCCCGTCCTCCGCGGCCCCGCCGTCGCCCAGGAGCTCGATCTCGCCGCTGCCAATCGCCTCGGGCTCGGGCGTTGCCCGATGCCGGGAAGGGGCATCTGAGCTAGCTGCCACTGGCGTAGACTGAGCAGCCCCTGCTGGCGCACGATCCATTGCGGCCAGCACCTCCTGTGCCCGCCGGGAGCTCGGGTTCATTTCCAGCGCTCGGCGCGCATAGATGGCTGCCTCGCCATGGCTCGACGGGAAGAGCTGCTGGGCGAGGACCTCCAGTTCCGCAGCCGCCTCGGCCTTGCGGCCGAGCTGGACCAGCACCGCGGCCAGGCGCTCGTGCGCCCCGATATGCGTGGGTACCCGCTCGAACACCCGCCGCAGATGCTCGGCGGCACGCTCCACTAGCCCGTACCTTACGAACACATCTGCTTCGGCCAGGATGCGCTTGATCTCGGCCTCGTCTTCGGGTTTCTCCACCAGGCCCGAGGCGATGGCCACTCGATCCGCCGCACTGGTGACCTCATCAGGAGACGGCATCTTGTACTTGTTCTGCAGTGCGACCGGAACCTCCATCTCGCTGAAGGTGATAGCTGTGGCTCGCCCAGACGTCGCAGGAGCCGGGGTGACGTCTGCGGACGGACTGGGCGTGGCCCTGCGCAAAGGGATGACTGCGGCTGGCGTGCGAACGTTTTCGGGTGGTGCACGCCCCAGCATCGCGCAGATGTCGGGATCATTCGGGTCCAGGGCAAGCGCCCGCTGGATGGTCTGATTGCGCTCCGCCATGCGCCCGGTGTTCGCGTAGATGCGGCAGAGTTCCTTAAGCGCCGGCAGACTCTTGTGCGGCTGACCCAGTTGCTCGAAACAACGGGCCAGAAGGTCGAGGATCTCCGGATCGTTCTGGTTGGCGTCGAAACAGGGTTTGAGCCGGGCCAGAGCGGCGCGGGCGTTGTTGCGCTCCAGATAGCTAGAGGCGATCTCCTTGGCGAGAACGAAATCGTCAGGTTGGTAGTATAGGATTCGCTCTGCCACACGGGTGAACTCATCGGTTCGCCCTTGCGCCTTGAGCAGATTGGCCGCCTCGCGGAACTCGGCCACCGCCGCGTCGGTCTCTCCCACTTGCACAGCCAGTTCGGCATAACGGATGCGCGCGGCTGGCTGGTCCGGATTGAGATCGAGGATCTGCTTCATCGCAGTCAGTGCCTCGGAAAGCCGGCCAGCCTTCTGGTGTAGCAAGACGGCTTGCTCCAGTTGCTGGATGGCGTCCGAGAACAGCCCGAGTTGGCGGTAGACATCCGCCAGCTTGCTGCGGGCTTCCACCACCTCGGGAGAAAGCTTGATGATGTTCTTGTAGACGGCTACCGCGCGCTGGAAAAATCCCTGCTCGACATAGAGGTCCACCGTCTTCTGATAGACCTCGGTGGCCTTGTCATTCTGTCCCAGGCGAACATGCACCTCTGCCATGCGCAGCCAAGTGCGGGTGTCCTTCGCATCTTCCTTGACGGCGTTCTGGAACTCCGTCAGGGCCTTTTCAAGGCTTCCCCGCTCTAGGTACTTCTGCGCTACTGCGAGGTGCTTGTCTTTCTTGGTTACCACCTGGCACGGTCCAGCCCTAAAGTGTTACCGCATACGGTAAACCTGTAAAGGCGTGGACTGAAATTAGCGAGCAATGTGAAACCTGGCATACCACTTGAGCGGCGAGTCAATCGGCGAACTCGCCTTAGCCAGGTGCGGTGTAGGTGGCAGGTGCGGAGACGGTGACGGTGGCAGTGAGGTGAGGGTGACAGTGGCAGTGACGGTGGCGGTGGCGGTCTCAAAGACGTTCGAGGAAGTGGGTATCGAAGTGACCGGCGATGAAGTCCGGATGGTCGATGACACGCCTGTGAAGCTCGACGTTGGTCTTGATGCCCTCCACCACCACCTCGCCCAAAGCCCGGCGCAGCCTCGCCAGGGCCACATGACGGTTCTCCCCATGCACGATCAACTTCGCCAGCAGCGAGTCGTAGTAAGGAGGAACGCGATAGTGGGCGTAGATGTGCGTATCGACGCGCACGCCTGGTCCACCGGGGAGGTTGAGCGCCGTGATGAGCCCGGGCGAGGGAGCGAAGGTGACAGGATCCTCTGCGTTGATGCGAACCTCGATTGCGTGACCGCGCGGCCGCATGTCCGGGTGGAGGCGCAGCGGATCCCCCGCGGCAAGCCTCATCTGCTCCCTCACCAAGTCCACGCCAAAGACTGCCTCAGTGACTGTATGCTCTACCTGGATGCGCGTGTTCATCTCGATGAAGTAGAAGTGCCTGCCCTCGTCGAGCAGAAACTCCAGGGTGCCAACCGTGCGGTAGCCGATGGCCGCGGTGGCCTTGCGTGCGGTGCGCAGCAGGTCGACCCGTCGGGCATCATCGAGAGCCACCGAGGGTGCTTCCTCGATCAGCTTCTGGTGTCGGCGTTGGATGGAACACTCGCGCTCGCCCATGGCAATTGCCGTGGAGCCGTCGCCCAGGACCTGCACCTCGATATGGCGGGGCCGCCCGATGTAGCGCTCCAGGTAGACGGCGGGGTTGTTGAAACCGGCCTGGGCCTCGGCCCGGGCGGAGGCCAACTGGGTCATAAGCCGCGACTTGTCTTCGACGATCTTCATGCCCCGACCGCCACCGCCACCCGTCGCTTTGATGATGACGGGCAACCCGATGCGCTCCACCGCCTCTTCTGCCTGCCGCTCGGTTTCGATGATGGGCGTGCCCGGAACCACCGGAACGCCTGCCGCCTCCATCGCCTTGCGCGCGGACACCTTGTCGCCCATGAGGCGCATCAGCTCGGGCTGGGGCCCAATCCAATGAAAGCCGCACTTCTGTACGACTTCGGCGAACTCGGCATTTTCGGCCAGGAACCCGTAGCCTGGGTGGATGGCGTCGGCGCCGGTCACCTCGGCCGCACTGATCAAAGCGGGAACGTTGTTGTAGCTCTGGCGCGCGGGAGGCGGGCCGATGCACACCTTCTCATCCGCGAAGCGGACGTGGAGCGCGTCCGCGTCAGCGGTGGAATGGACCGCGACCGATCGGATTCCCATGTCGCGGCAGGCGCGAATCACGCGCAGGGCGATTTCGCCACGGTTGGCTATCAGTACTTTCTTGAACACGGTGGTCGTGCTTTCGGATTCACCACAGGAGGCACAGAGAACACAGAGCCGGACTTGAGATCTGTGGCTTCCGTGGTGAGATCGTTCTAGGCCTTTTCGATGCGGAACAGGGACTGCCCATACTCGACGCGCTCCGCGTTCTTCACCAAGATCTCCAGGATCTTGCCGTCGAACTCGGATTCGATCTCGTTCATCAGCTTCATGGCTTCAACGATGCACACGACCTGGCCCTTGCGCACGTTTTGGCCAACTTCCACGAACGGTGGCGCCTCGGGCGCCGGGGCACGGTAGAAAGTGCCCACGAACGGCGAGGTGAGGAGCACGCCGCTCTCGATAGGCTTTTCCGTCTTTTCGACCGCCGGGCTGGGCACGGGCGGGGGCAACGGGGGCGCGGCAGGTGCTGCGGCCGTGCCCGCACCGCCGCCCGCTTGGCGGCGGACAATGCGTATTCCACCGCAGGGGTCCACCTCCAGTTCCGCCAGATCAAATTCGGTTGCGATCTCGGCTAGTTCTCGCACGGTGGCGAGTTCCTCGGGCCCGAGAGCGCACAGCGGCTCCTCGCAACAGCAAGACGAGGATTTCTTCTCGTCCTTCCGGACTGGGGCCTTGGCTTTGCTCATCGGGTGGGGGCTCCTTTCTTCAGCGAAGCGACCGCAGCGCTGGGCTTTGCGGGCGATGGTTTAGCATCATGGGAAAGCGCCGGTCGCGCAAGCGGGCCGGGGTGGAAAAGATGCGCGAGTGCCTCGAGCGCAAGACGGTAGCCCACAGGTCCCAGCCCGGCGATCTGGCCAAGACAAACCGGGGCCAGTAGGGAACGGTGGCGGAACTCCTCGCGGGCGGCAAGGTTCGACAGGTGGACCTCCACGGTGGGCAGAGCGACAGCCGCGATGGCATCCCGCAACGAGACACTGGTGTGGGTGAGCCCGCCGGCGTTGATGATGAGACCCTCGGCCTGCCCGCGCGCCTGCTGCACCCGATCGATGAGGGCACCTTCTTGGTTCGACTGGAAAGTCTGCACCAGCAGCCCCAGCTCACGACCCCGCAGCAGCAGATCTTCGTCGATTTCTTGCAGCGTGGTGTGGCCGTAGATGTCGGGCTCGCGTGAACCAAGCAGATTCAGGTTCGGGCCGTGCAGAACCACGACGACCGGCAAGGATGTCCGCTCGGCGCTCACAACTCAGCCCGGATTTGGGGAGCCGCCAGGCGCATCACATAGCGCGCTTTGCCGAAACTCGTGTTGGGGCGCACTGCACAGGCGACGAAGTACTCACTGCTCAGCACGTACACGAGAACGACCAACCTGTCGGTCCGTACCGTGATTTCGGCCGTCTGGCCCAAATCGAGCCGCTCGACCGCCTTGCGCATCTGGGTGATCGCGTGGGCCAGTTCCATGCCCACGGTCTGGATGTCGATCTCGTCCTGCGCTTCCCGGCTGTAGTGATCGACCGCGATGCCGTCAAATCCCATCAATATCCCCGCCACACCCCCGTCGAGGCGGTCCACCATCTTCTGAAGGGTGTCGCGGAACATGACTTGCGGCTGGGTTCTAGCCACCGCGAGCCGGGCGTGTCAATAGCGGCCGGCGGGATGGCTCGGTCAATGCGCCGTGCCGGCCGGGACTGCGGGACATTCTACCGCCAAGGCGTTGCCCTGGTCGTCCCAGCGAGTCGCACAACAAAGCACAAGCTGGTCCTGGGCCGGATTGCACGGATCACCCACGTACGGGTTGGTCGTGAGATCCGAGCACTTGGGCACTGCCGGGAAGCTAAACTGCGCTGCCGTCGAGTCGGAATACCCAGCTTGTAGGCAGCCGTAGCAAACCTGCACTGGGAAATCGAAGGGCGGACTCTCGATCTCCGAGCTGCCCAGGCGGCCTTTGGCGCGAATGCTGGTTGCGACCTTGACCTCAGGGTACGCCAGGCCCGGGACGTACTGGCCTTGGAGGTACCGGAAGAGCGGGGCGGTGTTGCAGGGCCTGATGATTTCCACGATCTCCGAGATGACACTGCCGGGTGCAAGTAGCCACGTGTCTGCCGGAACGTCGAACTCGCCCGAGCACCCAGAATCCCACGTGAAGCTGGTGCCCGCAATGAAAGTCACGTCCAACTTGACGTGAAACGATCCCATACGGATGTTGTTCTTCTCTTCAACGCTCCCTGCCGAGGAGGTGCCCTCCAGCCCGGAGAAAGAATCCAACTGATTCACCACCAGGGGGTAAAACAAGTAGTGGGTGGTCCACGGAAGCGCAACGTCCAGGACTCCTTCGAGCCTCCGCTCACTCGTGGCTGTCGCCGGAACCGAGCACGTCGCGGCACCGGTTCCCTCCTCGAGCCACTGATCCTGTTGGATCAGCAGTCCCGTCGGACCGTCGTCAACCGTGCATGCGGCAAGGGAGAGGAACACGCCCACGGGAATGACTAGGGCGACCACCTTACCAATGGTTCTGCCGTTGCTTGCTGTCATGGCTCTCTCCATGTCGTTCCAATGAAATCTTGGTTTCTTTGCGCTGCTACTGCCCAAGCGCGCGAGCCCGGTTCACAATGCGTGGCGTGAGGAAGATCAGCATTTCAGTACGGCTGTCGTTCTCTTTGCGGTTGCGGAAGAACCAGCCCAGGATCGGGATGTCAGAGAAGAAAGGAACCTTGGCATGGCTGAGACCTGAGTTGCGCGTATAGATTCCGCCGATGACCGCGGTGTCACCATCGCGCACCAGCATGGTCGTCCTGGCTTCCTTCTTCTGGATGCTGGGGTTGCCGTTGGCTCCGACGTTGGCGAAGTCCGGCTGATTATTGGTCACATTGACGGTGAGCAGAACGGTGCCCTCGTTGGTGACATGCGGCTTGACCCCCAGGTGCAGCTTGGCATCCACGAACTGGGTCTGGGCGCCCATCGCGCTCACCACCGACACTGGGATCGACACACCCTGTTCGATGGTGGCATCGATGTTGTCCATCGTGGTGATCCGCGGCGAGGACACGATTCGGATCGTGCCGGTGGACTCCATGGCCGAAAGGCGTAGATTCAAGTTGAAGGCCCCTGCCACTGACCCCAGGGTGAGGCCGATGGCACTTCCGGTGTTGAGGCCGGCCGACGCAGGCATGTTGACCAAGAAATTCGGGCTTGCCCCCCCGGGCGTACCGGTTCGAACTCCCGGGACCAAACCGGACAATGGTGAACTGCTGTCGTCTGCCCCGCCACCAATGCCAATGTTGTAGGGAAAAACCAGCCCGGTGGGATTGCCGTGCGCCACATCCATGAAGGTGTTTCCACCCCACTGGATGCCGATCTGGCGGGAATATTCCGAATTCATCTCTACGATGCGGGCCTCGATGACCACTTGCGAGGTCTGGGTATCCAAGTTGCGGACCAAGTCCTCGATGAGTTGCAGGTTGCGCGCCACATCGGACACGATCAGGTTGTTGGTGCGATCGTCGACCGATATCTTGCCTCGCGACGAAAGCAGATCACGAGCCTTGTCCTGCAAAGAGGAGGCGTGCGCGTAGGAGACGCCGATGAGTCGGGTTTCCGTGGGCAAGACTTCGGTTATCTGCTTCTGGCGAGCGATCTCTTGTTCCAGTTCCTTCTCCAGCACCGAGAGAGGCGCCACGCGAACCAGGTTGCCCTCGCGAACTGATCCCAACCCCTTGGCCCGCAGCACGACGTCCAAGGCCTGGTCCCAAGGCACGTCGCGCATCTTGATGGTGACCTCGCCTTTCACCTCGTCGGAAGTAACGATGTTCATCTGCCCCACGTCGGCCAGCAGACGCAAGATGTTGTGGATGTCCGCCCCTTTGAAATCTAGGTCGATGCGCCGACCGGTGTAGCGCTTCTTTGCCGTCAAGCTCGCGCGCCGGACCGCCGGTGAATCTGGGTTGTCCTCGCCCGCCTTGCGTGCTGAGCTTTGGGCCTGGGCCAGATCCATTCGCGTGGGGAGCCCGCCGGCTCCCCCTGCGGGGACTTCGGGACGGCCCGCCACCCTGCCCACCCCGCGCGCTGCGCGCGCGCCCTCGTTGCCGGCGACGGGGAGGGTGACGCTGAAGCCCGCCACCCGACGAGCGGGTACGAACAAGACCGACGGCGGCAATGGACCACCCAGGGCGGGTAGCTTCTGACCACTGGATGGCATCGGCTTGTTGAACTCCCAGTAGAGCCGACTCCCATCCTGCCGAACGCGGTTGGGGACATCCTCCGCCAGGTCCACATCAACTCGAACCGTGCCACGGGCATGCGGATCCCGGTAGGAACTGATGAGCCGGACTGGGCCCAAGTACTCCGTGGCATCCAAACTGCGTGCCAAATCGTCGGGGAGATCAGCATGGTCGAGACGCAGGCTAACCCGTCGATCAGCCTGGCGCTCGACGGCAAATCCTGCCGGCTCTTCCAGATCGATGATGACCGACGAGCGGGTGGGTTCGTCGACGAAGTCGATGCGGCGAACACGGATGGGAACCCGCAGAGTGACCGAGCGAGGACGGGTGACCGGCTTGGCCGAATCGGGAACAGGCGGCGCACTCACCACGGTCCCTTTCTCTTCCTTGGCAAGCGGCTTGGCTGGTTTGGGGAGTGCAACTGGGCTTGGCGCTGCCGCCGGCTTGGATACCTGCGCCAGTCGCTTGAGCTCTGCCGCCAGCGCGTCGCGAGCCGTCTCCAGTTGGGCGCGCTCCTTCTCCAACTTGGCCCGCTCGCTCTCGACCCGAGCCCGGTCGGCGCGCGCCTGGGCCAGGCGGGACTCCTCTTCCGCGCGGGCGGACTCCGCCTGCTTCAGCTTTTCTTCTTCGTCGCGACGGCCGCGCATCTCTTCCTGGCGGCGGGCTTCTTCCGCGTGGCGCGTGGCCACTGCCAGGGTGAGCTCTTTGCGTGAGCGCTCAGCGGCGTCTGCCGCGTTTTTGCGCTCCTCTTCGGCCTTGGCCACTGCCGCTGCTGCAAGCGCTTTGTCAGGTGACGAAGCGCCAGTATGTTCGAGCCGCTGACGTTTGGCCTGGGCGGCTCGGCTAGCCTGCTCGCGCTGGGCCAGCTCCGTGGCCGCCACACGCAGCTTCGCCTCTCGTTCCGCAACCAGGTGTTCGGCCTCCAGCAGCCGTTGTCTCTGTTCCTCCTGGTGCTTGGCCTTTGCCTCAAGAGCCGCGGTTCGCATCTCGACCTCGCGAGTGGCCTTCTGCAGCGCCCGATCGCGTTCCGTTTCGCGCTGCTGGGCCGTGAGCGTATCCCGCTCGGCCAGTTTGGCGCGCTTGATGGCTTGGTCGGCTTCGCGTTCGGCCCTGCGGGTGTGTTCGTCTGCGCGAGCCACAGCCGCCTTTTGCCGCTCAGCCTCGGCGCTAGCGGCGCTGGCCATCGCCTGCGCATTCTGGGCGTCGCGCCGGGCCTGCTGCAATTGCAGCTTCAGCTTGGCGTTCTCAGCATTGGCTTGCGCGGCCACCCGCGCCTGAGCTTCAGCCTTGAGCTGTGCCTCGGCCTTGGCTTGCGCTTCGGTCTTGGCTCGTGCCTCAGCCTTCTCGGCCTTGGCCTGTGCCGCGGCCCTGTCGGTTTTGGCTTGTGCCTCGGCCTTGTCGGCCTTGGCTTGTGCTTCGGCCCTGTCGGCCTTGGCTTGCGCTTCGGCCCTGTCGGCTTTGGCTTGTGCTTCGGCCCTGTCGGCTTTGGCCTGCGCCTCGGCTCGTTCCGCCTTGGCCTGTGCCTCAGCCCTTTCGGCCTTCGCCTGCGCTTCGGCCCTGTCG
>PMBS01000133.1:18710-35437 GCA_003153015.1 Myxococcales bacterium
TGTGCCTCGGCTCGTTCCGCCTTGGCTTGCGCCTCGGCCTTGACTTGGGCGTCGTGGGGATCGGGTGCTGCGGCCTTGCTCGCAACTGGGTGCAGGTGGGGAATGACCCGGACCACGATGTCGTTGCCGCGCGCCTCGACGCGATAGTCGGAGGCCTGCCGCAAGGTCAAGACAATGCGCGTCCGAGGACCGCTCCCTTCCTCTTCACTGACGTTTGCGCTGACCAGTCCGACGGCGTAGGTGCCGGCATCCATGGGAACCTCGACGTCGCCCAGACGAGCTGCGCTCAGGTCAACCACCACCCGCGCCGGCTGTTCCAGCTTCCAGGTGGTAAATGTGGGCCGTGCCGAGGACGATATCACCACTGCCGTGTCACCCCCTGTCTCGGAGACGCGGATGGCGCGTACCTGCGCCGTCTCGGCAAGTGCGGGGGTAGAAAGCCAAGCGCCCATGGCGACGCCGAGCACGATCGCGGGTCTTTTGGAATTAGCTGTGTGACCTGTCATTTCTCCGCCCCCTCTGGATCGACCAGAATGGCTTTCTCCAAAGCATGGGTTTCGCCGCCCGACGCGACTTCCGCCAACTCCAACACCACGCGGTCGGACAGTATCTTCGTAACACGTGCGGCCGACTTGGAAAGGTAGTCGCCTCGCTTGATCACTTGTCCGAGGCCACTTGGATCCCGGAACATGGCGCGCGGGTTCGCGTCGCCGGTGATCACGGCAATCAGGGTCAGCTCCTCGAGGGAGAACTTCCCGAAGATGGAAGGAACCGCCTGCTGGAAACTCGCCTGAGGACGTCGATCGGTAAAGATTCCGGTGAAGGACCGAAACGGGTCTCGGTTTGCGTCATCAGTTTCGTTGAAGTCTTCGTCGCGTAGGACTTTTCTGCGCAAGATGGTCAGTCGCTGCTGCAGGGCCTCCGCCGTTGCAGCCGCGGAACTCGCCGGCACGGCGGCACCTGGCTTGCCAGCCGAACCAGGCTCGGCCGGCGGTTGGGGAGGGGCCGCACGTGCAACTGAATAGTCCGCCCAAGGCGCGAGAGCGAGACCTACAATGAGGAGCCTGATCCACCTCATGTTCCCCCTCCGGTTTGACCCTGATCATTGTAGCGGAAGGTCACCGCGTAGAACCTGGCGTGCAGCCGGGGTGAACCCGATTCGTCGCCGGACTTCTCCATGCTCAAAGCCAGGTTCTCCACGTTCACGATACGGGGGAGATCGGCGACATTCTTGAAAAACTTGGTGATGGTGTGATAGCTGCCGCGGATCTCGATGCGGACCGGGATGCGCACATACAGCTCGGCGGGTGATTCCGATTCGATGGACAGGTTGAGAACCTCCAAGCCCGCAAGCTCCGCCTGTTCCTGGATGCTGGAAAGGAAGGTGGGAATCTCTGCCCGCTTGGGCAAGGCTTTGAGCAGATCGCGTTGCTCCTGCTGCAATTGTGTCAGCTCGTTCCGGTAGACCAGATATTCCTTCTTGCGCTTTTCGTAGGTTTCCTTTTCCGCAACCAGGTTGCGCTGCTGGACCTCGCCCGCCTTAATCTGATCCTGCAGATCCATGTAGAACAACATGTAGTAGACGACCGCTATCAGCACGATGACACCCGCGGTGACGCCGACCTTCACCGAGGTCTTGAGTCGCAGCAGTTTCCGCAGGATCTCGTTCATGTCAGTAGATCACGTTGGCTGAGAGGCTGAAGTTGACGAACTTGACCGTGCGCCCCGATACCTGATTGGTCGAGTCCAGGTTCACGTCGCTGAAAAACACCGATGAGTTGAGTCGTTTGAGGAATTCCGCCACGTCTTCGTTGGACTTGGCCGCGCCTCGGATCCGCACGTGCTTCTGTTCCTCAGAATAGGCCTCCATCCACACCCGGCGGGTATCCCAACTTGCGTTGAACCCGGCGTTGGGGTCGCGCCGCAGCGTCTCTTCGTAGGTGACCCGGTCGAAAGTTGGCCCCTTGCCTGGGCTCAGGATCTCGGACATTTCGCGCAGCAGATAGACCGGCCCGTTCCGCCCCGCATCTAGCGCCTGAATGGTCTTTCGCTGCCGCAGCAGCTCTTCGCGCTGAGCGCGGACCTTGTCGTAGTCACCGATTTCCTGCTTCAGGCGGGCCACGTCCGCCGTGATGATGGTGTTCCTGCGCTTGATCTCGTCAAGCTGGGCAGCCGCCTGCAAGTGCAAAAAGATGACCCCGGCCACGGTGGCCAGGATGGCCGCGCCCAGGTACACGAATTGCCGCTGGCTGGCCTCGGCCCGCTTGACCTTCCGGATGGGCAGCAGGTTGATGCGGATCACTGCTTGTCCCCCGGGCGACGCAAAGCCAGGCCCACCGCCACCGCAGCCTCGGCCGCGTGTTGCTGAATGAAGGCCATGTCGAACTTGTGTTCGTCCACCGCGATCTTGCGGAAAGGATCCATTACTTCGACCGCGGTCCGCGACTTCTCCTCCAGCGCGCGCTGCAAAGCTGGCACCTTGGCGGAGCCACCGCACAGGTAGATCTTCGTGATGTGCGCGTCGCTGCTGGCCGCCAGGTAGAAGTCGAGCGAGCGCTGGAACTTGCCGGCCACGCTGTCGGCAACCGAGGCGATGACCGCTTCCACCTCTTGTGGGACCACCTCACTGGCGCCCTCGCCCGCAGAGCCAATCTTCCACGCCTCGGCCTCCTCTTGGCTGACGTTGAGGCGCTTCTGAATCTCCTCGGTAAATGCGTTGCCGCCCACCGTCACGTCGCGCGTGAATGCGCTGGTTCCGCCGGCCACGATGTTGATGTTGCACAGGGTGGCCCCGACGTTGATAATGGCCACCGCCTCCTCGGGAACAACCGTGTAGTTGGCCTCGTAGGCATTCTGGATGGTGAAGGCGGCCACATCCATGATCATGGGCTGGAGCTTGGCCTCGCGAATGACCATGCTGTAGTCGGAGACGACTTCCTTCTTGGCCGCCACCAGCAGAAGCTCCATCTGGCCTCCGGCGCCACCCTCGCTGCCCACTAGTTGGTGATCGATCTCCACGTCGTCCTTGGAGAAGGGGATGTGGTGCTCGGCTTCCCAAGGAATCTGCTCCTCCAATTCCTCGGGTGTCATCGGCGGGACCTTGATCTTCTTGATGATGACGGAGTGTCCTGAGATGGCTGTGGCCACCTCTTTGCCTTTGATCCCGAGGTTGTCGCGCAGCGTCTTGATAGCTTCGACCACGGCGGTCTGGTTCATGATCGCGCCATCGACAATAGTCTGCGCCGGTAGCGGCTCGAACCCGAAGTTGACCAGTTGAAGGCCCCTGGAGGTTTCCTTGAGCTGGACGACCTTCACGGAGCTCGAACCTATGTCCAGTCCTATGCAGTTCTTGGGCATCGATGTCGTCTCCGAGTGACGGCCTTCATTTCCCTCTCTTCACCTACATGGTGGGGCATCTGCGAAAAAGGTCAAAAAACCACCCTCCATCCTATTCCTATCGTTCACTTCGCCTTCCAAGTTGAGCCGGCCGGTATCGGTGTGGCCGGATTGGGGGTTTGCTCACCCCTATTTGCGTAAGCGTCGGAGTCTCGCGTCTCCCGCGCGCTGGCGATTCCATACTCCCTGATCTTGTAGAGGAGAGCCCGGTGGCTGATCTCCAACAGCTCGGCGGCTTTGGTCCGATTGCCCTTGGTGCGCTCCAGGGCGCGGCGGATGAGCGCCTCCTCGGAACGCCGCGAAGCTCGCTTGATCGAAAGATCGCCGTCCTCTGGCGCTGCTTCGACCGCAGGCGTCGGGGAGCCAACAATGCGTAGCCGCTCCGGCAGAGAATCGACGTTGATCTCGGAGCCCTCGGCCAGCGCGATGGCGCGCTCCACGGTGTTCTCCAACTCACGGACGTTTCCCGGCCAGTCGTACGCTGTCAGAATGCCCAAAGCCTCGGCCGTGAACCCCGAGATGTGCAGGCCCATGCGGGCATTCATGCGGGCCAGGAAGTGCTCCAACAGCAGCGGGATGTCCTCGCGCCGGTCGCGCAGCGGCGGCAGATGCAAGGCGAAGACGTTAAGCCGGTAGTACAGATCCTCGCGGAACGCCCCCCGCCTGACCTCCTCGGCCAGGTCGCGCGCAGTGGCGGCTACCACGCGGACATCAACCTTGGTGTCCTGGCTGTCGCCCAGGCGGCGGATCTCGCCCTCTTGCAGCACACGCAGCAGCTTGACCTGCAGGTTGAGCGGCAGCTCTCCAATCTCGTCGAGGAAGAGGGTTCCGCCCGAGGCCTCTTCGAACAGGCCCTTGCGATCTCGGTTAGCGTCGGTGAATGCGCCTTTGCGATGACCGAACAGCTCGGATTCGAGCAGGTTCATCGGGATGGCGCCGCAGTTGACCGCGATGAAGGCAGCACGAGCACGCGGCGAGCTGCTATGGATGGCGCGGGCCACCAACTCCTTGCCGGTGCCCGATTCACCGTCGACGAGAACGGTGGTCTTGAATTCTGAGATCTTGCGCACCGTGCGGAACAGCTCAAGCATCTGCGGGCTGCACGCCACGAAATCGCCAAGACTCCCCTCCGGTTCCTCGCCGCCCGAACGAACCTGTCGGGCCAGACTCCGGTTCTCGCGAACGAGCCGCTCGCGTTCCTCGGCCTTGCGCAACAGCAGGATCAGCTCGTCCGCTTCAAAGGGCTTGGACAGGTAGTCGTACGCACCCCGCTTCATGGCTTCGAGGGCGACGTCCTTGCTTCCAAAGGCGGTCATCACGACGACAGTGGCATCCAGGTTGCGTCGGCGCACCTCATCCACTAGTTCCATGCCGCTACGGCCTGGCATGCGCAGGTCGGTGATGATGATGTCGTAGGGCAGATTCCCCAACTCGCGCAGAGCACTGTCGACCGAGGCCACGCCCACCGGCTCATAGCCTTCCCGCTTGAGCAGCGTCTGAAGCATGTGACGAAGATTCTCTTCGTCATCCACCACTAGCACGCGCCGCATGGGACCTCAGGAGTGTGGACGTTGCATGACATGAGGCGATGGGCGAAACGTCATCATATCACGAACCCGAGTATTTACGCTAGGTTCCGGCCGCGTCGGCCGCGTCTTGGTGGCGGGGCCGGTGGCCGGAACCGGTGGCCGGGGTCCGGCGGCCGGAACCGGCCCGCGGATCGCGTGGGCGAGTGCGTGGGCGTGAGCGACCAGCGTGGCGCGGCTTGCGTGGGCGACCGGCGTGTGCGTGTGCGGCCCGGGGCACGCGATCCGTCTACCCGCGAAACGCACACGAACGCGCTCTCGCCCACGCCCTCGCGACCCGCGGCCCGCTAGCCGCGCCCCGGCCCATCCCGCGGCCCCGAGTTTCCCGACAACCCGTAACTACGAGTCTTCGGCTAGAGTAGCACTCACCCCTTTTCGAAAAGGCGATTCATGAGCACCCGTCCCGTCATCGTTGGCATCGATCAGGGCACCACCGGAACCACCGTGCTGGTGCTCGACCAGCACCTCACCCTCCTCGGCCGTGGCTATTGCGAGATCCCGCAAAGCTTTCCCCAGCCCGGGCAGGTGGAGCATGACCCCGAGGCGATCTGGCAGTCGGTGCTGACCGCATTTGCGCAGGCACGTGCCCAGTCGGGGCCGGGCGAGATTGCGGCCATTGGTATCACCAATCAACGCGAAACCACCGTGCTGTGGGAGCGTGCGACGGGCAGGCCGGTGGCGCCGGCGATCGTCTGGCAGGACCGACGCACCGCCGAGATGTGTGATCGCTTGCGCGCCCAGGGTCAAGAAGCGCTGGTGCGCGAGCGGACCGGCCTGGTGCTCGACCCCTATTTTTCCGCCAGCAAGATTGCCTGGCTGCTGGACAATATCCCCGATCTGCGGCGAAAGGCCGAGGCAGGCAAGATTGCCTTCGGCACCGTCGACAGCTTCCTGCTCTGGCGTCTCTCGGGCGGACAGGTCCATCTGACGGATGTGTCCAACGCCTCGCGCACCTCGCTCTTCGACTTGGAGCGACTGCAGTGGAGTCCGGAGATGTGTCGCATGTTTGGCGTGCCNNGCGGGCGATCAGCAGGCCGCGCTTTTCGGCCAACAGTGTCTGCGGCCCGGCGACGCCAAGTGTACCTTTGGCACGGGCTCGTTCCTTCTCATGAACGTTGGCCCACGACCCGTGCTCTCGCGCCACCGGCTGCTCGGCACAGTGGCATGGCAGCGGAGCGCGGGCACCGCCTATGCCCTCGAAGGAAGCGCCTTTGTCTCAGGCGCGCTCATCCAATGGCTGCGGGATGGGCTCGGCATCATCAGACAGGCGGCTGACAGCGAAGGACTGGCCGCTTCCGTGTCCGACGACGGAGGCGTCACCATCGTGCCTGCCCTGGCCGGGCTGGGCGCACCCCACTGGCGCTCCGAAGCACGCGGCGCGATCCTGGGCCTCACCCGCGGCACCCGGGCTGCCCATATCGCACGCGCGGCCTTGCAGGCGATAGCCCTGCAGAATGTCGATCTGGTTCGTGCCATGGAACAAGACGCTGCTCGCGTGCTGACCAGTTTGCGTGTGGACGGCGGCGCCACCGCCAACAATCTGCTCATGCAGATCCAGGCGGATCTGCTCGGCGCCGACATCATACGACCCGCGCAGGTCGAGCTGACCGCGCTCGGTGCTGCGCGCCTCGCGGCCGAAGGCGTGGGTCTGGACATCCAGCCGAAGGATGCGACCGACTCCGGCGCGACCGTCTTCCATCCGCGCATGCCCGCCCCCGAGCGCGACCGCATCCTGTCTCGCTGGCGAGAAGCCATCAGCAAGGCCTAGTTTCATGCTACGACTCTTTGTCGCAGTGGACTTGCCGGCGGAACTTCGACCCGTGGTCGCGGGTCTGGCTCAGGGCATAGGCGGCGCGCGCTGGACACGGCCCGAGCAGTTGCACGTCACCCTGCGTTTTCTCGGCGACACGCTGGAAGACCGGCTGGGTGACCTGCGCGCGTGCCTGCGCCAGGTTCGTATGCCGCGCTTCGAGCTTGCGCTTCGGGGCACCGGCGTGTTTCCGCCGGCGGGAACGCGCAAGCCGGCGCGGGTCCTCTGGCTTGGCCTCGATCCGCCCGAGCCCCTGCAAGCGCTCAAGTACGCCATTGATGCGGTGCTTGGGCCTGACCCGGATACCGCCAAGCGCGGTTTCTCGCCCCATCTGACCCTGGCTCGTTTTCCGACGCGGCCGCGCCATGAGCTTGACCGTTTCCTGGCCGAGCATGCCGGGTTCGACGGCGGCAGTTTCCTGGCAGACAGCTTTCACCTCTACCAGAGCACCCTGCGTCCCCAAGGTGCGCTGCACGAGATCGTCGAAAGCTTCCCGCTGCTAGCCTAACGGCCAACTGTTCCATCGGCCGCAGATCGTGGTAAGGGTTTGCTCTGTCACATGGACAAGACCAGCGGCGTCAGCCAACCCAACCCCTCGGCCTCGGGCCGGCAGGGGCTCTGGTGGGCCATGCTCATCCTGTCTCTGACCGGGCTGCTGATCTCGATGATCCTGGCCCGCCTCCATTTCCAGGTACACACCCAGGCCGGGTTTCACAGCTTCTGCGGCCACGGTAGCACCTTCAACTGCGACGACGTGGCCCGCAGCCGCTATTCGATCTTGCTGGGCGTGCCCACGGCGCTGTGGGGAGTTTTTGCCTATCTCTTGGCGGCGGCGGTGGCGCACGCGGGGCTGCGATCCTGGCGCACCGCTTTGACCGCGTCGTGCTGCCTTTTGCTCTTCACGGGATTTGCCGCGCTCAGCGCCTCGCTGGGCGCCATTTCGGCCTTCCGCTTGCATGCCCTTTGCATTCTCTGCGCTGCCACCTATGGCATCAATCTGCTGCTCTTCGTGCTGGCCCTAGTGCAGGCAGGAAGCATCGGATTTCATACCGTAGCCGCAGCGCCCTGGTGCTTCGTTCGCGAAAATCCGGGCAAGGCCATGGTGGCCCTCATCCTGCTGGGTGCCGCGGCGGTGGGACTTGTCGCCTTGGTTCCACCCTATTGGCGGCGCGAGGCCAGCCACCGCTCATACCGGTTGGCACTGCAAGGCCTGGCGCGCGGCGAGGCGCCGGGGGGCGGCCACTGGATTGGGGCGCAGAATCCCATCCTGACCATCACCGAGTTCTCCGACTACGAGTGCCCCCACTGCCGGCTAGCGCACGCGCAGTTGCGCGCCATCGTTGCCCGGTTCCCTGATCAGGTGCGCCTGGTTCACCGCCACTTTCCCCTCGATCAGGAGTGCAACCGCAGCATCGAGCGGCCCTTCCACCAGACTGCCTGCCGGGCCGCGATTATCGCAGAGTGCGCAGGCCGAGCCGGGCGTTTCTGGGAAGCCAACGACGCCCTGTTCGAGCCATCGAACTCTCTCGACGCGCTATCCGCGAAGAAGATTGCGGCAGATCTCAAGCTTGATCCCGCTGGGTTCGATCGCTGTCTGAAGGATGAAGGGCTGGCGGCCGTGAAGAACGATATCGAGGTCGGCATCGCGCTCAAGTTGGACGGCACGCCGGCCTTCCTGGTCGACGGTCAGGTGTACATGGGCAATCTTCCCGCCTTCGTGCTCGATCGGCTGCGGCCCGCGCCCGATGCTGCCAAGTAGTTTAGGCTGAAAGGAGCTGCTTCTCCAGCGCGCGCATGCGACCGGCCTCTTTCGGGCGGTGGTGGTCGTGGCCAAAGAGGTGGCAGAGCCCATGTATCGCGAGGACTTCAAGCTCGCCACCCAGGCGGGTGCGGCCCGCGCGGCGGCTGGCGGTCTGCACCGAGATGACAATGTCGCCGAGGAAAACCCTATCGCCGTCCGGGTCGGCCTCGCCGGCGAGCTCCTGCATGTGAAAGCTCAACACGTCAGTGGCGCGATCCAGGCCACGGAAATCGCGATTGAGCGCACGGATCTCGTCGTCCCCGGTGAGGACTAGGGTGGCCGACGAGCGCGTGCGCCCGAGCCTGCGCAAGGCCATGCGCAACCGATTCGCGACCTTGCGGCGCACCGCCGCGCCGACCAGGCGGCCGGCACCTTCTCGGACGACGACATCAATGGGCACGTCAAATCGCCCGCTTGTAAATCTCCGCACCCACGAAGACGCGAAACAGATCGGCGTCGCAGCGGCCCGTCTTGACCTCGCTCTCCAAGATAGCCAGCGCGCGGTGCACCGGGACCGCGGCCTTGTAGGGCCGATCCGCTGCGGTCAGCGCATCGAAAATGTCGGCAATAGTCAACATGCGCGCCTCGACGGGGATCTCCGCGCCGCGCAGGCCAGCCGGGTAACCCGCGCCGTTGAGCAACTCGTGATGGGCAGCGGCGATCTGCGGCACCTTGCGCAGCGACCGACCCCACGGAATGTTCTGCAGGAAAGCCACGGTGTGGTTGACGTGGCTCTCGATCTGCAAGCGCTCCATCGGCGTCAGACTGCCGCGCGGCACTTGTAAAGCTGCCACCTCCTCCGGCAGAAGATACGGCCTGGATTGGCCGGATTCGTCGACGTACTTCCACGCCGCCACTTCCGCCAGGCGAGCCAGCACCGGCTGTTCCAGCAGGGTCGGCTCGTTGGCCGTGAGCACCAGGCGCCAGCACTCGTCCAGGGCTGCCAGTTGCTCGGTCAAATCCCGTTCGATGGCCGCCAAAGCCTCGGCGGAGCCGCCCCGTCGCATGTGCTCCAGTTGCCGGCGCAGCGACTCGGCCTCGACCGACTTGTGGATCCAGGCGAGGCGCAGGCGGATGGCCTCAAGTTGGTAGTCGTAGAGCTTCTTGGCCTTGACCAGCACTTGCTCGCGCACCCCGACTTTCCCGAAGTCGTGCAGCACCCCCGCATATTCGATCTGGCGCAAGTCTTCCCGGGAAAAGCGCAAAGGAGCGAGAGGGCCGTCGTCGACCGCATCCACCTTCTCAGCCAGGGCCACGCTCAGGGTGGCCACCCGGCGCGAATGGCCGGATGTGGTCGGATCGCGCGATTCGATCGCGGTGACCGAGGCATCGACGAAACTCTCGAACAGGCGGCGGATTTCGTCGTAAAGAATCGCGTTCTCCAGGGACACGCCTGCCTGCGACGCCAGCGCCAGCGCCATCTCTTCCGCCCGCTCGTCGAACGGGACCACGCCCTCCTCGAAATCGGCCGGAGTGGACAGAACCTGGTTCGGCCGGCGCTTCTTGTTGATGAGCTGGATGACACCGATGACTTCGCCCTCGGCGGACAACATGGGCACGGTCAGCATTGAGCGCGCGCGGTAGCCGATCTTGTCGTCGAAGCTGCGATTGTGCCCGGTGGTCCCGCTGGCCGCCGCGGTCTGCCCAACGTCGCGCACGTTGATCGGCCGACCCGCCAGCACTGCCCGACCCGCCACCGAGGTGTCGTCAACCGGCAGGGTGAACTCCTTGAAGTCCACCGGGACGGAATCGTTTTGCGACAGCATGAAGTGCAACCGGGCCGGATGGCTCTGCAGGCCGCCCCCCGGGGTGAGAAAGCGGCGCCGGCCGGCCTCCCCTAGGGTCCGCGGTAGCCGCGCAGGATCGCCGAAGGCCAGGCCGTCGGGCTGGCCGTTGCCGTCGGCGTCCGCCGCCTCCAGCACGTACACGCTGCCCGCATCGGCGCCGGTTATGCGCCGGCTCCTGTCGAGGATCAGGTCGAGCAGCTTGCGGATATCTCGCTCGGAAGACAGGGCGCGAGAGATAGCCAGCAGCTCGTTGCGCTCGTAGCGCGAGCGCTCGATGGGACCCGGCTCAGACACGGGTTGCTGCGATCCCATGACCCTGGTTTCTCCGCGACACGGCGTCAACTCTCGCTGCCGGGCGGCCGGCCCGCGCCATGGTTCTGGGCCTTGCGGTCGTAGGCGCGGATGATCTCGGCCACCAGCGGGTGGCGGACCACGTCGATTTCGGTGAAGTAGCAAAAAGCGATGCCCTCGATCCCGCGCAGCAGCGATTCGGCCTCGGTCAAGCCGGAGCGCCGGTGGTCGGGCAGATCGATCTGGGTCACGTCCCCGGTGATGACCGCCTTGGACTCGTAGCCCAAGCGGGTGAGGAACATCTTCATCTGCTCGCTGGTGGTGTTCTGCGCCTCGTCCAGGATGACGAACGAATCGTTGAGGGTGCGGCCGCGCATGAACGCGATGGGCGCGATCTCGATCATCCCGCGTTCGACCAACTGGTGGGCGCGGTCGAAATCCATCATGTCATGCAAGGCATCGTAGAGCGGCCGCAGGTAGGGCGAAACCTTCTCCTCCATGCTGCCGGGCAAGAAGCCCAGACGTTCGCCCGCCTCAAGCGCCGGCCGGGTCAGCACGATGCGCTTGACCCGCTTCTCCATGAGCTGACGCAAGGCCAGCGCCATGGCGAGATAGGTCTTGCCAGTTCCCGCAGGCCCGATGGCGAACACGATGTCGCGCTCACGGATGGCGTCGACGTAGCGTTTCTGGGCCAGACCCTTGGGTGCGATAGGCCGGGCGCGGCTGCCCACCAGGATGGTATCGGAGAAGACTTCCTGTAGGTTGGCGTTGGCATCCCCGCGCAGCACATGCGCCGCGCGCGTGACGTCCTCGGTGCCCACCGCGCGGCCGCTGCGCACCATACGGTAGAGCTGTTCCACCAGCCGGCGCGCCTGAGCGATGGCGTCGGTCGGGCCCAAGAAAGTCAGCTCGTTTCCCCGCGAGTGGAGCCGAGCGCCCGTCTCCAGCTCGATCCGCTTGAGATTGGCATTCTTCTCGCCGAACAAGGAAAGGGCGACGCGGTTGTCGTCGAGGACCACTCGGTCCGACTCGACATCCGTAGTTTCTCGCAGGGAATCGCTTGGCCGCTGACTCAATCGAACCTGATCCTGTGTACCACGGAACCCCCGCCGCGACCAGCGTCTTCAAAGCGATTGGCCAGGGGACTCTCAGCCGCATAGTCAAGCTTCAGGACGCGTTGCTTGCCAGGATCGAAAAGGCGCCGGTCTGAGGGCGTGATGGCCAGGGGCCACGAGGCGCAGCCCCATTGCGTTCCCACATCGTACTTGTGACGAGGCCGACGAGTCCGATCCTCAGTGGGCGCCCTTGGCGAGCGCGCGCGTTCCGGCGATCAGGCCGTAGCTCTTGAGTTTGCGATAAAGCGTGGCCGAGCCGATGCGGAGCTGCGTGGCGGTGCGCGTCTGGTTTCCCTGGTTCAGTTCCAGCGCCGCGAGGATGTACTCCTTCTCGATCTCATCCAGCGGTCGCACCGTCCCCTTAGTGGCTACCGGTCTGGGAAACGCCTGGCGGATCTCCTCGGGCAGGTCGTCCAACTCCACCCGACTTCCGCGCGCCAGCGCGACGGCGCGCTCCATGGCGTTCTCGAGCTCGCGCACGTTGCCCGGCCACTCGTAGCGCAGGAGCTGATCGGCGGCAGCCGGGGCCAGACCCGCGATCTTGCGGTTCATGCGCACCGCCGCGTCTGCGAGCAACACCCGGGCCAGCGGCAGGACGTCGTCTCGGCGCTCGCGCAGCGGGGGCACGTGTAGCTCGACCACCTTGAGCCGGTAGTAGAGATCTTGGCGAAAGGCGCCGCCCGCTACCCCATGGGCCAGGTCGCGGTTGGTAGCGGCCACCACGCGCACGTCGACCCGTCGGCTCTTGTTCTCGCCTACGCGCCGAATCTCCCGCTCCTGCAGCGTTCGCAGCAGCTTGACCTGCATGCCGGGCGAGACCTCGCCGACCTCGTCGAGCAGCAGCGTCCCGCCGTTGGCCGCCTCGAACAGGCCCGGTCGATCCGAAGTCGCGCCCGTGAACGCGCCCCGCGCGTGTCCGAACAGCTCGCTCTCGAGCAGGGTTTCCGTGATGGCGCCGCAGTTGACCGCGATGAATGGCCCCGCCGCGCGAGTGGACTCCTCGTGCACCAGCCGCGCGATCCGCTCCTTGCCCGATCCGCTNNACCTTGGCCACCCGGCGCGCCAGATCCACGAGCTGTCGCATGGTGGGGCTTTTGGCGACGATCCCCATCGGCTCCGCGACGTCGCGAGCCACGCGAACCAGGGCTCGACGGTGCTCGCCAAGCTTCCGCTCGGCCGCCTTCAATGTCTCCGTGACCCGATGGAGCGAGACATCGAGGCACTCCTTGAGGCGGTTCGGCTTGAAGAAGCGCAGCTCCTCGGCGCGTTCGTCACCCCACTCCTCGCGCGTGCGTCCGAAAAGGCGGCAGGCCACATCGCCCTTGCCCATGCAGCGATCTTCGAGGACGTAGATCTCCTTGCCGGTGGTTCGGCTGAGATATCCGCTGGTAAGGCCGCAGATGGTCCAGCACATCGGCGCATCGACGCGACCGAAATGCAGCAGATGTTGCTCTGCCTCGTAGGAGGCCACCAGCATCACGCCCTCCTTGGAGAGGGGGCCCTTGCCTCCCGGCTCGACGCGGTAGAGGCCTTCCAGGGCGTGGATGCGGGTGCCCGCGAGGCGCCAGTCCTCGTCGCTGGCCCATTTGAACTCGGCCTGCATGGCCTCAGCCATGCGCCAACCGTGGGCGAAGCCGAACTGGGTAAGAACGGTACGGGCGGCCAGAAGGCCGAAGTTTTCGACCAGGTACTTGCGCAAGAGCCCCATCGCCACTGCATCAAGCAGGATCGCACGCTGTCCGGCAAACCGGATCACGCCGCCCTCCGGGTCCAGCTCCAGCAATTCCTTATGATCCAAATCGTCTACGCGCATCCGCCATCCTCCCCTTCAATTTGGATGAGGTCCTACGTCATTTGGATTGAATCGGCCAGCACTTTCGACCGGCTCAAGACGCAACTACTTGAATCTATTCACATCCTGTCTGTGACTTGAAAGCTGCTTTGGCGATGCGCCGAGACGCAATCCAGTCCGCGACAGCCCGGATCCGAATGCGCCAACGCACAGCCTCGAGGCGCCGGCCGTCATCCAACCGAGGTAAGGGCGGCTTCTGAACGCGTTCTCAACCTGGATCGCAGCTCGCTCCATCGAATTGAAGGGAGCGTCCCTTCATTTGGATCGAATCGAACGAACCGCCAAGAACGGCACCTGCCAAGTACCTGGAGTTGTTCGTGTCTGATCAGTTGGCGCGAAAGCTGCTCTAGATTCTGCACCTGCGAGTAATTCAGGTGCATTGCCTGCGCCAAGGAAATGCCATCGAGAACAAATGACAGCCTTCGCGCCGTAGCGGTTGCCCTGGTCACAAACCTCGCCACCGCCCTGGCGAAGGTGCTGGCTGCGCTGTTCACCGGGTCGAGTGCAATGTGGGCGGAAGCATTCCACGCCTTCGCAGACAGCGGCAACCAAGTGCTGCTTCTGCACGCCCAGCGGCGCAGCGGTCGCCCGCCCGATGAGCAGCATCCACTCGGCCACGGGCGGGCAGCCTATTTCTGGGCGCTGATTGCTGCCATGGGAGTCTTTGCAATCGGCGCCGTACTTTCGGTGCATCAGGGAATCGAGGGGCTGGTTCACCGACAACCGATCTTGTCATTCCGGATCGCCTACTTGGTCCTCTTCGTCTCGTTCTGTCTGGATAGCGTTTCCTTGGTCCAAGCCCAGCGACAGCTAAGGCGAGAGGCGCAGGCGCTGGAGCGAACATTCCTGGAGCACCTCGATCTAAGCTCGGACCCGGTCGTGCGAGCGGTGTTCGCGGAGGATGCTGCGGCGCTGGTCGGTAACCTGATCGCCGCCGTAGGCATAGCGCTTCACCAAGTCACAGGGTCCGCAATTTCCGACGGAATCGCTGCGATCATGGTTGGGATTCTGCTCGGCTTTGTCGCCTTCCAGCTCGCTGCACGCAATGGTGACATCCTGATCGGGGGCCAGGTGTCCGCAGCCCTGCGCGGCAGGATCGGAAAGATGATAGTCGCCCAGCCTGGCATTGTGGCGGTTACGGAGCTAGTGGTGACGTTCATCGGGCCGCGACAGGCATGGGTGGTTGCGCGGGTGGTGATCGATCCCGCGATGAGCGGCGCCAGCGTCGAGAAGCTGGTGCGCACGGCCGAGGAGGTGTTGAAACGCAAGTCGCCGGTCATCGCCCGGGTCGACCTCGTACCGCGGGGGCATTCAAATTGAATGGAAGCTTCTCCACATTGACTGGGCACGCGATGGAGGTGCGCCTGGAAAGCCCCGCGTCGTGCCCGAAGGACAACCCCCACGATGTCGGCACGTCTCGTGCAGTCCGCTAGTGAAGCAACCGACAAACCTGACTGGAGCAACCATGAAAAGTGACATGCGAACCGAGAATATTGCCCGGGAAAGCGTGCTGAAGCTGCTCTCCGACGATGAAGTCGCCAGCGTGAGCACCGCAGAAACGGCCACGCGTCTACTGGACGGTGAGGAGTACCTCGATTTGGAGGAGCTTGAGCGAGGCGTGCAACAAGCGAGGAAGGCCGGCCCAGCCATGGGACATGTGCTGCCACGAAGAGCCGTGCACAAGGATACGTGGAGCAAGATTCTGACACTGTTGGGGCCGACATGAGGCGCTGAAGAAGGGGCGCAGCGGATGCGTCTGCCAGGCCAGGAGGAACACCGAAGCGGGCGCGTTGGGTGGCTGCGCGCCGCTGTGCTTGGGGCGGACGACGGTATCGCCTCGACCGCGAGCCTGATGATTGGCGTTGCGGCTTCGTCGGCGCCAAGAAGCGACATCCTGGTTTCCGGGGTGGCGGGCCTTGTCGCGGGAGCGATGTCGATGGCCGTGGGNNCGCGGCCTCGACAAGGATCTCGCCATGAAGGTTGCGGAGCAGCTCAGCGTCCGCGATCGCCTCGGCGCCCACATGCGTGACGAGCTGGGAATCGACCAGGCCGCCCTCTCTCGTCCGATACAGGCGGCGTGGACATCGGCCGCAAGCTTTGCGTCCTTTGCCATGGTCCCAATCGGTGCTCTTCTCGTTGCGCCCTCGCCTTTCCGGGTTCCCGCGATCGCAGGGCTATCTCTGGCGAGTCTTGCAGCGCTCGGCGCACTGGGTGGTCATCTCGGCGGCGCGCCACCCGGCCGTGCATCGCTTCGGGTCGCCATCGGCGGCGCCCTGGCGATGGCAGTGACTGCCACAATTGGATGGATCCTCAGTATCTTAATAGCTCCCTAGCCTATTCTGGGACAACCAAGAGTTCATGAAGGAGATCGGCCTTGCAAAATAGGCTGAAGGAAGGCGTCATGTCGGACCGGGATTCAGCAAGCTGGATTTACGCAATGGATGATGCAGCGTTGATCGAAGGCCACAAGGTCCTGCTGAAGGTTTGATTAGCCATGCCACTCATCAAATCAGCCTCGAAAACAGCGCGAAACAAGAACATCAAGACCGAGATCGCGGCGGGCAAGCCACCCAAACAGGCTGTGGCAATTGGTTACGCGATTCAGCGTAGAGCGAAGGCGAAAGGGCAAACATCATGAGTTATCAAAGCGTCAACCCGTACAATGGCAAACTCCTGAAGACGTTCGAGCACCTCAGCGACAGGCAGGTCGAAACGGCGCTTGAAGGCGCCGCGGTCTGTTTCGAGAAGTGGGACATTGGAATGCATTCCACAGACGAAAGGAACCACCCATGAAGCTCCTTGTGCTCTTCTATTCCACCTACGGCCATATCTATCGTCTCGCGCAGGCGATCGCTGACGGTGCTCGCGAAGTCCCTGGCGTAGACGTCGTGCTCAAGCGCGTTCCTGAAACCCTGTCCGCCGAGGAAATCAAATCCATGGGGGCCACAGAGGCGCAGAAGGCCTTTGCGAGTGTGCCCATCGCCGCAGTCGGCGACCTGGTGGACGCTGGTGCAGTCATTTTCGGCACGCCGACGCGGTTCGGGAACATGGCGGGCCAGATGCGGCAGTTTCTCGACGGAACCGGCGGT
>PMBS01000134.1 GCA_003153015.1 Myxococcales bacterium
TTTTGGCGATAGCTTTCCGGACACCACGGGATCATCGAGATGGCCCCTCGAAAGGATCTTCTCCGACCGCAGCGGCCTTTCGCGAACGGCCTGCGGAACGAACAATGGACGACCGCTTCGACGCGCTCTGCGCGGTGGTTGGGGCTTTGGACGCGACCACACGGGATGATGGAGATGGCCCCTCGAAAGGATCTTCTCCGACCGCAGCGGCCTTTCGCGAAGGGCCTGCGGAACGAACAATGGACGACCGCTTCGACGCGCTCCGCGCGGTGGTTGGAGCTTTGGGCGCGACTTCCGGTGCCACCTCGGCCTCGGCCTGCGGTGGCGTCTCAACTTCACGCAAGGATGGGGCCTGCGGTGGCGTCTCAACTTCGCGCAAGGATGGGGCCTGCGGTGGCGTCTCAACTTCGCGCAAGGATGGGGCCTGCGGGGCACGCGCCGGACTCTCCAAAACAGGGGTGGCAGTGGTAGCTTTTCCACCCTCTCCCCTCCACGAAAACGAAATGACGAAGACGCCAAGCACCACCACCGCGCCTGCTGCGACGACATACTTGAGGAGTCGATGCCGCTGGGCCACGGTCCGCCGCGCGCTCTTCGGCAAATGCGTGCCGAGCGCCGCGACGCTTTGAGCCCGTGATGGACGCTTTTCGAGCCTTGGCGCAAGCACCCTGTCGAGTTCTGCCTCCAACCCTGGCGGGGCGGAAGGCGAAGGAGGCCCCGGGCTTGAAGGCGTCAAGCCCGGCAAGGCTGGCCCCGGGCTTGAAGGCGTCAAGCCCGGCAAGGCTGGCCCCTGCTTCAGCGACAGCCCACCGGGCGGAGTCTCGAAGGCAGCAACCCGCTGCCGCGCCTGTTCCCAGCCGAAGCCTCCAGCCGGCGCAGGCTTGGCGCCGGGGCCAGGACCTGACGGCGCTGCCTTGGGGCCGGAGCCAGGAACGGGCGGCGGCGCTGCCTTGGGGCCAGAGCCAGGAACCGGCGGCGGTGCCAGCTTGGGGCCGGAGCCAGGAACGGGCGGCGGCGCTGCCTTGGGTCCAGAGCCAGGAACCGGCGGCGGTGCCAGCTTGGGGCCTGACCCAGAAACGGGCGGTGATAGTTCTGGACCCGACCACGACTCGTGTGGGCGCGGGGGAGGCAGGGAGAGATTTGATGAAGGGCGTGCGGCCGAGGGAGAGCCGGCCACAGGCTCCCGCCGCGTGGGGGAGTCCTGGGGACCGGGGACTACCGCACCGGCCTGCACCGTGATGACGCTGTTGCAGGTCTTGCAGCGGATGCGAAGGATCCGCTCTCTGATCCTCTCATCCGCTATCGAGTAGCGGGTCTGACAGCGATCGCAGACGAACTTCATGGCAGCCTGGCGGCATCGGCATTGGGTTTGTTCGAGGCGTCACGCATCATATAACCACCGCTGTTAGAGGCGCAGCGAAACCGCACTTGGCAAGAAATCGCCGCGGACCCAAAAATGGATCGTCACCAGCATGAACTGGTGGCCGGGTACAGGGGACGCAGTTGAGGCAGTCTTCGTACTCGGACAAATGATGGCCCAAGAAATCCTGGGGGCAAAACTTCCTGGTGGATGCGCGCGTGCAGGAGCGCCGGTTCGCTGGACGGCGGACGCTCGACCTTCTACTGCCCGCGCTGCCAGCGGCGTTAGCCTTGCCCCAGGGGCACCGGCGGCTCAGATCTTTGCCGCAGCGGAAGCGAACCTCCCGCAGTCGGCGCAACAATGGATCGGGGTAGCCGTGGGCCAGGCCGAGGGCGGGGTGGTGCCGCTCTTCTGCACCCAGCTCTTTGCTAGCTTCTGACCGGGGGAGAAACCAGCACGACGGGGCCGCTCGCTGTCCGTAGCACCCGGCGCTCGGGCTGAGGGTCGAGCCCAAGCGCGGCCAGTGCCGGCCAGCAGGCGTCGAGCGCGCGTCGTTCTTGCGGCAAAAGGTCGTCGAAGCGTGTTTCTTCGCCCTCGATGGACTCGAAGGTGATGGCGCGCAGGTCAGGCTCCAGGGCGAGAACGCGCTGGACATGCGGGCCACCCACGGCCGCTAGGGAGCAGACTTGTGCGACGGCGTCGGGTGCGAGGGGTTGGTCCAGCTCTTCGCGCAGCACGGGGCGGCGAACGCGGGGGTCGACCACGATGAAGAGCCGGCCGCGCTGCGTGCGTCCCATAAGACAGGGTGGCGGCGTGCTCTCCGGGGTCGCGGCGGTCTTTGCGCTGGTCATGCTGGCAGGCGGCGGCGGGACCGGCGCGGTCGGCCAGGCGGCAATCGCTTCGGCCATGGCAGCAGCGGATGCGAAGCGCGCCTCGGGCGATTTAGCCAGCGCGCGACGGAGGACTTCATCGTGGGCAGCCGAAAGCCCAGGGCGGCGTTCGGCGGCAGAGGGACAGGCCTGGCCGAGATGCTGAGCCGCCAGGTCTGGGCCGAGAAAGGGAGGCTGGCCGGTCAGCGCTTCGAGAAGGGTGGCGCCCAGCGCATACAGGTCGGCGGCAGCGCCGATCTTTCCGCCAGTGATTTGCTCGGGCGACAGATACCCCAGCGTGCCGATGAGGCCGCCGGTCTGGGTCTGGCCGAAGTCGAGCAGGTGGGCAGCGCCGAAGTCGCCCAGCTTGGCGTTGCCCGCGCCGTCGAACAGGATGTTGGCCGGCTTGACGTCCCGGTGGACGATGCCGTGGGCATGGGCCGCCTCCAGCCCAGCCAGCACTTCTAGCGCCAGCCGTCGCACCGAGGCGGGCGAGAGTGCGCCCTCGGCGGCGAGCCGTCCGGCGAGGGTACCACCGGTCAGATGTTCCATGACCAGGATGCCTTCGTCGGGTCGGATCTCGTACACGCGCACGATGTGGGGATGTTGCAGGCGACTGGACGCCTCGGCTTCACGTTGAAAGCGGGCAAAGGCCTGGCGCTCGGGACCTTCTGCGCCGGCGCCCGCAGACAGAAGCTTGAGCGCCACCGTCCGACCCAGCAGCTCATCCTCGGCGGCATACACGCGGCCCAGGGATCCAGCGCCCAGGGCGCGCAGGATGCGGAAGCGCCGGGGCACGGCCGGGCCCTCGTTGGTGTCGGTCGGGGCGGGCGATCCTGCCTCCAGGGCTGCGATGTCTGCGGCCGAGGAGGGCAGGTGGGGATCGAGGGCGTGCAGGCGACCTGCGATCTGCTGCGCGGCCGCGGGCAGATCGAGCGCCAGCAGTTCCACGCACAAGCGGCGCAGGGCCGGCACACGGGATTCGGGATCGCGGGCAGCGACTTGCAGGGCGCGCGCCGCCTCATGGTGTCGGCCCAGGCGGCCGAGCAAGCGGCCCAGCGCCAGGCCGGCTTGCGGCGCCTCGCCTGGGCCGGCTTCACGGATCGCCCTTTCGTAGAGTTGCCCGGCTTCGAGAAGGCGCCCGGCGTGCACCAGAAGATCAGCGGCGGCCAGCAGGCGTCCGGCACGTTGGTAGAGCGCCGCGGCTTGCACGGGGCGGCCAGCGCGCGCTTCCAGCTCGGCGGCCATTTCGCTATGGCCGCGGCTGGCCAGGACTTCGGCGGCGGCCGCAACCTGGTCCAAGTCCGCCGGGTTGATGCTCTCGACGATTTGCCGGGCGCGCTCAGGATCACCGGCGTCGAGTGCCAGGCGGATGGCCAGGGGCGCATCGCCGAGCTGCACCGCCAGCGCAAGGGCCTCGGCAAAACGCCAGATACGCTCGAGAAGGGTAATGGCGCGCCGAAGATCACCCTGGTCGGCCGCCCGTGCCGCAGCGCCGGCGTAGTCGCCGGCAGCCACCAGATCTTCCACTGAGGGCGGAGGAGGGTTTTCGGTCACGGCTCCTTTCATGGTAGCAAGAGGTCACGTCGTGCAAGGAGGTATCGTCGTGAAACCAGATCCAAGCCGCACTATCGCCCAGCCAGCGGGTCCCACGGGCTTGCCGCTGCTGGTCGTGGGATCCCTGGCGCTTGACACCATCGAAACCCAGAGCAGCCGGCGCGATGAGGTGCTAGGCGGCGCCGCCTGCTACGCGTCCTTCGCCGCTTCGTTCTTCGCGTCGGTGCGCCTGGTGGGCGTGGTGGGGAGCGACTTTCCCTTGGCCCACGAGGCCCTGCTGCGCAGCCGGAACATCGATTTGGCTGGCCTGGAACGCGTCGCCGGCCGCACCTTTCGCTGGGCCGGCCGCTACGCAGCGGACTTCAACAATCGCACCACCCTCGACACCCAACTCAACGTCTTCGAGACCTTCCGGCCCAAGCTGCCACCGGCCTATGCCGACAGCGCATTCGTATTCTTGGCCAACATCGATCCTGTCCTGCAGCTTGAGGTCCTGGGCCAGGTGCGCCGCCCGCGCTTCGTGGCCTGCGACACCATGAACTTCTGGATCAGCGGCAAGCGATCCGAGCTGGCACGAGTGCTTGAGCGGGTGAACATGGTGCTGCTCAATGACGAGGAAGCCCGCCAGCTTTCCGGCAAAGACAACCTACCCGCAGCGGCGGGCGTAATTCGCGACCTGGGGCCGGGTGCGGTGGTCATCAAGCGCGGCGATGCCGGGGCGCTTTTCTTCAGCCAGGATGGCGTATTCGCTGCGCCGGCATTCCCGCTGGAGAGTGTGGTGGATCCCACCGGCGCCGGCGATTCCTTTGCCGGTGGCTGCATGGGCTGGCTGGCCCGCACTGGCGATATCTCACCCGCCGGAATTCGTACCGCGCTGGTGGTGGGTTCGGTCTTGGCTTCGTTTTGCGTCCAGGACTTCAGCCTGGATCGCTTCCGATCGCTGGACGAGACCGCGATTCGCGCCCGCTGCGCCGCTTTCGCCGAATTGGTGAAATTCGAATGCGTGTCTTTCTAGTACGGCGAGGGACGGCGTGATTGCAGCTCTCGTGGCCCTCTGGCTCGCAAACCCACTATTGGATCTCGGGGGTGACAGCACCTGCCCGACGCCCGCCGAGGTACGCGACCGCTTGGCCCAGCTCTCCGGCTCCACCACGGCGCACCCACGCTCAGAACAGCATCGGGCGTATCTGTCCAGTACTGATGGGATGGTTCACGTGGAGCTGCTTGCACCAGATGGCCGTCTTCTGGCCGAACGGACTTTGGACCGGACTGGCTCCTGTGCCGACGTGGCGGAGGCGGTGGCGGTAGTCCTTTCGACTTGGGAGGCGGAGTTCAACCCCAACGTCGCGACGTCCGTGGTACTGCCCACGCCGGCGCCCTGCGAGGTAGAGGAGGTGAAGCCACCGCCAGCTCCATCCCTGCGCTTCGATGTTGGCATCGGCCTTCTCGCCTCGATCACCGGCGGTGAATTTGTCCCGGGCGCCACAGTCGCAGCGTCACTCTCCCCCGCGCATGGACAGCTTGGCCTTGCGCTCGCGCTTTCGGCAAGCTCGACCCATTCCCAATCGGTCGGATCGTTGACCGGCGCTGCCCACTGGTCGCGCGTGGCGCTGGTAGCGGGACCACAGTACCGCCTGGGCCGAGGCGCGACGATGTTGGATTTTCACGCGGGCGGCGTGGTCGCGCTTCTGCACATCGAAGGAGTCGGCTTGCCCTCGACCACCTCAGACACGAGTGCACAGCTTGGCATCGGAGCGGGGTTGCGGGGCATATGGGCCTGGAACAACGCGGCGGGGTGGATTGGCCTGGACCTGCTCGCCTATCCCGGGCACGACTACCTGGAAATCGGCGGCCTTGGCGAGCGGGGCCAGCTTCCGCATTTGGAGGTCCAAATCGCTTCTGGACTGAGCTTGGGGCGTTTTCCGTGAAAGGTATGGGACGGGTTGGAACACAGGACTGGGTGAACATGACGCTTGCCCGCTCTGACGCCGCCCCCTTCATCGCGAGCCCCTCCGGCGTCCCGGACCTGGAAACCCTGTATCGCGCCCATGCGCCCACCGTGGCGCGCTGGGCGGCAAGACTCGCAGGGCCTTTGGTTGATGTCGACGATCTCGTGCATGAGATCTTCCTGGTGGTCCAGCGTCGGCTGCCGGAGTTTCGCGGGGAGGCCAAAGTGACCACTTGGCTCTACCGGATCACGGAACGCGTGGCGCAAGAAAGCCGCCGCAAAGATCGGTTCCGGCGTTGGTTCTCAGGCGCCAGGCACCTCGAGATCCAGCGGACGATGGCGCCGCCGCATCTGACCCCGGTTGACGAGTTAGAGCAACGTCAGTCTGGCGAGATGGTCTACCGCATCCTTGACCGACTCCCTGGCAAGTACCGGAACGTACTCATCCTTTACGAACTCGAGGAGTTGTCAGGTGAAGAGATCGCCACCCTGACTGGACTCAAACCCGCGACGGTTTGGGTGCATCTGCATCGGGCGCGAGCCCGGTTTATTGCCGAAATGAAGCGCGATTCGGGGAGAAGCACATGAAAGAACCGACGGCGCGAAGCAAGCAGACTCACACCGATGAGCGGACGCCCATTCGCCACCGCTGGACCGCGCAGCCCTCCGGCGACAGCGACGAGGCCCTGGCAGGGGCTTTGCTGCGATCGGCGAAGGTAGTGCTGCCATTCGGGACCAAGAATTTGGCCGAGGTGGCTGCGCGACTGCGCACCCGGGAACGGCGTCTGTCCAGAAAGTGGGCGTGGCAGATAGCCATCGCAGTCGGCCTCTTGCTGTTCGGCGGCGCTGTGTCTGCGGCGGTTATGCATTTTCTGCGCGGGCCTTCCGTTGGCCCGTCTCCGCCCGACACCCAGGTTTCGATGCCGGCCAGCGGGACAGTCCCGCGCAGGCATAGGCCCGTGGCTCCGCCTCCTGCTTCGGCAATTTCGCAAGTGCCCGAGCCCACGCCCGTCTCGGGCGGCAGCCTGGAATTGGTGCCAGGAAAAGCGCCGCCGGAGCCTCCCCCAGCCCCGCTGGCCAATCCATCGGCGCTGGCACAGGAATCGCGGCTGCTCGCAAGGGCGATTCACAAACTGAGGCAGGAACGCAATCCCGGACAGGCGCTCGCCATGCTGGACCAGCATCGCGCCCGATTCGGTGCAAATGGCGCGCTTGAGCCTGAGGCGAAGGTGACACGGATCGAGGCCCTCTTGCGCCTGGGCCGCCACGATCAGGCCTTGGGGCTGCTCGACGCACAGTCACTGACGGCGGCGGGTGTGGGGCGCGAGATGCTGGTGGCACGTGCTGAACTGCGTGCCGAAAAAGGAAGGTGTGGGTCGGCGCTGAACGATTTCAACTTGCTGCTTGCCGCCGAGGCGCCATCCGATCT
This sequence comes from Myxococcales bacterium, assembly GCA_003153015.1. GTDB lineage: Bacteria > Myxococcota_A > Polyangia > Fen-1088 > Fen-1088 > Fen-1137. The sequence goes on from PMBS01000134.1 coordinate 7,164, forward strand.
GGTCACCGAACGAGCCCTGTATGGCCGCGCGACCTGCCGTGCGCAGCAGGGCGACTGGGCAGGAGCGCGCACCGACCTCGAACACTATCTCGCCAGGTTCCCGAAAGGGCGATTCGCGGATCAGGCCCGCACCGCGATCGGCAAGTGAAAGGTTTTTTCGTATTGGCTCCACAAGAGCGTCCAAGAAGAGACGTCATGAAGAAGAAACTGCTTATCGCAGCGCTGGCCATGGTCGGCGGGTGCGATCACCACTTTGGCATCGGGGCGCTTGAGCCCGACGC
>PMBS01000261.1:0-7943 GCA_003153015.1 Myxococcales bacterium
TGGCCATGCGCGCGTAGAAGTCGTCGGCAGACAGGGTGGCCTGCTCAGCCGAGAAGGGGGCGAAGCGATGGTCACCGGTCAGCGCATGATTGGACAGCGCGACCACGGACCCGCTTTCGGCTGATTTTTCCACAGGACGAAACGCCTTGAATCCCGCGCCCGCGCTCTTCACGTTGCTGGCAAACAGGAATGTGCCCTCCCAGAAGCGCTTGCGGCCCACCGAATTGTCGGGCTGGCCGTCCACCGCGAAGAGGCGCCCGCCCTTGCTCCCGTCCTGTTCCACCCATTTGGCAATCATCATCACGTGTCCGTAGGGGTCGGCATAGATCAGGCCTGGTCGCAACACATCGCGCGCCAGTTTGACCGGGTAGAAATCGGTTTCGTCGTCCTCCAGCGCGGTGCGCGCGCTGCCCGAGTGGACCTTGTTGGCGACCAGGCGCAGGAACTTGCGAAAACGTTCGAGCGGATCGCTGCCGGCCAGCGGCTCGTCCTGACTGGTGAGCGCGCCGCAGGTGGGTGGCTGCTCGCTGGTGCCGCGGTTGCAGTCGCGCAACCCGAAGGGCAAGCCCATCTTCCAGGCAAAGGTGGCGCGCAGGTAGTAGGGCAAATCCGCGCAGTCGGGCACGGCCGGGGGCGCGGCGCGGTTCTTGGGATCGTCTTCGCGCAGTCCGAGATACCCCCAGAGGAAGTTGCGCTCCGGATCGCGGATCACGGGTGCCAGCGACGGGAAGCCCAGCGCGACATCGGGGGGCGCGTCGAAGAGGCGCTCGATCCACGCCGAGTAGAGGTTCTCCAGGCTGCGGTTCCAGGCGCGCGTGACTGGCCAAGCCCCTGGCGCTTGCGACCGGCCGCGCGCGGGCACCGCGCGGTCGCGTGCGGCCACTGAAATGCGGTGGCAGGAAACCACCTCGCCGCCAGAAACCAGGGCGACGCGAGCCTCGCCCGTCACCGGCGCAGGCAGCTCGGCTGAGAAGCTGAAGGGCGGTCCGCCCCGGCGCACGGTTTGCAGCTTCTGTGCCGGCCGCCCAGCCGTGCTGACCGTGATGGTCCCGTCGCGGGCCTGTTCGCTGACCACCATGAGGCGCAAGGGCGAGCCCGCTGAGGGATTTTGGGGTGACCACCAGATGCGGGCCTCGGGCGACTCGCGACAAGCCTCGGACGCGCGAACCGGCGCACGCGCGAGCAGGAGCAAGAGAATGCTCATCCAGGCAAGGGTCGTGGTCCTGCGCATCCCTGGCCTACCAGTGATCAGGATGGGCGCGCCGTCGCACCAAGGTGCGCGCGCGGACCAGCGCCGGGTTTTCGAACAGCTTGACCAGGACGAACCCGGCGAAGAACCCGCCGATATGCGCCCAGACCGCGACGCCCGACGAGATTTCAGGTCGCACCGACGAGAGCTGGGGCAGGCCGTTCAGAAGTTGCAGCCCGATCCACCACAGCAGCACCAGGTAGGCGGGCAGTGAGATCACCTGCACGAAGATCACCCAGATGAACAGCACATTGACCCGCACGCGCGGATACAGCATTAGGTACGCGCCCAGCACCCCCGAGATGGCGCCCGAGGCGCCCACCATGGGAACCGGCGACGCGGGATCGATGGCAACTTGGGTAGCCGCGGCAGCCAGGCCGCACACGAAATAGAAAGCCAGGAAGCGCGCTCGCCCCATGCTGTCTTCCACGTTGTTGCCAAACACCCAGAGAAACAGGCCGTTGCCGAGCAGGTGCATCCAGCCACCGTGCAGGAACATGGAAATGACCGGGGTGAGGTAGTTGATCGGATCGCGATCCACCAGGCAGAGAAGCCCACGGCCGAGCGGCACGGCCTCGCCGATGGGCGCGCGGCCGGTGAGCTCGCCCGCCACCAGGCCCAGGTTGCAGACGCTGGCCGCCAGCACGGTTGGGCTGAGGCCCGCACCCTGGATCAGGACCCACACCAGGCCCATTGCCACCAGCAGGGCGATGGTCACCAGCGGGAAGCGCATGGTCGGGTTGTCGTCGCTGATCGGGATCATGGGGCGCAGATTCTGGCCATGCGAGCGAGGCCTCGGTCAGATTAGCACGTGGACATCCGCTTCATGCACAAAGTCCGGGCGAGCGCAGGTCGTCCAGCGTGGGCGTGAGCGGCCGGCGTGGTGCGGCTTGCGTGGGCGACTCGCACCCGTGGCGCGCGAAGGGCGGGGTGGGCGGGGCAAAGAGGCCAACCACAACGTTTCCCGCGAGTCCGCCCCGGATCTCACCACAGAGAGCACAGAGATCACAGAGACGGATCGGAAGGAAGGGTGCGGAGCCGGATCCGGAACCCTTTCTTTCCGGCCTCTGTGGCCTCTGTGCCCTCTGTGGTGAAAGAGCTAGCTTCTTCCTACCGCTGCGGGACCGGCGCAGGGGCTGGCGGGGGAGCGGCCGCTGGAGGCGTGGCGCCCGCGTCGGGGCTGGCGGCGCCCTCGGGCGGCACTTCGGCTCGGTATCCGAAGAGCGTGTTCTTCTCGGAAACCGGCGTCAGCTTGATGGCGACGCGGCTGTCGGAGAAGGTGTAGGCGCGGGTGTGGACCGGCAAGAAGCCGGCGGCGCGGACTACCAGGTCGAGCGGCCCGCTGTCGCGTGGTCGCACCACCACCAGCGGCCTGGGCACGGGAATTACGCCCAGGGTCTTGCTGCCCCACTTGACCACCGCTTTGCGCGGCGGAACCGTTTGCAGGGTGATGTGAACCTTGTCGTCGGTTTTCTGCGCAGAGGACTCAGCGACCGTCGCGTTCTTGGCTGCATCTTCCGCGCCCAGCCCCACCGCCGCGGCCAGTCCCAGCATCGCCAGCAGCGCGACACCGGCGAGCAAGCCACGCCGGTACCAGCGGCCGCGCGAGTTCATGGCGCACCCCCTTCGTCATCGCCGCCGGCCGAGCGGCCCGGGCTGGCGCCACCTGCGCGGCCCTCAGCTGAACTGGGCACCGCCGGCGGCGGCCCGGGATAGCGCACGCCCGGCTTGGGCACGTAGGTCAGGATCGGCTTCTTGAGCGTGCCTTTGATTTCGCCTTCCAGCACATCTATGGGCAGGGGCGGCTCAAGTAGGTACTGGTAGCCGCGCGAGGGGACGCGGATTTCGAACACGTCGTCGCCGAGCAGGAACTGGCGTGCAATGTTGGTCGGCTGGTCGCCCAGGATGCGCATCGACCGGTGGCGCAGAATGAACGAGTAGAGTCGGATGGCCAGGTGGTTGGGCAGACGGTGACACCCGTGGGAATAGCCCTCGGAGCTGTACATGGAAAGGTACTCCGACGAGCCGTGGGCGCGGATGCCGTTGTCCCAGTCGGGCTTGCCGTCTTTGCCCGGGACCACCAGATAGCCGGCGATGAGGCCGTAGGCCGAGAGAAACCCCGGGCCCAGTTCATCGTAGTTGACCATCCGTTGCCACAAGCCGTTGACCGTCTTGGTCTTGACCAGGGTGCGAATGGGGGTGGACTCGGGTGCGATCCACACCGGGCCAGCCACCACGTTGCGAATCACCCGCGGCCCCACGTCTGACCCTTTGTAGCGGAAATATTCGTAGCCGTCAGAGGCCTGTTCGGCTCGCCAGCCACCGATGGTGGTGCGCCAGCGCGTGAGCGGGATGCGCTGTTCCTTGTACTTCACGTAAACATGGAAGCTGGGGTAGCGCTTGCGCGGCTGCGCGTGGCGCACGCCCGCCGCATCCCAAGGCAGGTCGTACCAGACTTCGCCGCGATCGATCACGATGGACAGATCCATGTTGGACCCGTAGTACTCGGGCAGGGCCGGCAAACGAACCGCGGCGCGCAGGTGGCGAAGATCGGCCGCGCTGTGGCGTTGGAAGAAGGCCAGGGCCGCCTCGGGGCTGGTCAGGCCGAGTTGCTCGACCGCAGCCTGGGTCATCTCCTCGACTAGATTGCGCACCAGCAAGCTCCGTCCGTTGGCGCCGGTATAGGTGGGCGGACCAGTCTTGCCCTCCGCACTGCCATCCTCGACCACGCCAGTGGCGGCCACCACGCGCTCGCGCAGCACGCGCACCAGGGCCTCCTGATCGTTGGCCAGCGGCGGGCGGGCGAGAGCGTCCATGGTCTTCTGGCGCAGGTAGTTCGACTCGTAGATCATGTGCTTCTGCTGAAAGCGGCGCACCGCCAAGCGCATGGCATCGTCGTAGACGCCGGCGCTGTGCTTGCCGCCATGCTTGAACATGCCTTCGCAGGCCAGACGACGTTCCACCTCGGTCATGGCCAACTTCTCCGCAGTCCGTCGCTCGACCAGCTTGACCTTGGGTTCCAGCTTGGGGTCCTTGCCGGCCAGCTCGGTCAGCGTCTGCACATTGGCCTTCTTGCGCGCGCTTTCCAGATCCCCGCGCAGGTGTGCGATTCGCTTCTCTTCCTCCTTCACCTTTTCGGGCGCCACGTAGCCCACGGTTTCCACTGCCTCCATGGCCGCCAGGTTTGCGCCCTGGTGGCAACTCTGCTTCTCGTCCTCTAGGAAGCGGGCGCGCAGCACGCCGAGCGAGGGCGGAATGCCGTAGAGTTCCAGGTAGTTCTTTTCGCCCGCGGGCAAGGGCTCGCCATCTTCGTCGAGGGTGTCGTTGGCCAGGCCGAGAAACACCCGGCGATAGCGGTTGGGCATGCTCTGGCCGTCGGCGCCACGATGTTCCTCGAAGATATAGGGAGTCCAGTCGTCACCCAGGTCGATGATGGTGTAGCCGGAGCGGGCTGCGCCAGTGGCGCTGGTCCAGCTCTCCTGGCCATCGCGAACCACCAGGGCGCGATCGGCATCGGGCAGGGGGCTGGGACCAGGCGGCGCGGGCGCCTTGCTCGCCGCTGCCGGAGCTGGAGCCGCGGGCGCCGGCGGCTTGTTGGCAGGGGCCACGGTCGCGGTTGCCGCCGCCGACGCGGTCTGCGGCGGTGGCAGGGACGCGACACCACGGACGTCGCATCCCACCCAGAAAGCAAGAGATGCCAGGACGGTAGACTGCAGTGCACTTTTCATCACGAATTCGCTTGCTCAACATATGCCCCCGACCGAGGCGCTGGGCAAGAAATCGAGCGTCGGGCCGTTACGCCTTGAGCGCCGCTGCCACGATGGCGCGTGCCTCTTCGATCACGCTGTCGAGGTGGGCCTGGCCTTTGAAGCTTTCGGCATAGATCTTATAGATGTTCTCTGTGCCCGACGGTCGCGCCGCGAACCAGCCGTTCTGCGATGTGACCTTGAGCCCACCGATGGAAGCGCCGTTGGCCGGCGCTTTGGTCAGCACGGCGGTGATGGCCTCACCGGCCAGGGTGCTGCTTGTGACCTGCGCGGGCGAGAGTTGCTTGAGTCGGGCCTTTTCCGCCGGTGTGGCCGGCTGATCGATGCGGGTGTAGAGGGGATCGCCATGGGCCGCCGTGATCTCGCGGTAGTGCTCGCCGGGATCCTTGCCGGTGCGGGCGGTGATCTCGGCCGCCAGCAGCGCCAGGATGAGACCGTCCTTGTCAGTGGACCAAGCGCTGCCGTCGAAGCGCAGGAAGCTGGCGCCGGCGCTCTCCTCCCCGCCGAACCCGAGGCTGCCGTCGAGCAGCCCGTCGACGAACCATTTAAAGCCCACTGGCACTTCCACCAGCGGCCGTCCCAGGGCGGCCACCACGCGATCGATGATGGCGCTCGACACCAGTGTCTTCCCCACCGCCGCGCGCGGGGGCCACTTCGGTCGATGGGAAAACAAGTAGCGGATGGCCACCGCCAGGTAGTGATTGGGGTTGAGCAGGCCCGCGGACGGCACCACGATCCCATGCCGGTCAGCGTCGGGATCGTTGGCAAAGGCGACCTGGTAGCGGTTGCGCAAGTCAACCAGTTTGGCCATGGCAAAGCGGCTGGAACAGTCCATGCGGATCTTTCCGTCGTGATCCACGGTCATGAAAGCGAAGCGCGGATCCACGGTGGGATTGACCACCTGCAGGTCGAGCTTGAAGTGCTCCGCGATGGCTTGCCAGTAGGCCACTGAGGCGCCGCCCAGCGGGTCCACGCCGCACTTGATGCGCGCGTCGCGGATACCTGCCATGTCCACCACGTTGGCCAGATCCGCCACGTAGGGCCCGACGAAGTCATCCTGCCGTATGTTGGGCGCGGTGCGCGCTCGTTCGAAGGGGATGCGGCGAATTTCCAAGCCGCTCCCTCGCAGCAGCGCATTGGCACGGTCCTGTATCCAGGCCGTGACGTTGGTGTCGGCCGGGCCGCCGTTGGGTGGGTTGTACTTGAAGCCCCCGTCAGCGGGCGGGTTGTGCGAGGGGGTGACCACGATGCCGTCGGCCAGGCCGCTCTTGCGGCCGCGGTTGTGGACCAGAATCAATCGCGAGATCGAGGGCGTGGGGGTGTAGCCGTCGTCGCGCTGAATGACGGTGTCCACACGGTTGGCGGCCAGGACCTCCAAGGCGGTTTGCTCAGCCGGCCTTGAGAGCGCGTGGGTATCCTTACCGAGGAAGAGCGGGCCGGTGATGCCCTCGCGCTGGCGCCATTCGCAGATGGCTTGGGTGATGGCCAGGATATGGGCCTGGTTGAAGGATCCGGCGAGCGATGACCCTCGGTGCCCGCTGGTCCCAAAGCTGACGATCTGCTCGGAGTCGCTCGGATCAGGCTCTTTGCTGTAGTAGGCGTCAATCAGACGGTCGACGTCGATGAGCAGCGTGGCGGGCGCGGGTTTGCCGGCAAGCTCGTGGGGCATTGGGGGGGCTCCTTGGCGCCGCGAAGACTACCCGAAGACGGGTGGGACCGCCTCTCGAAGATTCCTAGTTGGTTCCGGTTTCCGGTTCCGGGGTCGGGACCGGCGTCGGGATCCGGTTCCGAATCCGGCCACCGGATCCGGATCCGGTTCCGGCCTCCGGCTCCGTCGCGGCGGTCGCCTGCCCGCGCAACTTGGCCCAGAAAAGTCCCAGGTACTCGTGCAGGGCCCGTTCGATGACAAAACCCGCTCCCGCGTGCGGAATCCAGTCCACTATGCCCGATGCCTCGTGCAGCGCCAGGTAGCCCGTGGGGGCGGCAATGGGGTTCATGCCGGCCTTCTTGAACATGGCCATGGCCCGGGGCAAGTGCGTGGCCGATGTAACCACCACGAACCGTTCCTCGCCTAGAAGCGCGCGCAGCGCCCGCACTTCGTCGATGGTGTCCCAGGACTGGGATTCGAGGACCATGCGGTCCTGCGGGGCACCCAGGCTGACACCAGCGGCGGCCAGCAGATCGGCGTCGGTGGTTCCCGGGCCGCTGCCACCTCCTGACAGAAGCAATTTCGACTCAGGCAGAAGGCGCTGCAGCCGAATGCCTTCGGCCAAACGGACCAGAGACGGCGCGGACAACTGATCGATGGGTGTCAAAAAGCGGCTTTCGCTGTGCCCGCCCCCCAGCACCACCACCCAGTGCGGCGCCGGCGAGCCGTCGGGCAGGGTCGAGCTCGCTGCAGTCGCCTCGGCTAGCAGAGGGGGATAGCTCGCTTCCAGCGGACGAACCAGGGTTCGAGCCACAGGTCCGAGGGAAAGCAGCGCCATCAACGTGATACCTGCGAAGAGCAAAGCCTTGGCGGCTCGCTGCCTCTTGGTGAAGCACAGAAGGACCAGTCCCAAGCCCATGACGGCAAGCAGTAGGCAATGCGGCTGCACCAGGGCTGACAGCAGTTTCTTGAGAGCGAACATGGTTGGATCTTGTACCTCGATTCTTCGACGAACTCGCAACCTACGTCGTGCTCAATTCTGCTACATTTCGAGCCTCCTCGGCCCCCGCTGAATCGGTTTTGCCCACTTGACGTCTTCCCCTGTCCTTCCAGGACCACGTTGTCGCGCCTTTGTAGCGTGGGCGCTCAGGCATGGCCGAGTGCTGTGGCTGATCGCCATCGCGCTCGCCGTGCCGTCGGCCCTGGCCACCGCCAAGCTCTACCTCAACCTGCGCAGCGATCTGGAGGAGTTGCTGCCCCGGAGCGCCCCCAGTGTCCT
>PMBS01000261.1:7974-8288 GCA_003153015.1 Myxococcales bacterium
GAGCAGCACAAGCCCTTGTACATGGATCTGGCGGATCTCGAAACCCTACGCCAGCGCATCGAAGACCGCATCCACTACGAATTGATGAAGGAGCAGGACATGCTCCTCGACGAGAGTGAGCCAGCCCCTTCGCTCGACGTGTCCGACTTGGAAAAAAGATACCAGTCGCGGCTTGACGAACCGGGGCTAGGCGGGGATCGCTTCTCCAGCCGCAGCTTCGGGCTGACCCTCATGCTGGTCGAGATGGGCAGCTATTCGACCGGCACCAAGAAGGCGGGCGCGCTACTCGAGCGGGTACGCCGCGACCTGGCCGA
>PMBS01000147.1 GCA_003153015.1 Myxococcales bacterium
GCGACGTTAGTAGTACAGAGGTCGGATGGGAAGGAGGAATTCGGACCGCGCAGGACCAAACCCTTCCGTTCCGGCTCTGTGGCCTCTGTGCTCTCTGTGGTGAAGAAGCTAGCTCACTCCGGTGCCACGGCCATGCCCATGGCGTGATAGCCCTTGTCGACGTAGACGGTGCTGGCGGTGATGCCCGAGGCGAGCGGGCTTGCGAGAAAGGCCGCGACCGCGCCCACCTCGGCTGCGGTGAGGGCTTGGGGCAGGGGCGAGTTGACACGGCAGTAGTCGATCATATCTTGGATCGATCCGATGGCGGTGGCGGCGCGCGAGGCCCACGGGCCGGCGGAGATCACGTTCACGCGCAGGCCCCACTTGCGGCCAGCCTCGAAGGCAAGCACGCACGCGTCGCTTTCCAGGGCGGCCTTGGCCGAGGACATGCCGCCTCCGTAGCCGGGCACGACGCGCTCGCCGGCCAGGTAGGACAGCGCCAAAAACGAACCACCCGGCCGCATGTGCGGGCCCAGTCGCTGCACCATGGAGGCGAAGGAGAAGCTGCTCGTCCCCACCGCGGCCAGGTATCCCTGGCGACTGGTTTCGAGCAGCGGCTTCTGTACCTCGGGGCCGTTGGCCAGGCTGTGCACCACGATGTCCAGGCACGCCTCGCCAAAGTCTGCCAGCAGACGGTCTGCCAAACCCGCGATGCTGACATCGCCGCAGTCGCGATAGCGCCGGCTTTCGCGCAGCTCCGACGGGACATCGGCGTCGCTGTCGAAGTCGGCATCCATCGGCCAGATGCGTTCGAAGACGAGTTTGCTACCGTCTGACAATCGCAGAGACTGGTCGAACTTGCCCCGTGCGAGCCGAGAGCGAAAGATTCCCAGTACCGGCGGCCAGGTGGCGAGGCAAATGGTTGCGCCGGCCTCGGCCAGCGCCTTGGCGATGGCAAAGCCGAAGCCGCTGTCATCCGCCACGCCGGCGACCAGGGCGCGCTTTCCTGTGAGATCAATGTTGAGCATCCCTCGCATGGTTTCGCGAGGAGCGCCCTTCGTCAAGATCCGCCTCCTATCCGGATCCGGATCTCACCACAGAGAGCACAGAGTACACGGAGGTCGGAAGGGAAGAGGGGGTTCGGACCGGACAGAACCCCCGTGCGACGCCGTCTATGTCTCCGCCCGTGGATACGACCCGAAGATGCGCACGCTCTCGGCGGCGCCGGCCAGGGCGGCCAGCGCGCGGCGCACGTTGGCATCGTTCCGATCGCCGATGAAGTCCAAGTAGAACGAATACTCCCAAGGTCGGCCCACGATGGGACGCGATTCGATCTTGGTCAGGTCGATCTTTTCGGCGGCGAAGGCGTAAAGCGACGCGTATAGCGATCCCGGCCGATTGGCGATGCGAAACACCAGGCTGGTCTTGCGTTCCTTGGCTTTGCTGGCCCTAGGAATGCGCGCCACGCGATCAGGGCGCGCCATCACGAAGAAGCGGGTGAAGTTCTGCGGATTGCTTTCGATGCTCGAGGCCAGGACATGCGCGGCGAAGACCTCGGCGGCGCTCTTGCTCGCGATGGCGGCCTCGTCGTGCCGCCCGTTCTTCACCACCATCTTCACTGCGCCGGCCGTGTCGTACGCGGGCAACACCTCAAGGCTGGGGATCTGCCCTCGCAGCTTGCGCAGATAATCCTCACACTGGGCCAGCGCCACCGGGTGCGAGAACACGCGGCGCACGTCGCCCAGCTTGACGCCACGGGGTGCGATCAGGTTGTGCGCTACGCGCAGCACCACCTCGCCGACGATGGTGAGATCGTGGCCGACCAGGAGGTCGTAGTTCTTCATGACCGAACCGGCCAGGGTGTTCTCCACGGGCACCACCGCGCAGTCGGCGTCACCCCGCACCACCGCGTCGAACATGTCGTCGAATTCGCGCTGAGGCAAAGGCTCAAACCGCGGCCCGAGGAAGCGCCGGGCCGCTTCCTCGGAGAATGCACCGCGCTCGCCTTGGAAGGCGGCTCGAATCCTTCCCTTTCTTACTGTAACCGTTCTGGTCACGACGTGCCTGGTGCGCGCATCTTATAGCCGACGTGGCGCACCGTCTCTATCATCTCGGCACCAGGTCCCAACTTGGCGCGCAGCCGGCGGACGTGGATGTCCACCGTGCGCGTGTTGCCGGTGTAGCGGTAGCCCCACACGCGCGAGAGGAGTTGCTCGCGCGTGAACACACGGCCCGCGCCCACCGCCAGAAACTTGAGGAGCTGGAACTCCTGCCGGGGCAGCTTCAGCACGCGGCTGCGGTAGCTGGCCTCCACTGCCACCGTATCGATGACCAGGTCGCCCAGTTTCACCCGGCCTGAAGCCGAGAAGGACGAGAGCCGCCAATCGAGCTGGCGTACCCGCGCGTAAAGCTCGGGTCCCACGATAGGGAGGAGGACGAAGTCATCCATGCCCAGCTCGGGATCGAGGCCGGGCAGTCGCGAGACTTCGATGCAAAGGAGAATGGGCACTTCGGCCAGGGTGGGGATCTGCTTGGCGTGCTTGACCACGGCGCGGCCCACCTCTAGGTACGGGCCTGCGTCCACAACCACCACCGCGGGACGGATGTGTTCCAGATCGTCGGGCAGGTCATCCATGTCGTAGCCGACCGGAACCACCTCGCAGCCCAGCTCACGCAGGGCGGCTGCAGGCGAATCCACTTCGGCTGCGCCGACCTGCGGTCTCGACATGACGACGACTGCGCGCATTTCTGGAAACACAGGGTAGCAGGGACGAAAACAATAGTCACTACGGGCAGAAGGATTCTTGCATTGTTTCGATGTGGGCGGACGGAAGGGCTAATATTGCCAATTTGTTTCCAATGCGTTTCGTCCTGGAAAAACCCGTCTGATTCGTGGATGGATGGGTTTCACACCAGCCAGGCGGGCGCTAGCCTTCATCTAAAGGAAAGAGAACGAACTCCCCGAGAGCCGTCGATGAACAGCAGGATAGTAACGCAGCGAGAGTCTCCGCAACCGCAAGGGCTCTACCATCCAGCCAACGAGCACGAGGCCTGCGGTGTGGGCTTCGTGGTGGACATCGCGGGCAAGAAGTCGCACCAGATCGTGCGCGATGGCATTCGGGTTCTGGAGAACCTGGGCCATCGAGGCGCCGCCGGCTCCGAGGAGAACACGGGCGACGGCGCTGGGATCTTGGTCCAACTCCCTGATGCTTTCTTGCGCAATGTGACCGCGAACATCGGCATCGAGCTGCCACCCGCCAGTCAATACGCCGCCGGCATGGTCTTTCTGCCGCGCGAGCCGGCCGAGGCCGCCGCGTGCCAGCGCCTCTTCGAGATTGGCGCCGCTGAGCTGGGGCACAAGGTGATCGGTTGGCGCGAGGTTCCCACCAACCCGACGGGCCTGGGCAAGACGGCGCTGGAATCCCGGCCGACCATGGCGCAGGTTTTCGTGGACCGGCCTGCGGCATGGAACGAAGACGCGGCTTTCGAGCGTCGCCTCGTGCTCATCCGTCGCACCGCCGAGAAGCTGGTGCGGACGAGCGATCTTGGCGGACGCAGGTTCTTCTACATCGCCAGCCTGTCGTGCCGAACCCTGGTCTACAAGGGCATGCTGAATGCCGACCAGCTCGACACATTCTTCCCTGATCTGTCCGAACTGTCGCTGGAATCCGCGCTGGCCCTGGTGCACTCGCGCTTTTCCACCAACACGTTTCCCAGTTGGTCGCGCGCCCATCCCTACCGGGTGATCGCCCACAACGGAGAGATCAACACCCTACGGGGCAACGTCAACTGGATGTCGGCGCGTGAGCACGATCTGGCCTCGCCGCTATTCGGCGCTGACATCGAACGGCTGCACCCAGTGGTCGACCAAGAGGGCAGCGACTCGGCCATGTTCGACAACGTGCTGGAAACCCTGGTCATCGGCGGCCGCAGCTTGCCTCACGCGGTGATGATGATGATCCCGGAGCCATGGCACAAGCACAAGACCATGAGCCCGGAGAAGCGCGCCTTTTACGAGTACCATTCCTGCCTGATGGAGCCCTGGGACGGACCCGCCGCCATCTGTTTCACCGACGGCGTGCAGATCGGTGCGGTGCTGGATCGCAACGGTCTGCGGCCCCTGCGCTACACCCTGAGCAGCGACGGCTTGGTGGTCATGGCGTCAGAAACCGGGGTGCTCGACATCCCGGCCGAGAAGATCGTGCAGAAGGGCCGCATTCAGCCGGGCCGCATGTTTCTGGTGGACACCGCCGAGAGGCGCATCGTCCCGGACGAGGAGATCAAGGCCAGGGTCGCGGCCGAGTTGCCCTATTCGGAATGGGTGGAGTCCCAGCGGGTGCACATGAAAGACCTGCCGCCGGCGCCCGCGACGCCTCTCGCCGATCATGAGACGCTGGAACTGCGCCAGAACGTCTTCGGCTACACCGCTGAGGTGCTACGCCTGTTGCAGCCCATGGTGGAGACCGGGGGCGAGGCCATCGGCTCCATGGGCACGGACACGCCGCTCGCCATTCTTTCCAGCCGACCGCAGAGCCTGTTCAACTACTTCAAGCAGCTCTTTGCCCAGGTGACCAACCCGCCAGTGGACGCCATCCGGGAGGAGTTGATCATGGCGGCCGGCACCACCATGGGCCCCGAGCGCAATCTGTTCGACCCGCAAGCCGCCTCCGCCCACCAGATCGAACTGCGCTCGCCGGTGATCTTCAACAATGAAATGGACAAGCTGCGCGCGCTCGACGGCTGGCACGGTTTCCGAGCGCGCACCCTGCCAACCACCTTCCGGGTAGGCGAGGGCGAGCGAGGGTTGGCCGCGGCGCTGGATGCGCTGTGCGCGCAGGCGTCGGCTGCGGTAGCCGATGGCTGCCAGATCCTCATCCTGTCGGACCGCGGGTTCGACCGCGAGCACGCGCCCATCCCGTCGCTGCTGTCCTGCGCGGCCGTGCACCATCACCTTTTGCGCGAGGGAACCCGCACCCGGACCTGCCTGGTGGTGGAGAGTGGTGAGCCGCGCGAGGTGCATGACTTCTGCCTGCTCATCGGCTACGGCGCCAGCGCGGTCAACCCGTACCTGGCCCTCGAAGTCATCGAAACCCTGGCCGGCGAAGGGGTCATCAGGGTCGAACCAGCGAAGGTGCGCACCAACTATGCCAAGGCCATCAGCAAGGGGCTGGTCAAGGTCATCTCCAAGATGGGGATTTCGACCGTGCAGAGCTACCACGGGGCGCAGGTGTTCGAGGCCATCGGGCTTCATGCCTCGCTGGTCGACAAGTACTTCGCCGGAACCGCGTCCCGCATCAGCGGCCTGGACCTGGGCGGCATCGCCGAGGAGGTGCGGCGCCAGCATCGCCGGGCCTTCCCCAGCCGCACCCTGCCGCAAGCGGGGCTCGATCCGGGCGGCGAGTACCGTTTCAGGAGCGACGGCGAGCACCACCTCTTCAACCCCGAATCGATCTCCAAGCTGCAAGTGGCGGTGCGCACGGGCAGCTACGAGACCTACAAGCAATACGCGCAGCTCATCAACGACCAGTCGAAGAATCTGGCCACCCTGCGCGGCCTGATGGAGCTGCGCCATCCGCGTCCGGCGGTCCCCCTCGACCAGGTCGAGCCGGTCGAGGAGATCGTCAAGCGCTTCAAGACCGGCGCCATGTCCTACGGTTCGATCAGCAAGGAGGCGCACGAGACCCTGGCCATCGCCATGAATCGCCTGGGCGGCAAGAGCAACACCGGCGAGGGCGGCGAGGATCCGGCGCGCTGGGTGCCCCTGCCCAACGGCGATTCGATGAGGAGCGCCATCAAGCAAGTGGCCTCGGGCCGCTTTGGCGTGACCAGCCCGTATCTGGTCAATGCCGACGAGATTCAGATCAAGATGGCCCAGGGGGCGAA
>PMBS01000331.1 GCA_003153015.1 Myxococcales bacterium
ACTCCTCCGCTTCCAAGGGCACTTCCTGAACCACAGCCAGCAAGCGCGGTGGAGAAAAGAGCGGAGAGAACGCAACAACCGGTTCTGGCGGATATGGCACGAGTCATGGCTGCCTCCGGGTCGAGTGGGCAGGTTATCAGCAAGTTCGAGGCCAAGGGAGAGTCTGTCCGCGGGCCGGAGAGCACGCCAGATCATGGGCGGGTACTCTCAGAATTCTGAGGGTTGACGGACTCCACGGCCACGATCTCACCCCTGCTGCCAGGGCCCATCTCCACGTTCCTGCGAGGAAGTCGGTCCCACGGTTGCGGTGCCAAACTGGGGCACGGACATTGCTACTGCGGATCGAGCGGAGGACTCCATGTTCAAGATGTCTACATGCGTTGCCGCCGCGTTCATCGCTGGCCTGATCAGCTTGGCGTGCAGCAGCTCCGGTCTGAAGAGCAGTGCACATGATGCGGGAGCTGCAAGCGGAGGCCAGGCAGGCAGCACCATCAGCAGCGGAACAACCGGAGGCTCTGGTGGCACGATTGGTCCGGGTGGAGTAGGGGGTGCCGGCACAGGCGGTACCGGTGGCACAATTGGTCCGGGTGGAGCAGGGGGTGCCAACACTGGTGGTGCTGGTGGTGCTGGTGGTGCTGCTGGCACGATTGGTTCCGGCGGAATATCTGGGGCAGATGCTGGTGGGCGTACGAGTGCTTCGGACGCCGGCACTCGAGATGCTGGCGCTCCAGACGCGCAGTTGGCTGGCGTCGTGATTGACACCCGGAAGCCCGCCTGCACCGATCAAGTGCTTCTTGGCCACAGCGCCGCCGTTGGCGGCGTAGCCTTTTCTCCCGACGGGCAGTTCTTGGCCAGTGCGGGAAACGACCACATGGCCAAGATCTGGCGAGTCAGCGACGGAACGCTGGTTGTCACGTTGAGTGGCAGCTCGTCGCCTCTGACCTCCGTGGCCTACACACCGGATGGCCAGACCTTGGTAACCGGTGGAGGCAGCGCTACCTACAACGACGGTTTCGTCACGGTCTGGCTCACCGACGGGACGTTGCTACGTACCATGAGCACCGCCTACACCTACAGCATCGCCATTTCGCCCGACGGCCACACCGTGGCCAGCGCCAACATCGACAACACCGCCCGCCTGTGGAGCCTCGACAGCGGCCAGCTTGTGCACGCGCTCTCGGGGCACGTCAGCTACGTCACCGCGGTAGCGTTCAGCCCGGACGGTCAGACGTTGGCCAGCGCAGGCTGGGACACGTCCACCGTCAGGCTTTGGGATGCGGCATCGGGCACCGAGCTGCAGCCTCTCACGGACAACAATACGGCAACCACGATCGCGGGCGTGGCCTTCTCGCCCGACGGAAGCCTGCTGGCCTCCGCGAACCTGGCCACTGGGGTAGAGCTGTGGAGCCTGCAGAGCCATCAGACTACGCAAACCATCGCTGCCAATAGCGTGTACGGGCTGGCCATCACCCCCGACGGAACCTCGGTCGTCACCGCAGGACCACGGGTCCTGCTCCTCTCGCTCAGCGACGGGTCGCTCGTCAACGCCTGGGATGAGAACGCGAGCGCCGTGGCGGTGTCTCCCGACGGCAGCCGCATCGCCGTGGGCGAGCCGCAAGGCTCGCTCAAGATCTTCTGCTTGCATTGAGCCGTCGAGATTGAGGCTCGCCGGGCGAACTGCTACGACTGCCACTCGAACGAGACGGTTGTCAGTGGCGAGGGCCTGCCGGCAGAACGACTGCGCATCGAGTTCGACCCTCCTTGAAGAAAAGGCGCGGCCGATTGTAGCCGAAGAGCCATGGCGTCGTCACCCGTTTCGCAACTGGTCGTGTTCCGGCGTGGCGCGTTGAAGCATGAGCAGAGCATAGACGAATCGATACGGGTTTTCCCGGTCCGAGAACCCCGCCCTTCCCGCGCCGCCGCGCCCTCGCGCGCGCCTGGACGGCCGGGCAGCGCGGCTTTGACCGCCCGGTTCGCGTGCTGAGGAGTCCGTGCTCACCTTCGTTGAAGCGTGCAAGTTGAACGCGCGGGCTTGGGCGCACAGAGTGCCCTTGGCCACGGGACGGTCGTCGGGGTCGAGCACGATGCGGACGGGCTTGCGCTTCTGAGCCCACGTTGGATTCGTTCACCTGCGCTGTTGGCGCGGCCCTCTCCCAGTCGGTGCCGGCGGCGTCGCGGTGGCGCCGTCCTCGGGCCAGGGGTGGCGTGGGTAGCGGCGGCACAGCTCGCGCCGAATCGACGGATAGTGTTGCCGCCAGAAGTTGGCGAGATCGCTGGTCACCTGAACCGCACGGTGGTTGGGTGCCAGAAGGTGCAGCGTCAGCGGCACGCGACCCCTGCAGATGCTCGGCCCTGCGGGCGCGCCGAAAAAGTCTTGCAAGCGCGACTCGATCCACGGTGGCTTGCCCACCTCATAGTGCAACGGAACCAGGCGACCGTTGGCCAGGCGTATCTTCTCCGGCACCTCCTCGCGCAGCAGGCGAGCGACCCCTGCCGGCAGACTGGCTAGCCAGCGATTCTCGATCGGGCTTGCCTGCAGTTCGGCCAAGCTGGTGATGCCTTCACACGCTGCCTTCACCATGGCCTGCCACTCCTCTGCGCCCAGCGCGGGAATGCCCGCCTCGGGAAAGGCTTGGCGCAGGACCTCCAGCTTGGCGTGCAAGGCCGCTGGAACCTCTCCGCGTTGCGGACCGCCCTGCCCGCTTGCCAGAGCGGCGTCAGACAGTAGACGAGTAGCCTCGGCCGAGGGCAGCGCGGGCTGGCGCGATTCCTCCAGCGTGATTGCGCCGCAAAGCAGGCGGCTCACCCGTTCCACCCGCTGGCGATCCGCATTCCACTGGAGCTCGTCGCGTTCCGTGAGTTCGCCCGGCGCGATGTCTCGTGCGCTGCTCCCGCGATCCAGGACGCGCACAGCCCGCTCTGGCTTGTCATCGACGACGCGGCCGAGCTACATCTACGCGACCCTGCCGAGAACTCGCGCCGACGATTGAGTCGCCGGAGCCGGGCCGCACAGAACAAACCCACCACGTCGCAATAGAAGGCTCGCATTATGAAAGGCGCTCCCCTCCCAAGCGGCATCTGGTCAGGTATTTTGGCGTCCTCTCATCCCACGCCGCCTCACGTAGCGAGGTCGTTCCCGCGCCAGCCGAGTCCACGTCCGCCACGCCCATCGAGCAGGACAAGCCCAAGAACACATCGAGGTATATCCGTTGGTCCGAGCTTTTGAGAAGAACCTTCGGTTTTGAGATTTTCTGCTCGAAGTGCCAGGCCCCGCTCCGCCTGATCGCCCTCATCCAGACGGAGGACATCGCCCAAAAGATCCTGACCGCGATGCACCTGCCGGCAACGGTTCCCGCGCTCCACCCCGCACGCCCGCCGCCCAAGCAACCGTGTGGCGGCGACGACGAGCTGAATTGAAAGCGACTCTCGCGGGCCGCGCTGGAGTAGACTACGCCCTGTGGGCGAAACAGACTTCTCGGCACGCGAATCAGGCGGTCACGACCCCTCCGCCCCCCTCCGCTGGGCAGTCCGGGCATGCGCGAAGGTACGACAGCGCGACATGGATGGGATTCTCGGACCCGAAATACCCCCATCGATTCGCTTGTGCTCCTTGCGGTTTCACGGCCCGCGGCTGTACCTTGTCGCCCGTCTCTATTGGAAGATGTGATGAAATTCAAGTGTATGCTGCTTGTCCAGGCGCTCATCCAGAGTGTCGCCCCTGTCGTCACGGCGCGGGAGGCCTATCCGGTGGAGCATAATCCTGAGCACGAGAGAAATGATCCGGCAACGCCCGCGGTGCGTGTGCTTCGTCTAGGCAACAAATCGCCTAGGCACGATCCGGAATCGGAGTCCTTCATCCAGGCTGGGAGCGATATATCCGCGGATCCCATCGTGCTCTGGTCCGAGCATGGCGCTCCTGCTGTCCTTTATATGCAGGAGTGGTGGACCAGAGTCATCGCGGTCGGTTTGGCGGCAGGCCGGGCCAGGCAGGAGGTTGGCGTGCTCGACGGCGGAGCGGTCAAACTTGGCGTCCGGCCCACCCCGTACCCCATCGTGCACGGTGCTTTTCATATCGCGAGTCTCGCGAGTCTCATCCGTTCCAAAGGCAACGATCAAAAGAATGATACCTTCTTCGTTGATTGGGCGATCCCGGTCGATCTCGACGGCGATGGCGAAGACGAGCTGATCACAATCTATGGGATTGGCTCGGAAGGTCCGGGCAACATCGAGGTCTATGGCGCGAAGAGGATGCTGGCCAGTTGGAAGGGAGCCGGACGCGGGTATCGGCATATGGTGGTCTCGCACAATGTTGCGCGCATCGCCAACAGACGCGTCGTCCACATGATTTTGCGGCGTTTCTCTGACGAGCCCACGCCACCAGAGGCAGAGTTCGTCGTCCTGCGCATCGACGCGGCCGGCATCACCGAAGTGCATCTTCGCGACTTCGGTTTTGATGTCGAAGATCTCATGGGTGTCGGTGCAATCAGTCGTCCTGGATCAAACCAGCTCGACGAGCTCGTTGTCGTATTGACTAAGTCCGGTGATGCCAATGGCTTGTATTTCTCCAGACACACGCCTGACGGGCATATCTTGGCGGCACCCCGACGCCTCACTTCACGTGGCGCTGGCCATAGTATCTCCCTGCTGAATCTGGCGAAAAACGATGTGATCGTGGCCGGAAGAGATGACAAGCCGACGTACCTGCTTCGCCTCGAGTCGCCAACGGCATGGTTCACCAAGGTCGAGCCAAAGCGCGAGACTGGAGGTCTCCAGGATTTTCTGGGAGTCATAGACCAGGAGCAAGTTCCCAAGCTCCTGTTCCGGGCTGGTGGCAATTTTACCGCCTACGATCTCGATGGGCGACCGTTGGAGCGGACGAGCGCTCTCTGGCGCGCTAGTGATAAGGCGACTCCGTTCTACAGCGACGCGCCACCACAGCCAGAGCAGAAGCGCCTCGGTGCCGATCTCGATCGTGACAGCCAAGCCGTTCTCGTCGTGTATTCGCGCAACCGACAGTGGCGGAATCTTTCCCCCGAAGAGGTCATGGCCGCCGCAAACCGGTTCTTGAGCCCGGCGCGACGAACGGAGATCGAGCGTGAGAATAAAGAAGGGGTGTACAAGCGTGCCGAAGATGCCGAGGATGTGCGTAAGCGTCTCGTAGGCACGCTCGAGAGTGAGCTCAAGTCCACGTCACACGACGATCTGGCGAACAAAGAGCAGTACCCAGACCCAAAGGGGCTAAGCGATTGGCTCGCATCCATCGATCTTCCTGCCGCGACCAGCCTCGTTCTGATTCGCGACGGCCAGGCGATGAAGCCGATCTCCATCCCGGGGGCACCAATACGTGGTCATGGAGAATACGGAACCCCAATGCAATTGGACTGGCAGCTCACTCCTGATGCGCTGAGAGTTGTCTTGCCCATGGGAAATGGCGAAACAGACGAGTATGGAACCCCAAATAAGCGTCGTCCCCTGGTGAAGCTCGCATCGGGTTTCTATCTCGTCGAATGGAGCCTCACTAACCATGGTGCGCCGTAATGCTCGACAACCAGCGTGCCTCGCCCTCGCGACGGCATTTCTCGTGGCCACCAGCGCCGGTGCAGCAGGGAAACCTGCCGGCGGCGCAGTCCGCCCCGTGATTTCGCTGCACGCCACAATCGAGAGGGGCGGAACCGCTGGCCCTGATACGCAGGGTTTCGTCGTGAGCTGGAAAGGCGCGGAGCCGGTGATGGTCCTCTCCATAAATTCTCGGGATCAGGAGCATCCCGAGCGGATCCACTGGTGGCTCGATCCGGTGTTCCGGGGATCCGGGCTCGAACGACGCCTCTCTGGTGACTTGTTCCCATACACGGTTGATGCCCAGTCGCCGCATGGCAACGACGACTATCATGACGTGGACCGTGTGATGCAGACTTTCACTGCCGACTTGGACGGAGACGGTACCGAGGAATTCGTTCTGCTGCGCAAGCGCGGTGGCATCACGGTGCTCGACCGGAGAAAGGTGGTATTGCAGCGGCCGTCCAGACCCTTTTCAGAGGTGGGTGGCTACGAATTTGTCCAGAGCCAGCGCGCTTGTCTCGCCGGTGGCGATGCGCTGTTCTTGCTGTTTCGACGAGAGCTGAGCTCCGGGTACCGAGATACAGCCGAAAACGATCCAAAGCTCGTTTCTGCGGGCCTGGCCAAGCAAAGCCTACTCATTCGCGTCGACGGCAAAGGCGACTCCCGCGTGGAGCTCGAGGACACAGGCGCGCAACCGTTCGGATTTGCGGTGCTGACCACACCTGACCAGACGTTGGATGCCATCGCCGTGTTTGGCCAGCGGGAAGGTTCGTCGCTCATTGCCAACTTGCACGACGTCAGCGGCAAGCGGATTGCCGGCCCTTGGGAGCTGAACGCACCCACGCTCGACCCCGGATTCGATCGCGTCGTCGTTGCCAATGGTCTACCCATAGTGGGGGCGGAGGCTCAGCTCAACCACAGTCATTTCTGGCTGCTCGATCTGAACCGCGCGAGTCCACGGGCCGCGCATTTTCAAATTAACGTACCGGCGAGCCTCGCCACCTTGGTGGCCACGCCGCAGCCCATGGCGGTCCTTCTCCTTTCGGCAGGAAACGGGGGCATCGATTTCGCTGGCAATCTGTGGCGCCGTGACAAGGGAGTCTGGGCGCAGGTCAAAGACACGGACTTTGTCGTGAAGCTCGAGCCCCCGGGACCAGGCTGTGACGAGGCTCGTGCCTTTCCCTCATTCGACGGCTCGGACCAATACCTGGTCGTGCAGTCGCGCCATCATCAGGACCACAAGATGGAGCATGGCGAGCTCGTGGCCGCGGCCGAGAAATTCCTGCCGCTCATGGAAGTCACCGACTTGCAGGCGGTCATCAGCGAGCCGAGATACGATGATACTCGCTTCCCCCAGGAAGGAGGGCCGTTAGCCGCCCTCGACCGTGAATTGAAAGATCGACTGACCTGGCCGCTGCGCCATCCCGATGCCTTGAGCGCGCCCCGGTACCGGAATGTCGAGGCTTTTCGGGCCTGGCTTGCCGAAGCCGACCTTCATGCTCGAACCGTGCTGACCTTGTTCCGGGCTGGGCGCCCCGTGTCCAGGGTCGAAGTAGACGGCTGGAACGACACCTGGAACGAGAAGAAGTGGTCCGTGGATTGGCGCGCTCAGGGAGACGGATTTGTGGCCGTGCTACCGCTCAAGACCGCCAACACGAGGGAGCCCTGGGAAAAAGAGGTGGCGAATTTCTACGTGATCCGTGCGCAGCCAGTGATCCCATGATTTCCCCGTTGGCGAAGCGCATCTGCACACACGTATCCGCTGCACGAACCCCGTCTTGAGAACGTCAACCGCGCCGCATAGTGTAATCACCCGCGAGCGAAGTCCATAGTCAAATCGATGGGGGTTTTTGAGCGTCCGGAAGCCGTCGCCCTGCATCTATGCTACCTCGATCGCGTCCACGCGGCCCGCCGGGGCGGAGCATAGACGATTCGATACGGGTTTTCCCGGTCCGAGAACCCCCGCCCTTCTTGCGCCGCCGCGCCCTCGCGCGCGCCTGGACGGCCGGGCAGCGCGGCTTTGACCGCCCGGTTCGCGTGCTGAGGAGTCCGTGATCACCTTCGTTGAAGCGTGCAAGTTGAACGCGCGGGCTTGGGCGCACAGAGTGCCCTTGGCCACGGGACGGTCGTCGGGGTCGAGCACGATGCGGACGGGCTTGCGCTTCTGAGCCCACGTTGGATTCGCTCACCTGCGCTGTTGGCGCGTCCCTCTCCCGGTCGGTGGCGGGGGAGTCGCCGTGGCGCCGTCCTCGGGCCAGGGGTGGCGCGGGTAGCGGCGGCACAGCTCGCGGCGAATCGACGGGTAGTGTTGCCGCCAGAAGTTGGCGAGATCGCTGGTCACCTGAACCGCGCGGTGGTTGGGTGCCAGAAGGTGCAACGTCAGCAGCACGCGACCTCTGCAGATGCTCGGCCCGGCGGGCGCGCCGAAAAAATCTTGCAAGCGCGACTCAATCCACGGCGGCTTGCCCACCTCATAGTGCAACGGAACCAGGCGTCCGCTGGCCAGGCGTATTTTCTCCGGCACCTCCTCGCGCAGCAGCCGTGTGACCCCTGCCGGCAGACTGGCCAGCCAGCGATTCTCGATCGGACTTGCCTGCAGTTCGGCCAGGCTGGTGATGCCTTCACACGCTGCCTTCACCATGGCCTGCCACTCCTCTGCGCCCAGCGCGGGAACGCCCGCCTCGGGAAAGGCTTGGCGCAGGACCTCCAGCTTGGCTTGCAATGCTGCCGGTGCTTCTCCGTGTTGCTGGCCGCCCTGCCCGCTTGCCAGGGCGGCCTCGGAAAGCAGACGAGTAGCCTCGGCCGAGGGCGGCGCGGGCTGGCGCGATTCCTCCAGCGTGATCGCGCCGCAGAGCAGGCGGCTCACCCGCTCCACCCGCTGGCGGTCCGCATTCCACTGAAGCTCGTCACGCTCCGTGAGTTCGCCCGGCGCGATGTCAAGCAGCCACTCGGGACGGATGCCCACCGCGAGGCGCACCGACACAGCCCGGCCGTCCCTGCGAGCCGCCGCGCCAATGCGCTCCTCGACATCCACGGCGCAGAGCAAATCATCGGGTGGCTGTGCCCCGATGTCAGCAACCCCGCCCGAAGCCAACAGCGCCTCGCTGCTGCCCGAGGTGCGTCGGCGCATCACTCGGTCAGGAAAGGCCGCCAATGTCGCCATGGCCAGGGCATCGTCAATGGCATCAGCAGAATTGGGCCGCTTCGCCGGCCCATCCCGCCGCAAAGCCGCGGCGAACTGCCGGCGCGCCATTTCGGCTGCCTCGGCTGCGCGCGCATCCACACCCAGGCCACGCAACCGCTCCCGCGAAAAGCGTGCTGCCCGCGCCTGCTGGAAACGATCCAGTCTTTCGAGAAGGTCAGCCCCTTCCGCCACGCCGGCTGGCGCGCCCTGGCTCCCGAATCGTGTTCGCGCCGTGTCGCT
>PMBS01000299.1 GCA_003153015.1 Myxococcales bacterium
ACAAGGTCATTCGGCCGGATCACCAGAACGACACGATTTCCGAGGGTATCGCGTACGGCATGCTCATCGCAGTCAACATGAATGACCAGGATCTGTTCGATGGCCTGTATGGCTTCTGGAAGGATCACCCGGCGTCCACAACCTCGCTCATGACTGGGTGTGTGCTTGGCAGCGGCCTACCCGGTAGAGTTGGGACGGGTACCCCATGCCTCGCTTCTGGCGGCTCGACCACGGGCGCGGATGAGGACGCGGCCTACTCGCTCTTGATGGCTGACAAGGCTTGGGGCGGAACCTACAAAGCCGACGCCCTGACCATGATCAATGACATCTGGGCCAATGACATCGACAGCGCTGGCAGCAAGCTCCCCAAGGGAGGCAGCGGCTACGGCAGCCCGGCGAGCGCGGTCACCAGCCCGTCGTATTTCGCTCCGGCCTTCTACCGGGCTTTCGCGGCGGTAGATGGCGCCCATGACTGGGCCGGCGTCATCACGGCCGTTTATGGCGTCATCGACGGCACCATCGCCGGCAGCAATGGCCTCATCCCCGGATGGTGTGGCAGTTCCTGCACAGTCCCTGCCAGCAACGGCTTGGCGACTGACGTCGACTACCAATACGACTCACACCGCATCCCGATGCGCATTGGCGTGGACTACTGCTTCAACAGCACGGATGAAGCCAAGGCCTACGCGACCAAGACGACCGCCTTCTTTGCCAACATCGCCCAGAAGGGGACTGGCTTCATCACGGACATGTACATGCCTAGTGGCCTACCTGCGTCGGGCGCGACGACCAACTCGGCCTCGATGCTTGGCACGGCCGCAGTGGGCGCGATGGCCAGCGACAACCAGACCTTCCTCAATGATGCCTACCAAGCCGTGTTCGACCTCCTCACCCGCGGAACCATGGCTCCTCCGATCTACACGGACGTCGATTCCAGGTCCTCCCCATTGCCCACGTACCGGTACTACAACGCAACTGTCGGCATGCTGACCCTGCTCATCATGACCGGCAGCTTTATGCACTAACCGGGATCTGGTTGAGCACGACCTTGATCACGCCGGGATCTTCGCTGTCCACCAACTTGAAGGCCGCTGCGGCGTCCTGCACGGGCATTTCGTGCGTGATGAGCCGCTCGGGGTGAAGCAGGCCCTTGGCCAACAAGCGCAGCGCGCGCGGGAACTCGCCGGCGGTCACGCGCGTGGCGATGATTGCGCCTTCCTTCATCACCAGGGTCTTGAAGTGTACGGGCGTGAGCTGGTCGCCCAGGCCGGCTGTGACCACGCGACCGCCGTGCCGGATCATCTTCACGGCTTGCGCCAGCGGCGGCTCGCGGCCGGGGATCTCGTGGGCGTGTCCCACGCATTCGATCACGCAATCAACGCCCACGCCATGGGTCAGC
Source organism: Myxococcales bacterium (assembly GCA_003153015.1). Taxonomy (GTDB): domain Bacteria; phylum Myxococcota_A; class Polyangia; order Fen-1088; family Fen-1088; genus Fen-1137. The sequence goes on from PMBS01000299.1 coordinate 1,400, forward strand.
TCGCGCGCGCGTTCCACAGGATCGTCATGGCGAATGTCGACGACATGGTCTGCGCCCAGGGCGCGCGCAGTATCCAGGCGAAACGGGGCCTGGTCGCAGACAATCGTGAACGCGGCGCCAGCACCGTGGCAGAGCACGTCGAGCACCGACAGTCCCAGCTTGCCCGCTCCCAGGATCGCCACGGTCTCGCCCGGCTGCACATGTCCGCGCTCAAGGACATGGTGACCCAGGCCGTACATCTCGACCATGGGCACGACCTTCATGGCCACGTTGTCAGGGATACGGTAAAGGTTGGCTTGCGGAACCGCCACGAATTGCCCGAAGCCGCCGCCGAGATCCAATCCCAGCAGCTTGAGGGTGGCGCAGCAGTTGATGTGTCCTTCCAGGCACGCCGAGCAAGCGTGGCAAGGCAGGATGGGATCCACGGCCACGCGATCGCCGACGACAAAGCCGCGCACGTCTGGTCCCACTTCCTGGATCACGCCGCCGAATTCGTGACCCAAGATCGCCGGGAATCGCACGCGGCCGTGAAATTCTCCGCGATAGACGTGCAAGTCGGTGCCGCAGATGCCGGCGCTGCTGGTTCGCACCAGGACTTCGCCGCGCCGAACCTGCGGGTCAGGAGCGTCGCCGAAATGCAGAGTGCGATCGTTGGTGAGGACGGCAGCTTTCATGATGTGTCCGCAGCTTACCGCAAAACGGCTGGATGGCTGCCTGGGTGAGGGCATAGGCGCTATCTCGAGCACCAGTGTGAATGGCGCCACGCCGAGAATGGAGAACCAGATCACGCGCTTGCGGCCGAAGCGGTCACCCGGTCCGCCGAGGATGGTGCCTGTTGCAAGTGGTAGAGGTGGCGATGGCGCGCGGAAGCCGGCAAACTAGGAGGTACCCCATGGAAAAGACGCGCAGCCTAGCCAATTTGATCCAGTCGGCCCGGGCCTTCCAAGAAAGTCGAGTGCTGCTCACGGCTCTGGAATTGGACGTGTTCTCGACGGTCGGGGAAGGCGGCGCCACGGCTGCAGATGTCGCCCAGCGCCTGGGCACTGAGCCGCGCGCCACCGAGATGCTACTGAATGCACTCGTGGCGCTGGGCGCGCTTTTGAAGCGCGATACCGTCTTTCGCTGTACCGCCGAGTCGAAGGCGCTGGGGCCTGCGCGGCCAGGCCTGTTGCACACGGTTCATCTCTGGAACACGTGGTCCACCCTCACCGAATGCGTGAAGGCGGGCACGGCGGTCCAGTCGCGCGGACCCGAGGGCTTCCCCGAAGAGCGCACGCGCGACTTCATTGCCGCCATGCACGCGCGGGCGCAGGACAGCGCCAAAGAAACCGTGCGCCTCTCGGGCATCCACGAGGCGAAGCGAATGCTCGACGTTGGCGGCGGATCGGGCGCTTTCTCCATCGCTTTTGCCCAGGCTTGTCCCGAATTGCGCGCGGAGATTCTGGATCTGGGACCGGTCGTCCTTCTGGCCGAGCGCTACATTCGCGAGGCGGGACTGCAGGACCGTGTGCGCGTCCGACCCGGGGACATGTGTACGGCGGAACTCGGCCAAGGATACGACCTGATATTGCTCTCCGCTGTCTGCCACATGTTCGGCGAGGACGAGAACCGCGCCCTCATCCAGCGCTGCGCCCGGGCTTTGGTACCGGGAGGCCATCTCGTGATCCGCGAATTCATCCTTGAGGAAAATCGCGCCGCGCCCCCGTTTGCAGCGCTCTTTGCCCTCAACATGCTCGTGGGCACGAAGCACGGAAACACTTACACCGAAGGCCAATACCGCAGTTGGATGGCAGAAGCCGGCCTGGGCAGCATCACTCGCCCCGACCCCGACGGCGATGTTTTGGTTGCAGCCCAGTCAGGCTAGAAGGTCAGGGCACAAGGAGGCAACATGGAAGAGACCGAGATCGGAGAAGTCAGCGTCGACAAGCAGGCCGAGGCAGCGCACGAGAAGGCCCGGGAAGAAAGGCATCGGACGCCCTGGTTGCGCGGTCTGGCGGTCTCGACAGCATGCCTGGCGGTTGTGGCAGCCGTGGCCTCATTGAAATCCGGGCAGTGCGCCAACGAGGCGTTGCTCAAGCAATCTCGGGCGACCGACCAGTGGGCCTACTATCAGGCCAAGGGAAACAAGGCAGCGACGAAAGTCTCGGAATTGGAGATTCTCACCGAGCTGCACGCGGCCCCCGAAAAACTCGAGATCATCCGCCATGACATCCAGAAACACGCGCGTGAGCAAGACGAGATTCGCGCCGAGGCTCAACACCTGGAGGCCGAATCGCGCGACGATCTCGCCAAGCATGAGTGGTTCGCGCTCACTGTAACCTTGCTTCAGGTGTCTATCGGATTGTCCGCAATCGGGGCGTTGCTCGAGAGCCGCAAGATCTGGTTGGCTTCAATGGCCACCGGCGGCGCGGCGACGATCATCTTTGTGGCGCGCTGGATTGTGGGCTGAGACTTTCAGTACGCCATCGGCGCCAACGGGGCGCTCTCGCCGCTGACCCCGGCCGCGGTCGCGACTGACACCTACCCTGGCGCCATCGCGGTCGATCCCGCGGGAGAGTTCGCCTATGTGGTCAACGCCAACGCCGCGGCGGCTATCTCGCTATACACCGTCGGCGCTGATGGGGTCCTCACACCCATGACCCCGGCCACGCTGGCGGCAAGCACGTATCTCGCGAATGTCGCCATCGACTTCTCGGGCAAGTACCTTTACGCGACCAGTGGCTACCCGGGCAGCTCGGTCTTTCAGTACACCATCGGCGCGAACGGCACCCCGTGTACCCGAAAAGTGGTACCATGGCTTCTGGGTCATGAGGGAACACGAGGTCCGACAGCGCATGGAGAGCTTCATGAAGATGCCTGCGGTTGTGGCAGCCATTCTTCTAGCCGGCCTGGCGGGCCTGGCGTGCAGCAGTTCCGGTCTCAAGAGGAGTGCAGGTGATGCCGGAGTAGCAAGTGGGGGACAGGCAGGCAGCACCATCAGCAGCGGAACCACCGGTGGTGCTGGTGGCACGATTGGTTCGGGTGGAGTAGGGGGTGCCAGTATAGGCGGTACTGCTGGAATATCTGGGAGAGACGCCGGTGTGGATGCCAGTGGCCAGCCGGAACCTGATAGCAGTTCTCAGCGCGTGGGCGCTCCTCACCCCAACCCGTGTGTTGCCGGCGAATTTCTCAATTCTGGCGAGGAGTGCTACGGCCCTCCGGCGGGAGAGTCTTGCCAGTCGACGGGCGACGGCTGGTGCTACACGCAATGCGGGCAAGATAGCACCTGTGCTGGTGGTTTCGTCTGTGCGACGATCTATACTTTCTACGGATCCATAATGCCCGTCGGATACAGGGTTTGCGATGGACCGCTAGGTGCCCCAGTGGGAGGGGCTTGTCGTTCCGACAAGGACTGCAACGCTGGCGCATCCTGCATGACTTCCACCCATTGCGCAGATGCTTCCGTTTGCCCCATCTGCCAGAATTGACCCCGCCAACAGGTAGGCGCGAGCGTAACTGGACACAGCCACCAGCACGTTATCAGATAAACAGCAGATGTCGAGAAGGGGCCTCACCGAGATAGGTGAGCCTGAACACCTTCGTCCCCATCATGTTCTGTGTCTCCGGTGCCAACGCCCATCGTCAACTACCCATCCACCAAGATTCCGCTTGCCAGCTTCTTGCTTCAGGCATATGCATCTTCATGCCGTCACGCTGAGGCAGGTTGAGCGGAGTGCACGGATGTTGTTTCGTTCCGCGAAATCTTGAACCGAGAGACAACTGAAGCAGGCAGCGTGAGGTTGGCGCTGCCGAGGAGATGGGCATGCTCCTGGCAGAGGAAATGCAAATGATGGTTCGACAAGGCAATAGGTTGGGCCAATGGATCCTCCAACACAACAGGCCCGATGTCGAGTCCTACAGGAAACTGAAACGCGCCATCGGAATCCTTGGAATGGGCCTACCAGCAATCTGCCTTATCGGGGGCTACTTTTCCGAGCAGGCTGTGCAGAACTCGGTAAGCCTCTACTACTACACGAATATGAGGGACGTCCTTGTCGCAATCCTTGGATGTGCTGCCATCTTCTTCATGACGTATTCGGGGTACGGCATCATCGACAATATAGTCACGTGGGTAATCGGCGTTGCAGGTGCGGGGATCGTGATCTTTCCGTGTGCCACCTACCACCCCCGGAAGCCGGATGACTTGGTCGGTGTCCTACAGCTGGCGCAATCAACGTCGGACAAGATACACCTCAGCTTCGCGAGTGCCTTCTTCTTTCTTCTCGCGGTCAACTCGATATTCCTGTTCACCCTGAGTACGACGGACGACCTGGGACCGAAGAAACGATTGAGAAATGCCATCTATAAGGCATCCGGGGGCGTCATCCTCGTGAGCCTGGTGACACTGGGGATCGTGTGTTTTTGGGCGAATCACTTTTTCAACAGCTCGTATATCCAGATCGTGTTCGAGTTTATCATGCTGTTTGCATTCGGCATTGCTTGGTTGGTGAAGAGTGGTGTCCCCTATTTCAGGGATGAGGAGCCCTAGTCAAAGAGACTTTCAGCAGCAGCAGGCCATCAATGACTACTCGACCGGCATCGTCACGACAATGGGCGCAGTCGCGGGGTATTCGAATGGTACAGATACGCAAGACGAGTTTGTCGTGCTGGGTGCTTGGTAGCATCCATCGGGTGAACTGGGATCTGGATTGGGAAAGCCACACACGTTGATAGTGTATTGCCCAACAGCGCAGGCTGTAAGGTCACACGTCGTTGCGGATGCGCCGCAAGTACTCGATGTCACGTAGGTGCCATCCCAGCTCTGCGTCACCCCCTGGTTAGTGAGCTCGGTGGGCCCTAGACAATAGATGGGAGGACACTCCTCGAATGTGCACGTGCCGCAAGACACTCGGCAATAACCCCCAAGCTCAAGAGAGCCAACTGAATTACGGAGATCAAACCACCCGGAACAGCCCCCCGCAGGTTGTCCCAGGCACCAATGCGTTACACTATTCGGTGCCGGCATCACCTGGAATGTCACGGGCCCGCCAGAACAACCCCCGGTCGTAGACACGCCTCCGCTGCCGGTACCCGCAGTGCCACCGGAAGATCCTCCCCCATTGGCAACGATAGACCCGCCCGCACCCGCGCTGCCACCTGTCAACACTGGGCCATCCGGTCGTGCGCTGCCTGAACCGCCACACCCAGCAAGTGCGGTAAGAAAGAAGGCGGTGAGAACGCAACAAGCGGTCCTGGCTGATATCGAACGAGTCATGACTGCCTCCGGCGCGGGTGGGCAGGTTATCAGCAAGTTCGAGGCCAACGGCGAGTCTGTCCCCCGAGCGGGGAACAAGCCGGATCGCGGATGGATACCCTCAGAATTCTGATAGTTGACGGACCCACGGCCACGGGCTCTCACTTGCCACCAGGGCTCTTCTCCGCGTAGTTGCGAGGAAATCGGTCCAGCATCAGCGGTGCTAGACTCGGCACGCTGATTGCTGCCGTGGATCAAGTGGAGGATTTCATGCTCAGGACGTCTACATGCGTTGCAGCCGCGTTCATGGCTGGTTTGATCAGCTTGGCGTGCAGCAGCTCGGGTCTGAAATCCCGTGGGGGCACTGCAGCTAGTGGGGGAGGCGGCCAGGCGGGCGGTGCCATCGGCAGCGGAACAACCGGCGGCACGGGTGGTGCGATCGGTGGCAGCACGACGGGTGGCCTCATCGGTGCTACCGGCGGTGTGGCGGGCGGATCGGGTGGCTCGATTGGTGTCGGCGGAGGCGGATCTGGCGGAACCGGCGGCGGCACCGGTGGAACGGGTTCCTGCCTTCCGGCCTTGTGCTCTATTCCTATGCCGGCCTGTGCTGGCGAGGTCCAGCCGAACCCAAACGACCCGTGCGGCTGTCCTATCTGCGTGCCGAATCCAGATGGGGGTGCCACGAAGGACGCTGGCGGCCCAGACTACCCGGCGTACTGTGAGCTAGTTGATTGCGGGATCGAGCGGCCCTGTTCGAGCGGGTACGTACGGAGCACCGACCCGTGCGGCTGTCCCATCTGCGCTCCGGTGGACGGTGGAAGCAGCGACGCTGGCAAGCCAGACGCGCCGGTGATCTGCAACGTGATGTGCCCGATGATAGCCTGCACCTACGGATACCTGCCGAATCCCGAGCCCTGCGGCTGTCCCAGCTGCGCCCTGGCCCCTGACGCCGGCAGGGCGAAGGATGCCCAGGATGCGGGCACGCGCACGCCGCGGCTCCATCGTGCCGCCGGCGTTGCTTGTCCGACGGGACGCGGCCCCGGTCTGTCCATCTGCGACTGCACTGGCTCCGATGGCCCTTGCTTGTGTGCGCCCGGCGAGTGCGGCCAAGACTCGAACTGCACGGCGGGTATCAGTGGTCGCTGCCTGATGAACGGACCCGCGCCGATCACGGCCTGTTCCTACGACACGTGCTTCAGCGACTCAGATTGTCCGGCGAAGACTCCCTGCGTCTGTCGTGATTCTGTATCTAGCTCTGCGCCGAACTCCTGTCTGATCGACAGCGATTGTCGCGTCGATTCGGATTGTGGGCGGGGCAACTTCTGCTCGCCCAGCCAATACGGCCAGTGGTGTGGCTTCACGTACCACTGCCACACTGCGAGCGACACCTGCGTGGACGACAGCGATTGCGTCGGAGCTGGCTGCAACTTCAACAAGCAGACGGGCCACTGGGCCTGCGGCGGCGACTGCGGCCCGGCACCTCCATGAGTCGGGATTCACAGAGGATTGTTCCGCATGCCGCGTGTAAACGAAAACAAGTGAGTATCATGCATACCGACCGACTCAATCGTTTCAGACTGCGCACAATCGCCGCCCCTTGGCTCTGCCTTGCAATTCTGGGCAGCGGCTGTAGCTCGAACACCAAGACCGGTCTCCATAGCTACGGCGGGACCGCTGCTACTGGTGGAAACACGGCACAAGGTGGCAGTACGGTCAGTGGTGGCAGCGCGGACCAGGGTGGAAACGGTGGAACAGCCGGGGCCGGCGGTGCTTCGTCGAGTAGCACCGCCATCTCCTGCTACGATTCCAGCGGCACCATCGCGACCACGGCCAAGACCTGCACCCTGGCGAGCGATTGCAAGCAGGTAGTCCGGCCAGCCGCAAACTGTTGCGGCGCCATCTCAGTGGTGGGACTGGCCCAGTCGTCCTCGTGCACTTTTCCCACGCCTCCATGCGACAACGTTAGCTGCCCCATCTTCGACAACCGAGGGGAGCAGGCCGAGGATGGCAATGGCGGAACCATCGGTGTGCAGTGCGCGGGTGGCCAGTGCATGACCTTCGTGATGGCTGACAGCGCGGACGCAGCAGCAGATGCGACCGGCGGTGCGACAAGCGCAGGCGGTGGGGCAGGTAGCGGCGGCACCCAAGCCGCAGGAGGCGCAACCGGCACAGGCGGATCAACTTCGATTTCTGATGGTTCCACCACCGACCTCGAGTCTTGCTCAAGTGATGCCGACTGCACGTCGTGCAACTGGGGGGAAGCCCCCACAGATTCGAGCCATTGCACGGGCTCCTATTGCTGTGGCGGACGGATAATGAGCAAGAAGAGATGTGACGCCAATCAAGCTGCTTGGGCAACCTATTGCCCTGGCCAGTCTCCGACACTCGGGAATTGCGCTTGTCTAGGGTGCACAGGTCAGTCCATTGGCTGCGTTAATGGACAATGTGGTCTTTGGTGCCACTTTCCCGATGCGGGCTGAGATAGGCGGGACATTGTGCCGCTGCTGTTCAAGTTGCTGGGCGATCCAGGCCAGAGCGTGCTTTGCCCTGAGCCGAGCTATCCCCTGTTCGAGTACCTGGCCCGACTGGAGAACTTGATTCCGCGACCCTACCGGCTGCGCTTCGACGGGGGTTGGCACATCGACTTTCCCAGCCTGGATCTCGCCGAGGCCGCCGCCATCATCGTAGTCAGTCTTTTCCGGCGAAACCCGCAGGCAAGGTGAAGTGCTTCCGGTACCAGCCGCTCGCGCCCGGATCGTTCGACGTCGGCTTGACCAGGGTAATGCTGAAATCGTGCGGAACATTGGTGACTGTCCACTGCGAATCGTCGAAGGCTGTGGCCTCGGCCCCGGAAGCATTCCCTGACTGGACTCTCCAGTCTTCGTCAATCCGCAGCTTGACGCGGCTCTTTAGATACTTCGCTTCAAGACGCTCGGTCATGCTCGCGCCGGCGACGCCAGCAAGAGAAAGAGCCGTCAATGCGGCCATCGACGCAGGAAACAGTGTGGATCTCTTCATGCGGGCGTCCTTCTTGGGTAGTTGTTCGACTCTTCAGCTGTCACTCAGCCGGAAGCAGGGCTTCCCTTCGCTGTCCCGCAGAAGAGGGCTTGCCAAAACCAACAAGCCGCGAGTCTACCACCGGCGCGAGGCCGGTGACTGCGAAGAAGGCGCCGAAGCTCGCGCCGAAGGTCCGGCAGGCACGCAAGCTGCAAGGGCAGTACTTGGGCTTCCTGAGGTCGCTCGCCGGCGCGGATCGCGCGAAGGTGAAGCAGACCGCAGCGGAGAAGGGCGTCGCCGAGGCCGTGAAGCTCGCGCAGTCACTCAAGAAGGTGGCGAGCTAGTAGACGGCGAGGCTCGTCGCATCGATCTCGGTATCCCCGCCGGCGAGAGCGGCTACCGGGGCCACGTTGCCGTTCGTGCCCGGGGCAAAGCGGAGGATGGCATTGCGCAGGCGACCGGTGCTGTCGACCGCCTGGCCCGATGCCCAGACCGTGCCCGCAGTGTCGACCGCGATCGCCGCTAGCATGCCGATGCCCGTGTTGGCTCCGGTGATCGTTGCGGCGGGGGCCAGGTTACCGCTCGCCCCGGGAGGGTAGACGGTCACGCTCATTCCGTTGTAGTTCGAGATGTACAGGTTGCCCGCGCTGTCAAAGGCAACGCCATCGCAGCCGGAAAGCAATGTCTTGTCGCCCAAGAGCACGCGAAGCGGGGCGACGTTGCCGTTGGCGTTCGGCGCGAAGACGAGGACCTTCTGCGAATAGGAATCGGCCGTATAGATGTTCCCGCCCGCGTCGACGCCGACAAACAGATCACTCGCATCGAGACCCGTATTGTCCACGGCTGGGTACACGGCGGGCGCGATGATCTGCTGCGGAGCCGTATCGCCATTGGCGCCTGCCGCGAAGACCATGATTCCGGGATGCGTGGCGGACGTGCACGTTGAGCACGGAATGGATCCGGCGACGTACATCTTGCCGGCATTGTCAACGGCCAGACTCAGGGCTCCGACCAGTCCAGTGCTCGGGCCCGCCAGCGTCGCGATCGGCGCTACGTCGCCGTCGGCGCCCGCGGCGAAAACCTCGACGCTCTGCGCGGGATAGGTGAGGCCATTTCTCCCGAGGACGTAGATCTTCCCGCTTCCATCGAAAGCCATCTGGACAATGCCCCCAAGCTTGGTACTGGGGCCGGCGATCTTGCCGATTGGTGCGATATCGCCCGTTCCGTCCGCCGGATAGGAGGTTACGTTGTCGCTGCCGTTTGCGCTGTTGTAGTTGACGGCGTAGATGCGCTTGCTTCCCGCCACGCCGCCATCCTTCGTGCCTGCGGAGCCGTCCAACCCGCCGGTGCCACCGCCGTCCGGCCTACACGTGCCCAGACACGACGCTCCGCCATCCTGGCCATCAGCGGAAATGTCAGAAGGGGAATCAGGAGTGGCAGCAACATCCGGGGCGGCTCGGTCGGAAGCTCCGTCGTGGCCAGCCTCCGTTGGCATCGCCATGTCCGGCGTTGCGGCGGGAAGATCGGCAGACAAGTCGAGAGCAGCGTCGAGGCCGACGATGACCCTATCCCCGGTCCCGCTGTCCAGGCTGGCAGCGCTGCCGTCCTGGCTGCTGGCAATGCTGTCGACGATGCGCGTGTCGCCCACGACGCCGGAATCTCGGCTGCCGCCCGACCGGTCGACCGAAGCGTCCTTGGGCTGGTTGGAATTTCCCGCGCCACAGCCGAAAAGGGTAAGCGCAATCGCCAGCGTGATGGCAGACGCGGATTGAAGGTGCCTAGTCATGACTCTCCTTTTGCTGGGGGACATTCTGGCCATGAACCGGGGCATTTTGGAGTACGGTGCACGCAAACGCAACCGCCGCGAAATGGGGAGGTCGCCCCGCACCAACTTGTCGTCGTCCCGAAGAGGTCCCGGTGCCAACGGCGAAGGCAATCAGCGGTATGTGCTTGCTGCGGCAAGGACCCCCGGTCTAAGGCGCGACGATAAAGAAAGATTGTCCCGATCCGACGCCATACCTCGCGCTCCAGGAAGACACTGATGACACCACACCCCGGCTGAGAGGCGAGCTTGTTTTCAATGGCCTTGCGGATGCGGGTTGCAACGTCCTTGGACAGTCTTGGGATATCTTCGTGAACGACGCTTCTACTGGGGAGGTGGCAGAAACCGCTTTTTCTATGACTTCTCCATGTCCCCCGAGGAAACGAACGCGATGAACGAGGCTCGGAGGCATGTACAGAGGAGGCTAAAACGACTCGCTCGCGACAACACAGAAGAGCTGAACAAGATGCTGGGACGGCTTTCCGAGCGCTACGACGTCGAATTCTCACCGATGGAAGGAACGTACGGACACAGCCTTCCCCTCTCCATCAATCTGAAAGACAAACATGTGACAGTGCCCCTGAGCGATTGGGGTTCAGGTACCCAGAATCGGACGCATATCCTAATGGCGATGCTCAAGGCGAACCGAATACGCTCGTCGGCATCCCAGGAAAGCCGCATTACACCAATCGTCGTGATCGAGGAGCCGGAAAGCTTCCTCCATCCCTCAGCGCAGGCCGAGTTCGGCCGAATACTTAAGGTCATCTCCGACGAGACCGGAATCCAGCTCCTCGTGACAAGCCACAGCCCGTACATGCTGAACCAGCAGGAACCTGCGGCGAACCTGCTGCTTGAGCGCGAGGTGCGGAGAGGTCAGCTCGGCCCCACCCACGTCTTAGAGGTGGCTGCAGACCACGCCCCGAAGGCGTCTATATGAGCTACGGCCCGGTGGAGGGCGGAGGCGTGTCTGGGGGCGTGGTTTCTAGTTGCTGCGCAGTTCGCCGCGGCTGCTATCGGTGACGGGAACCCCAGAGCCATAGAGGGTCTTGGACGCGAGGATGGTCGTGCCCGAAAGCCACACCACCAGCCGGCCGCCGGTGGCAGGCGTCAGGCGGTAGGTCCATTTCCCCTGGTCTGTCGTGGTCCTGGTCCCAGTCAGCGGCACGCCCCCCGCCGGCACGCCCGGACGCGGGATGGCGGTCATCTCCAGAGCGCTGGCGTCGGTGTAGAAGACCAAGATGTCTTCTGCGACAGGCGTGATCGCTATGAAGTCTTGGTCACTCGGCGTGCGACTCAAGTACCCGCCGTCGGGTGGCCGTTGCCTGGATGTGGCCCAGTAGGTCAGGGTCTTCTCGGACAAGATCGCGCCCAGGTCCATCGCGTCACCGTCAGTGCCACCGTCCGCGATAGGTTCGGGCGCGGCTCCATCGCTGCCAGTTGAGCCGCCTTTGGCAGCGCCACCCGTCCCTGTCGCGGTGCCGCCGGAACCGCCGGACCCGATTCCGCCCACCCCGCCGGTGATGGTTCCGCCACCCGAGCCCCCGGTTTTTGTAGCATCAGCCCCGCCTGTTGCCGTGCCACCCACGCCGCCCGATGCCGCCCCGCCCGAACCCCCGACTCCGGTTGCACCGGCAGCTCCGGACGCGGTTGCACCGGCACCGCCGGACTTGGTCGCACTGGCACTGCCGGACTGGGTTCCACCTGCGGCCACGGTCGCAGTCCCTCCGGATCCGCCTGTGCCGCCGGAAGCCGTCCCAGCAGTGCCGCCGCTCCCGATCGCGCCGCCGGATCCGATGCCAGCCGAGCTTTCGTTGCCCCCTGACCCGCCGCTGCCACCTGAGATACCGCCAGTACTCGCAGGCGCGTCTGTCCCCACCGCGCCGTCGTGAATTGCTGCAGTCCCAGACTTGCTGCAGCCACCGCCCGCAAGGCCTATGAAGCCGGCTATCACGAGAGAGAGTCGAAACATCCGGGATGGTCGCAGGTGACAATGCCTCCAGCAGAGTGAAAGACTCACAGTGCGCAGGATTATGCCAGTTGTGGCCGCTCCCATGCAAAGGTGATTGCAGATTGCCGACGCTGAGGGCGGAGGAGGCGTGCAGTCTGTTCTGTACACGGCCAAGAGCGCTTCTGGTACTCTGAACGCGGAGGTCCTGAATGCGCGCATCATGTCTCGCTCTGGCTCTGGTTCTCGCGTGCTCTTGTTCATCCAGCGGTGATAGCCGCGCGGACGGCGCGGCTGGTAGGGATGCTTCCGACACGGCCGATGGACCGGCGGCCACCGGCGGCAATCCGGCGAGCGGGGGAGCTATTGGGACAGGCGGAATCGTGAGCACCGGTGGCCTGGTTGCTACCGGCGGCGTTGCTGGCACCGGCGGGAGCGGCAGCGGGGGAAGCAACCCGACAGGCGGTGCTCGCGACGGCGGTGTCGA
>PMBS01000365.1:0-22218 GCA_003153015.1 Myxococcales bacterium
ATGTACCTGGCGCGCAAGCTCACGGGCTCGAGTTTTCCGGAGATTGGTAGCCGCTTTGGTGGCAAGGATCACTCAACCGTCATAAGCGCAGTGAAAAAGATCGAACGTCTGATCGCTCAAGACTCCAATCTACGCAGCGTGGTGACCACGCTCGAGAGCCACTTGCGCCAGCGTTGAAGTCCTCGTCCTGGTAAACGGTCCAGGCCCTGCTTGAGCATGGGTCTGGCCTGTGTATTCTGTTGGCTACTCGACCCGGTCCGATCCACCGTTCCAGGTGGCTCACCCTTTCTGGAGCGTGCCTCGCTGCCCATCTATCAACAGTTGACTGTCCAAATCTATGGGACAAAGCTGTGGAGCGGAAGTTCACAAGTTCATGATCCGGGTTTCGCCATTTCTCTCCCCTCCATTCTCCCAGGTTTTCCCCAGACTTCTCCCTACTGCTGGCGACGAGAAACTGATTCTTTCAAGGAATTCACAGGGCCTTATACTTCTGCTTTCTTTGATCAGATCTTTATAGATTCAGAGTGACCAGTGATGAGACAACAGGACGAGGGTGACTGATGGACATTCGGATCGACAAAAGCAAGCTACTCAAGGGACTCTACCTGGCGCACGGCATAGCCGACCGAAAGAGCACCATGCCGATTCTGGCCAACGTACTCATCCGCACGGAGGGAGCGGATCGCATCTCGTGCGCAGCGACAGATCTCAAAGTCGCTATCGTGGTGACCATGCCTGCAAAGGTTGAGGAAGAAGGGGGAGTGACCGTTGCAGCACGACAAGCCTTCGAGATAGCGAAAGGCCTGTCAGGGGAAGAGGTTCACCTGCGTAGAACCGAGAACAACTGGCTGGAGATTCAAAGCGGGAGGGCGGAATTCAAAGTGGTTGGCATGAGCGAGCGGGACTACCCCAAGCTNNCCGCATGGTTTCGACCGACGGGCATCGTCTGTCCAAGTTTGGCAAGGCGCTGCCCAAGGGACCCAAGCTGGCCAGCGGTGTCTTGATTCCGCGCAAAGGGGTGGGCGAGATCCGTCGGGCCATCGAGGGTCGGGAGGCCGCCTGCGACATAGGAATTCATCAGGGGTACTTCGTGCTGCGAGCCGATGATGTGACCCTTACGGTGAAGCTGGGCGAAGGGCAGTTTCCTCCTTATGAGCAGGTCATCCCCAAAGAGAACGACAAGATCGTCGTCATCGCGCGAGAGGTTCTGTTGGACGCTCTTCGCCGGGTTTCCATCATCGCTTCAGACAAGACCTGGGGTATCCGGCTAAGCCTTGAGAAGGGTTCACTTGCCATCGAGGCGGACAACCCCGATCTTGGCAACGCCCGTGAGAAGCTGGATGTCGAATACAAGGGATCGGCCTTGCAGATCGGCTTCAACGCGCGTTACTTCATCGACCTCTTGTCCGAAATGGCGTCGAAGGATGTACGGCTGGAGTTGGGCGAGGACCTCGACCCGGCGGTGATCCGTCCCGCCGATGACAGCGACTACCTAGGCGTGGTCATGCCCATGAGATTGTAGAAAGCGACGTGATTCTCAGGGAGCTGCGGGTCCGAGGTTGGCGGAACCTCGCCGCGTTGGCCTTCCGGCCTGGGCTGGGCGCGACGGTCCTCTTCGGCCAGAACGGGCAGGGAAAGACCAACATCCTGGAAGCGGCCTACACCGCGCTCTGCTTTCGCTCCTTTCGGACCAACAGCTTGTCCGACTTGATCGCTTGGGGGGATGAGGGAGCCACCATCGAGGCTGACATCACAGCCCGCGCACTCGACCGGACGCTCAAGATCCAAATTTCACAGGGTCACAAGACCACTCTCCTCGACGGCAAAGCCGTGCGGCGTGATTCGTCTGCTTTGTTGGGCGTTGGGGCTGTGCTCTTCGGGCCGGAGGACTTGCGCCTGCCAAAGGCTGCGGCAGCGGAAAGGAGGCGTTTTCTCGACCGGGCCGTGTTTGGCGCGTATCGACCCTACTTTCGCGAGGTCTTGACCTTCGAGCGAGTCCTCAAGAGCCGCAACGCTCTTCTCCGCCGCGGTCCCGTGGAAGCGACACTGCTCGCCAGCTACGACGAGAAGCTCGCTGAGGCAGGGGGGCGCATCGTGATTCGGCGGCGCGAAACGGTGCGGTCGCTCTTGCCGCGGCTCCAAGCGACATTGCGCCAGATTCACAGCGAGGCAACCGTGGGAATGCGCTACGCGAGCGATCCGCGCGTGCAGGCTGCGGACAGCGAGGGAGAAGTCATCTCCGCCTTGCGAGAGGGGCTGCTTGCACACCAGGAGGCTGATGAGAGAAGAGGCTTCACCGGATTCGGGCCGCAGACAGATGATCTGGAGCTGGATCTGGCGGGTCATCTGGCGCGTGAACACGCATCGCAGGGTCAGCTCCGCTCACTCGTGCTAGCTCTCAAGCTGGCGGAGATGGAACACTTGCGTGAGGTGTTGGGAGAAGCCCCTCTCCTGCTGCTGGATGATGTGGCAAGCGAGCTGGACGAGGAGAGGCGGCGGAGTTTGTTTGAGGCCATGGCCGCCCTGTCCTGCCAGAGTCTCATCACGGTCACCGAGCGGAACCATTTGCCCCCGCTGCCTGATTGCGTCGACTACATGGTCAGCGGAGGGGCATTGCAGCGTTTGTAGGCATCGCGTGGGGAGCCCGCCGGCTTCGCGGGCGGCGTACCATCGCGCGAGGCCGAGCGCGAGAGCGCGAGCGCAGCGAGCGGGTGTGGTGGGGCAGGTGCAGGTTCCGAAGTCCCCGAAGGGGGAAGCGAGCGGGGAGGTGGTGGCGGGTGGGGGGCCGAAGGGGTTGGCGAGGCCGAGCGCGGGGGGTGGTGGCAGTGGGGGCCCGAAGGGCGAAGCGAACCCTTTCAGGGTTCCATGTAGATCGAAAACAGGACGGTTCGGTTTTCCTTTACACACCAGATTCATGGTGCTATGTAACTGTAACTTCTTGGTTTTTTGTCATGGCGCCGGATGTCGATGATGCCCAGGGTCAAGAGCTGAGCCGGGCAGCAAGTGAATACAACGAAGAGAGCATCCAGGTTCTCAAGGGCCTGGAGGCCGTGCGCAAGCGGCCAGGCATGTACATCGGCGACACGGATGACGGCACCGGCCTGCACCACATGGTGTACGAGGTCGTGGACAACTCCGTGGACGAGGCGCTCGCGGGTTTCTGCAATCGCATCGACGTAGCCGTCCATTTTGATGATTCCGTTTCCGTGGAGGANNGAGGACAACGGACGCGGCATTCCGGTTGGTGAGCACCCCACCGAGAAACGGCCGACCGCTGAAATCGTCATGACCGTGTTGCACGCCGGGGGCAAGTTCGACCACTCGAACTACAAAGTCTCGGGCGGGCTGCACGGCGTGGGGGTTTCGGTGGTCAATGCCTTGTCGGAGTGGCTGAAGCTGGAGATCAAGCGCGACGGCAAGGTCTACTACCAGGAGTACCGGCGCGGCGATCCTGCGACCGGCCTTGACGAGATCGGCGTGTCTGAGAAGTCCGGCACCAAGGTGACGTTCAAGCCCGACCCCAGCATTTTTGGGGGCATCACGGAGTTCAGCTTCGAGGTGCTGTCGCAGCGACTGCGCGAGCTGTCGTACCTGAACCGTGGGTTGACCATCACGCTAGAGGACGAGCGCAGCGGCAAGTCGCACGAGTTCCAGTTCGCGGGTGGCCTGGGCCAGTTCGTGGCGGACCTCAACGCCTCCAAGGTGCCGGTGCATGAGAAGCCCATCGTCATCGAAGGTGAGCAGGAGCAAACCCAGGTCGAGATCGCCATGCAGTGGAACGACTCGTACCAGGACGCGGTCTACTGCTTCACCAACAACATCAAGAATAAGGATGGGGGCACGCACCTGACTGGGTTCCGCGCGGCCCTGACCCGCACGATAAACGGCTATGCCCAGTCCGCGGGATTGCTCAAAGATCTCAAGAACGGGCTGGGTGGCGACGACATCAGCGAGGGGCTCACCGCGGTGGTGTCGGTCAAGCACCCTGACCCGAAGTTCAGCAATCAGCCCAAGGACAAGCTGGTTTCCTCCGAGATCAAAGGCATTGTCGAACGCGTGGTCAACGAGCGCCTCGGTCGCTACCTGGAAGAGCATCCACGCGAAGCCAAGCAGATCATCGAAAAGGCGGTGCTGGCCGCGCGTGCGAGAGACGCGGCTCGTAAGGCACGCGAGCTGGTGCAGCGCAAGGGCGCCCTCGACATATCGTCGCTTCCGGGCAAACTGGCCGACTGTCAAGAAAGGGATCCGGCCCTTTCCGAGCTGTACATCGTCGAAGGTGACAGCGCCGGCGGCTCAGCCAAGCAAGGGCGCAACCGCAAAGATCAGGCCATCCTCCCCCTGCGCGGCAAGATCCTCAACGTCGAGAAGGCCCGCCTCGACAAGATGCTCTCCTCGCAGGAGATCGTGGTTCTCATCACCGCGCTGGGTTGCGGGGTCGAGAAGGAGAAGGAGATCGACAAGATCCGCTACCACCGCGTGATCATCATGACCGACGCAGACGTGGACGGCAGTCACATCCGGACCTTGCTGCTCACCTTCTTCTACCGGCATTTCCCTGAGATCGTGGAGCGCGGCTACCTGTACATAGCGCAGCCGCCGCTCTACCGAGTCAAGAAGGGCAAGCGGGAGCTGTATTTGAAGAATGAACAGGCGATGGAAGAATTCCTGCTTGAGAGCGCGACGGAGAATCTGCTGCTGCGACCTAGCACCGGTGGCGGAGCGATCACGGGAGAGAAACTGCGCCACCTGGCGCGGCAGGCCGGCCGCTACAAACGGCTGCTGAGGGTCTTGGATCGCAAGTGCGATGCACGTCTGATCGACGCCATCGTCAAGGCGGCACGGTTGGCCAAGGCTGATCTCCGCGATCCGAAGATCCTGGCCAAGGCGTTGACACGCCTCGAGGAGTACTTCGATGCGTACGCGCCCGAGCTGAAGGATGTGGTGCTCAAGCTGGCGCCCGATAGCGAGCACGGGGGCTACAAGATCGAGGCTCCCGTGCGACCCGCGGGCATCCGGCGGCCCACCGTGATTGACTTCCAATTCCTCGATTCCCCTGAGTTCGGCGACCTGACCGCGCTCTACCAAGAGCTGGCTGTGCTTGGACCCCCACCCTATCGCCTAGAAGTTGGGTCCGAGGCGCTTGCCTTCAATCGCCTCGAAGATCTGGCGGAGCGCGTGCACGAGGTGGGCAAGAAGGGCCTGCAAATCCAGCGCTACAAGGGCCTCGGCGAGATGAATCCGGAGCAGCTTTGGGAAACCACCATGGATCCGGCGCGCCGCACGCTGCTGCAGGTGCGGGTCGAAGATGCCTACGAAGCTGACCGCCTATTCTCGACTCTCATGGGCGACCTGGTGGAGCCGCGCCGCGAGTTCATCGCGCAGAATGCGCTCAACGTGCGCAACCTGGACGTGTGAACCTCTAGGCACATGAAAAAGCCCCGGTCGGGAGTCCAACCGGGGCCTCGCGAAACTGGAATCGGCTAGCAGGCGAAGATGCGGTTCAGCTTCTCCTCTATCTTGCCCTCGTTGGATTTGGTCGCGACGGCAATCTCCTTGACCAGAAGGGTACGGGCAGTGTCGAGCATCTTGCGCTCGCCAAAGGACAGTTCCTTGTCCCCCTTAAGGCGCTGCAGGTCACGCAGGACCTCGGCGATCTCGAAAACCGAACCGGTCTTGATCTTCTCCATGTACTCACGGTAGCGCCGATTCCAGGTCTGGCCCTCCACGGAAACTTCCCGGCTCTTGAGAATCTCGAAGACCTCGTCTACTTCGTCGGCACGGATGAGCTCGCGCAGACCGACGGCACCGGCGTTCTTCGTCGGAATCATGATCTTCATCCCGTTGTCGAGAATCTTCAGGATGTAGAAGGTGTGCTTGCTGGACGAGATCTCGCGGGTTTCAATACCGATGATTTGCGCCACCCCATGGGCCGGGTAGACCGCCAAGTCTCCTACGTGGAAAGATGGCTCCATTTAGGTCCTCTCGTGATGTTGAAAAACAGCGCGCTCCGGAAGCCGAAGCGCGCGCACTTTACCAAGGCGGTCTTGACCCGTCAATAGGAATCTGTATTGGAGACTACGCAAAGAGTTTCGATTTCCGATGGCACGCAGCGGCGCGCGGGCTGTACGGAAAAGTATACTATCCTACCGTTGAGATGCAAGCAGGCGAAGGTATTCGAGAAAGAAGGGTTGGAGTTGACAAGCAAGGGGGGTGAAAAGTAGGGTCTTGTCCCACGTGACCATGAAGGTGACGAGCAAGAAGAAGAGGGCGCGGACCGGCAGTCAGAGAAGACGCGGCCGAGGCAAGGGGCGTTCTCACTCGAAGAGCGCCAGGATGCCCAGGGTTGGGAAGCGACGCGGAACGTTGAGGAGGGCGGTTTCCGGAAAGGCGAGGCCAGCGGAGCGGCGGCGCAGAGCGACGCGAGGAGCAGACGCGGAAAAGAAGACGCCAGCAGCAGTGAAGGCAGGCGCGGGCGTTGTTTTTTCCGCGGTTCCTGTGCCGGGGCACGAGCCCGAGAGTCGCGGGGCACCACCGCCGCTGCCGACTCCAATTGCCACATTCAACATATGACAACAGGGCAGCAAATGAGTGACCAGGGAGCGTTGGGCGACAAACGTGAGCTAGCAGCGAAGGTGCTGCGGGAGGTGCTTGAGCGCATGGGGGTTGACGCCGAGGTGAGTGCGTTTGACGACGGCGAGAGGATCATCCTCGATGCACATGGATCGGAGTCCGCGCTGGTCATCGGGAAGAAGGGCGCGACGCTAGATGCGCTTCAGTATTTGGTTGGTCGAATCGTGTTCAAGAAGCCGGGCGAGGCCGCAACGCTGATCGTCGATGCCGAGGGCTATCGGGGGCGGCGGGAGGACTCATTGGCGGACTTGGCGCGGCGGTTGGCAGAGAAGGCTGTGCGGTCGGGACGTCCGGTTCCCGTGGAACCGATGAGCGCGCATGATCGCAAGGTGGTGCACACGACGTTGGCTGAGCATCCGGGGGTAAGTACGGAGTCCGAGGGCGAGGGGCCTGCGCGTCGGGTGGTGATCTTCCCCAAGTCCCGGGCAGCGCCGGCTAGCTGAGGCTGGGGAGAAGTACGTCGACGTCGAGGTTGAGGCGAAGGGCTGCGGCGAGTCCGTCGGGTGTGGGAACCGGGAGGAAGGGAAGTGTACCGAGAACGCGGACTCCGGTGAGCGCGCGAACAAGTCGAGGGTTGTGAGCGCGGTCGGGTGTGGACACGGCCGTCGTGTCTACGAACAGTACGCCGGTGAGGGGGAGGTGACGGCGGCGCAACTCGGCGATGGCGAGGGCCGTGTGGTTGATTGTGCCGAGGGCGTTGCGTGCGATGAGAAGGAGAGGAAGTCCGAGCGCGGCGGCAAGGTCCGCGGCGGTGAGGTCCTCAGAGTAGGGCGAGAGGACTCCGCCGGCTGACTCGACCAAGAGGAAATCGCCGTGCATGGCAGCGCGGTGTGCCGCTGCCACGATGCCCGCAAGAGTCAGGCGAGTGGAAGCTTGTTCAGCGGCCAGGGCGGGGGCGACCGGAGGCGGAAAGGCGTAGGGGCAGATGATCTCGCGCGCAAGATCGCCACGGCCAGCGGCAGAGCGAAGGCGGAGGGCGTCTTCGGGTTCGGGGGCGGCTCCAGTTTCCACCGGCTTGAAGGGGACTGGGGTGAGCCCGCGGGCTCGTGCCAAGGCAAGGAGGCCCACGCCCACCGTAGTCTTGCCAACACCTGTATCTGTGCCGACAAGGAAGATGCCTCGGAGAGGCGCAGGAACTGTGTGGTACTGCGACGGTTGGGGAAGAGGGGCGGAGCGGGCGGGCGAGGTCTCGGAGGTGGCCTCGGCAATAGCCGCAGCAGTGGCGTCCACGAGGTGGTCGATCTGGTCGGCAGTGATCGAGAGTGGAGGCATGAGTACCACCACCGAGCCGAGCGGGCGTAGGATGACCCGGTGGCGTCGGACGATGCGGCAGACACGCGCCCCAATGGCCTCCTCGGCGGAGTAGGGACGGGAGCCCGAGTGTCGGAGCTCGATGCCGACCATGAGGCCCTTCTGGCGGATCTCGAACACGTGGGGGAGGGGTGAGATCTTTTCGCCAAGGCGGGCGCGCAGGGCGGCGATCTTGTGGGGCAGGTTGGCAAGCGTCTGCTCGCGCTCGAATATCTCAAGGGAAGCCAGTGCAGCGGCGCAACCGAGGGCGTTGCCGCCAAAACTGTGGCCGTGGAAGAAAGTGAGGCGCTCCTCGGGCAGTCCGAGGAACTGGCGGAACACTTCCTCGGTGGCCATGGTTGCTGCCACTGGGAGGTAACCTCCACTCAGGCCCTTCGCGAGGGCGAGGAGATCCGGGGTGACCCCTTCCTGCTGGCAGGCGAACATGGTGCCAGTGCGGCCAAAGCCGGTCGCCACTTCGTCGGCGACGAGGAGCACGCCGTGCTTGTGACATAGGGATCGGGCCTCGCGCAGGAAGCCGGGGGGCGACAGGAGCATGCCCGCTGCGCCCTGAACCAGGGGTTCAAGCACAAAGGCGGCAAGCTCATTACCGTGGCTAGCGAAGGCTTGATGCAGCTCGTCTATGGTCGGATTGATGTGATGGGTGTGGAAGAGGAGGGGCTGAAAGACGCGATGGAAGGTGTCAATGCCGCCGAGTGAGACAGAGCCGATGGTGTCGCCGTGATATGCGTGGCGCAGCGCAAGAAATCTGACGCGGCCGGCGATGCCACGTAACTGTTGGAATTGAAAGGCTATTTTTAGCGCAACTTCAACAGAAGTGGAGCCGGAATCAGAGAAGAACACGCGCGTTAGACCAGGCGGAGCGAGGGCCACCAGCTTCTCAGCCAGGAGGATCGATGGCGTGCTGGCGAGGCCGAGCAGGGTGCTGTGAGCAACCTTGGCAAGCTGTTCGGCGATCGCGGCGTTTATGGCCGGGTGCGCATGTCCGTGGAGGTTTACCCAGAGAGAGGAAACGCCGTCCAGGTAGCGGCGCCCCTCAGTATCTATGAGTTCGTTTCCCTCTGCCCGTTCGATCACGAGGGGAGGCTCTGCCAGCCACTCGCGCATGGGGGTAAAGGGATGCCATAGGTAGCTGCGGTCTAGCTCTTCAAGGGTCATTGGGGGATGAAGGGGGCGAGTGCCTGGGCGAAGGAGTCAACGTCTTCAGGGCGATGACTTGCCGAGAGGGTGACACGGAGGCGGGCGGTGCCTTCGGGCACGGTGGGAGGGCGGATTGGCTGCACGAAGAAGCCGTTGGCTCGCAGGGCGCGAGAGGCGGCAACCGCCGCACGATCTGGCCCCAAGATGATGGGAAGAATGGGGGAGCAGGGAAGCGCGGAAGACTTGGAGGGAAGCCGGCTTCTGAGCTGCAGGACCCGATCCGCTAGGGCCTCCCGTCTTGCCTGGCCTTCATCTCCACGAATGATCTGCAGGGCAGCGAGGGCGGCGGCGGCAACAGACGGGGGTGGGGCAGTGGTGAAGATGAACGAGCGGCTGCGGTTGAGGAGGTACTTTCGGAGGGTCGCACTGCCGGCCGCAAAGCCGCCAGCAGCGCCGAAAGCCTTGCCCAGGGTTCCGATGAGGACGTCTGGCGTGACCCCGGCCTCGTGACATAGGCCGCGCCCGCCCGGCCCCAGCACGCCAAGTGCGTGTGCCTCGTCTACGACCAAGGCCGCGCCGTGTTTTCTGGCGAGGGCCTTCAGCTCGGCCAGGGGAGCGACGTCACCATCCATGCCGAAGAGTGACTCGGTGACGAGGAACCTCCGGCGGGCGTTTGGCGCCAGTGCGAGCAACCGTTTCTCGGCTGAGGAGAGGTCGAGATGCCGGTAGAAGGTCGGCCGCGCACGTGAGAGCCGGCAGGCATCGATGATGCTGGCGTGGTTGGCGTGGTCGCACAGAATGAGGTCGCCGGGTCCTGCCAGCGCGCAGAGAACGCCAAGGTTGGTCTGGTATCCCGAGGGAAAGAGAAGGACCGCTTCCACATCCAGGAAGGTGGAGAGGGCGGCCTCGAGTTCACGGTGTTCGGGGAGATCGCCGGCGATCAGGCGGGACGCGCCAGCGCCAAGTCCGGAACGTGCAATGGCAGCAGCGGCCGCGGAAGCCAGGGCAGGGTGGCCTGACAGCCCGAGGTAGTCATTGGAGCAGAAGGAAAGCAGGGGCTGAGCGTCGATCGTCGGGGCGGTTCGAGACAGGCCGGAGGCGGCAGGACAGGATCGGATCCGGTCTTGAGCTTCGAGGGAGACCAGGTCGGCCCGGAGGTCGGCGTCCAAGCTTGGGAGCACGGGTCCGACCATAGAGAGGGCTTGCCTGTGGTGTCAATCGTCTAGTGTTTCACGTGGAACAGAACGCGCCGAGCCATAGGCCTCTTCCGCTTGCAGTCTCATAGCGAAGTTCGTTGACGGCGCGAAGGGACGACTGCCCAGGACTCCAGGAGTCTCCCGCAAAGACCAGCACCAGTCCGCCGGGCCGAACCAGGCCTAGACCGACACTGAGCCATTCCTCGGGCGGAAATGTCGCGCGCGAAGCAGCGACATCGAAGCCGCCGCGGTCTACAGCGTCTGCGCGTCCTCGGAACACCGCTGTGCCGGCCAAGTGCGACTCGCGCACGGCAGTGCGCAAGAATGCGACCCGCTTGGCCCGCGGCTCAACCATGGTGAGTCGGGCGTCGGGCCTCAATATGGCAAACGCCAGTCCCGGAAGGCCGCCACCAGCACCAACGTCGACGACTGAAGATCCTGGAGGAACTAGACGGGCCATTGCAAAGGCGTCCACGACATGCTCGCCAACCACCTCCGCCACGGTTCGAGCTCCAGTCAGATTGATGCGAGCGTTCCATCTCAGCAGGAGGCGACAAAACTCGATGATGCGCTCCGCCGTCTCGGACGCGAGCGGGGATTTCCATTTCTCGGCGAGTCTCGCCAAACAGGCTACTTCGTCTTCGCGCACAAACCGAGTATAGGCCAACTGCCCACAATCCCGCGATAGCCGCGGAAGGTCGTGGTCGTGGACGCGGCCGTGGCCGGATTGATCAAGGGATTCCGTTGCATTAGCCTAGTGAGCCATTATATGCGTTGTATATAACTGTGTTCTACAATACCTAGCACAACACAATATATAAGGCACCCCTCCTGCCGCCGAAACGCCCGCCGACCTGTGCAGTTTTCCACCACGCCACGTGCGAGCCGTACTCGCCGGGGATACAATCGCCCGGGTCAGCCAAGGCCTCCCATGGACACAGGGCAAAGCAAGCGTCGTCTCCTCCTGGTCGACGGCGATCCCAAGAGCCTGCGGGTTCTCGAAGTCAGCCTCAAGAAAGCCGGCTTTGAGGTGGTGACCGCGACCCAGGTCAGTGAGGCGCTGGGTGCGCTGCAGGCGGGGCTCCCTGACCTCATCATCTCGGACACCGACCTCGACGGGACGGACGGTTTCGACCTGTGCCGCCAGATCAAGGCCAAGCCGGAGTGGGCGAAGATCCCGTTCCTCTTCGTGTCGGGCCGCAAGTCAATTGAAGACAAGATTCGGGGACTTGAACTGGGGGTCGATGACTACCTGACCAAGCCCGTCTATATAAAGGAGATCGGCATCCGTGTCCGTACCGCGCTCCAACGCGCCGAACGCGAGCGGCTCGAGTCGCGGCGCGAAGGGCGCACCAAGTTCGCGGGCGACTTGTCGGACATAGGGGTGGTGGATCTGGTACAGACCATCGACCTCAACCGGAAATCCGGCATCATTCACATCGTCAATCGCGATGGCCGGCGCGGGGCGGTTTTCTTCCGTGAGGGTCGGGTCATCGACGCCGAGGTAGGTCGGCTGTCGGGCGCCGAGGCTATGTACCGCCTGTTCTCGTGGTCGGATGGGCGGTTCGAGGTCGAGTTCAAGCCCATCCGGCGCCGAGATGTCATCGATCTTCCATCAGCAGCGCTGCTCATGGAGGGAATGCGGCGGCTCGACGAATGGACCCGGCTGCTTGAGAGATTGCCCGCGCTGGACAACGTGGTTGAGGTCGATTTTCGCGTACTGGGCGAGGAGTTGGCTGATCTGCCCGACGAAATGAATGGCATCCTTCGGCTCTGCGACGGTACGCGCAGTCTGCTGGCCGTGATCGATGACAGCGACTTCCCCGACCTTGAGGCCTTGACCATAACCAGCAAGCTGTTTGGGCAACGCATAATCTATGCTCGCGAGCCGGCCGGCCGGCTCGGCGAGGCGGAGCCAGGGGGTGAACTTGCGCGCTGGCTGGCCGAGGGGAGTGCAGAGGATGCTGCATCCGCTGACGAGGCGAGTGCAGGTCGGCAATTCGTGACAGAAACTGAGGAGGGTGGGTCGAGGGACATCGGGGCGGGCGGGCAACCGCCCGCGGCCGACGATGTGCAGGCGAGCGGCGAGCGGCAGGCCGCTGACATGGGAACCCTGGAAGGGTTCGCTCCGCCCTTCGGCCCCCCACGCCCACACCCACCCCACTCGCTGCGCTCGGCCTCGCCAAACTCTCCCGCGATGGTGCGCGGCCGGCAGAGCCGGCCGGCTCCCGACGCGACCAAGACGCTGAAGACTTTCTCGCTCGACATCACGATGCCATCACTCGACGCGACCCCGCCCCCGCAGGGGCAGGCAGGGTCGGCCACGCCGGACCGAGGCGTTTCCAGCTCGCGAGTCACCGCGGAATTCCCCCAGCCACAACTCACCTATGCACAGCCGGTGGGTGGGCCCGCTCTGCCGCCAAGCAGTGATCGAAGGGCCGAGGCAGCATCTCCGCTCGAAGCCTCGGCCGTGGTGGAAAGCTCCTGGCGCGAAACTGCGGATTTGGCGATTGGGCTGCCAGGCACGGGTGGGGTCAGCGCCACACCAGCCGCGCCGGCGAAGTCAGCGGCAGATGGAGAGGGAGTCACGTCCAAGCCCGACACGTTGAAGGGGATTCCCATACCTGAGGCTCTCGCCGAAGCGGACTGGGCAGCTCCTGCCCGGCAGGCACCAGTCAGCGACCACGATCGCCCGGCGCGGACGACCGCCGAGTTTGCGCCTCGAATTGGCGACTTCGCCCCGGTCGCAAGCGCGGGCCCAACCGCGGCGTCTGCAGCCCAGCCTGCCGGCCAGGCCGCGCGCGAAACCGATTGGGGCGGCTGGGCGCAAGGAACCGAGAGCAAGCCAGCGGCGGAGAGCGAGCCGCTGCAAGCCGCAGCGCCTGGTGCGGAGGCTGGCGCCGAAGCGACTCAGCCCTCGGCCGGCGGTTCGGACGAGCCGTCACCTTCCGCCCCAGAGCACGGACACGGAGATGCGCGCACTTCCGACCAAGCACCGCAGACCCAGCCAGCCGACCGGCAGCCCGCAATGGCCGAGGCAACGCTGTTGCTCAGCGAAGACCAGCGCGTCGAGGCCCGGCTTGCCGTCGCCAAAATGGATGGCGACGTTCTTCCCCACGAGCGTCGGTGGCCGCTCTTCGTCGTGGCCCTCGCCTTGCTCGTCGGCGCCGGCCTGTTCGCCACGCGGGTCGGCCCGACCGGGAGCCGGTCCCGCCCGTCTTCTCGTCCCGGATCGCTGCCCGCAACCGCGCCACTCGCGAATGCTTCGTCGGCGATCGAGGCGGGCCAGGCCATGGCAAATCGAGGAGCTGCGCAGCCTGTCGACCAGGTGCCAGGCGCGCCCCCGACCGCTGCGCCGGTCGCCGCCGGACAACCGATCGCAGTCTCGGCGGATGCGCAGCCGGCGACCGCGGCCGGGCAGGGAAGTCAACCCAGGGTGGCATCTGGCAGGACGCTGAACCAAGCGGCCGACGTCGCCCAGGACCGCCCGCCCTTGCCCGGCTCCGCTGCGCCAGCGACGGCGGGCGAACGCTGCCGCAAGCTCGATGCTGGCGGAAAGGGCAAGCCCACGGCGGTCCTGGCGGCGTGCCGGCCAGCCATCGAGGCCGAGCCTGAAGCGGCGGACATCATGGTCATTCTCGCTAGAGTAGAGCTGGATCGCGAGCACGCGGCTGAGGCGCGGTCTTGGGCGAAGAAGGCGCTGGGGGTCAATCCCAATCTGGCGGAGGCATATGTCTTCCTGGGCGGGGCCGAACAGGAGATGGAAAACCCAGACGCAGCCAAGGCCGCCTATAAGAAGTACCTGGAGCTTGCGCCCACCGGCCGCCACGCGCGCGAGTTGCGCGCGGTTCTGGACAGCCTGTAGCAGCGGGCAGCGCGCACGGAAATGCTGGTTCTGGGCATCGAAACCTCGTGCGACGAAACTGCCGCGGCTGTGGTCGAGGACGGCCGGCGGGTTTGCTCTGATGTCGTGGCGTCGCAGGTGCTGGTGCATGCCGAGTACGGCGGGGTGGTACCCGAGGTGGCGTCGCGCCAGCACCTGGCCACGGTGGTGCCGGTGGTCAACCGGGCCCTGGCCGAGGCGGGCGTGGCGCCGCGCGATCTCGACGGCATCGCGGCGACCTGCGGGCCCGGACTGGTGGGACCGTTGCTGGTGGGCGTGGAAATGGGCAAGGCGCTGGCCTATGCCCTGGGCAAGCCAGTGGTCGGCATCAATCATCTGGCAGGGCACCTAGCGGCCGTGTTTCTCGACCACCCTGGCAACCCGGCGCCGCCGGCCTATCCCCACCTTGCGCTTTTGGTGTCAGGCGGCCACACGCTGCTTCTGCGCGTGGACGGGCCTGCTCGGGTGAAGGCGCTCGGGGCCACGCGCGACGATGCGGCGGGCGAGGCCTTTGACAAGGTGGCGAAGCTGCTCGGTCTGGGCTACCCGGGTGGAGTGGTAATCGACCGACTGGCGAGCCAAGGCAATCCCGAATCGATTGGTTTTCCGCGTGCACTGCCGAGACGTGAAGATCTCGATTTCTCCTTCTCGGGTCTCAAGACGGCTGTGGCGACACGCTTGAGGGAGCGCGGCTTGCCGGAGCAAGCGCAGATGCCCGACTTCTGTGCCAGCTTCCAGGCTGCGGTGGTCGACGTGCTTGTGCGCAAGTCGCGGCGCGCGCTCAAGCGCGAATCTTTGCATGACCTGCTGGTCTGCGGCGGCGTCGCGGCCAACCGCGGGCTGCGGGCGGCGCTGGCCGTGGCTGCGGAACAAGACGGTTTCCGACTCTTCCTGCCGACGCCCAAGTTGTGCACGGACAACGGCGCCATGATCGCACAGGCTGGCACCTGGGCGATCGAGCGGGGCGAGCGGGCGCCTTTGGATCTCAGCGTGGATCCGGGGTTGCCTCTATGAGGGACGTTCGGCCTAGCCCCGCTGAGCGTCCCCCATCGATGCGCGAAATTCTGCAGCGCCACGGGCTGCGCGCCAAGAAATCCTGGGGGCAAAACTTCCTGGTGGATGCGCGTGTGCAGGAGCGCATCGTCGTGGCAGCCTCGGTGGGCAGCGACGACGTGGTGGTCGAGATTGGAGCCGGGTTGGGCGCGCTCACCAGACGGCTGGTCGGGCAAGCCGGCCAAGTCATCGCCATCGAGCATGATGCGGAACTGGCGGCGCTGCTCGAGCAGGAGATGGGACCGAGTCCTGGCCTGCGGGTCGAGCGCGCTGATGCCCTGGATTTTGATTTCGCCGCGGCGGCGCGCGCGGCAGGACGGCCGCTGGTGGTGGTGGGGAATTTGCCCTATCAGATTACGTCGCCGCTCCTTTTTGCCATCACCGACGCCGCCGCGGGCGGCCGGGTGATCGGGCGCGCCATCCTCATGGTGCAGAAAGAGTTTGCCCAGCGCATGCTGGCGGGACCGGGCAGCAAGGTGTACGGCCGCTTGTCAGTGATGGTGCAGCAGCAGGCCGAGGGCGAAATCCTGTTTCACGTTGGTCCAGGTGCCTTCCATCCGCGTCCCGCGGTCACCTCGACCGTTCTGCGTTTGCGGCCGCGGCTGACCCCGTTGGCACCTGTGCGTGATCCGGCACAGTTCGCCCAGGTGGTCAAGCAAGCGTTCGCCGCCCGACGAAAGATGCTGCGGCGGGCGTTGGAGCCATTGTCCGGCGCAGAGGCTGCTGCGCAAGCGCTTGCCCTCTCGGGAATCCCGGGAACCCGGCGAGCCGAAGAGCTGTCAGTGGCCGAGTTCGCGCGCTTGGCAGACGCGTTCGGTCCGGTGGGCACCGGTGATGCGGAGCCGGGAAGGTAGCAATGCCCGAGCTGCCCGAAGTCGAAACCGTGGTACGCACCCTGCGACCGCGCTTGCTGGGTGCCACCGTCGCTGCCGTGTGGACCAGCGGCAAGGGCTTGCGCCTGGCCCGACCGATCGATCGGGCAGTCCTCGCGAGGCTCTCGGTTGCTGCGCGGATCGCGGCGGTGCGCCGCAAGGGCAAGTACATTCTCGTCGACCTCGACCGAGGACAGGCTGGGATCCTGATCCATCTAGGAATGAGCGGGCGGTTGCGCCTGCAAGCCGCCCGCGAGGCGCGCGCCCCGCATACCCACGTGGTGTGGTCGCTGGCAGGCGGCGATGAGTTGCGCTTCGTGGATCCGCGCCGGTTTGGCTGGGTCGCGGCCAGCCAGAACGTCGATGCCCTGCCCGAGGTGGCCGGGTTGGGGCCGGATGCCTTGCTCGAAATGGATGCTTTTCGGCTGCGCGACTTGCTGGCGGCGTCGGACGCGCCGCTCAAGTCGTTCCTGCTCGACCAGAAACGCATCGCTGGGTTGGGCAACATCTACGTCTGCGAAGCACTGTTTCGCGCGCGCTTGCATCCCCGCACGCCCGCTCGCCGAGCCGCGGGCCGGGCAGCCGCACTTCTGCACGCCATCCGGGCGGCGCTGAAGGTCGCCCTTGCCAACCGGGGCACCAGCATGCGCGACTTCGTCGACGCCGAGGGCCGGAGGGGCAAGAACGCGGCGGCCTTGCTGGTCTACGGCCGCGCGGGCGAGCCCTGTCACGTCTGTGGTACGCCCGTGCGCCGGTCGCTGGACAGCGGACGCTCGACCTTCTACTGCCCGCACTGCCAGCGTAGCTAGCCTTGCCCCAACTTGCTCGCGGCGCGCGTCGCTTCCTCGACGCCGCTGGCGAGCGCGTGGCGCACACGGCCTTCTTCCATCTTGGAAAGGCCCGCGATGGTACAGCCGCCTGGCGTCGTCACTTGGTCCTTCAATACCGCTGGATGGGTTCCCGTCTGAAGCACCATACGCGCCGAACCTTGCAGCATCTGAGCTGCCATGGTGACAGCGAGATCGCGCCGCAAACCCATCTTGACCGCGCCGTCAGCCAACGATTCCAGCACCATAAAAGCAAAGGCCGGGCCGCTGCCCGCAAGCGCCGTGACGACGTCCATTTGGGTCTCGTCGATTTCCATTGCGCGCCCCACACTTCCAAATAGATCCAGCGCGAAAGCCATCGCGGCGTCGTTGGTTCCCTTGCCACGCGAAAGAGCGGTCATGCCCTCGCCGATGAGGGCGGGGGTATTGGGCATGGCACGAATCAAGGCGCTGGCCGGGAGCCAGTTGGCGAGCTGCTGCAGGCGCACCCCGGCTGCGATACTCACGACCACCTTGCCGCTCAAAGCTTCCCGCATCGCATCGGTGTTGAGCACGGCGCCCACTTGGTGCGGCTTCACGCAAACCAGGACCACGGTGGCGGCACGAGCCGCTTCCAGGTTGTCGGCTGTGGTGCGGATGCCGTAGCGGTTGGCCAGGTCAGCCAGTGCATCGGCGCGCAGGTCGGATGCAAACACCTGAGAGGGGCACAGCTTGCCCGCGCGAAGAATCCCGCGCAGGATGGCCTCGCCCATGGTGCCAGCGCCAATCAGGGTCAGGATCTTGTTTCCTTCTAGGATGCTCACAGCCGCATTACCACACGAACCAAGGCCAAGGTAAAGTCAGACCGCATGAGCCCCAACCCATCCCACGGCCGCGCCGCCCTCGCCGAAACCCACCGTCTGGTGGTCAAGCTGGGCACCCATGTCGTCATCCGGGACGACGGGGATGTCGCCAGCGAGCGGGTAATGAGTCTGGTCGAGGGTCTGGCGCGGCAGCGACGGGCTGGCCGCGACGTGGTGCTGGTGTCAAGCGGCGCTGTCGGCATGGGCATGCGCTTGCTCGGCCTCCGGCAGCGGCCGCGCTCGCTGGGCCTGCGCCAGGCCTGCGCGGCCGTGGGGCAGGGCCACCTCATGGGCCTTTACACCAAGGCCTTTGCCGGCTTTGGCGTGGTTGCAGCCCAGGTCCTCCTCACCCACGAAGATCTAGCCGATCGGGACCGCGCGCTTTGTCTGCGCACCACCTTGATGCGGTTGCTTGAACTCGGAACTATTCCCGTCCTCAACGAAAACGACAGTGTCAGCGTGCGCGAGCTGGTCGAGCACCGGCGGCGTGAGGGTGAGCAGGCCTCCCAGCCGGTGTTCGGCGACAACGACGGCCTGTCGGCGCACGTGGCCGTGGCCTTGGATGCAGACCTGCTGGTGATGCTGAGCAACGTAGACGGGCTCTACACGGCCAATCCGGCGCTCGATGCCAACGCCCAGCGCGTGGCGGAGCTGTCTTCCGTCGACGAGCAAGCCCTCGCTTGTGCCACGGGCGCCTCTCGCGGCGGAACCGGCGGCATGGGCAGTAAACTGGAAGCGGCCCGGCTGGCCACCGTCGAGGGCACCGCGGTGGTGATTGCCAATGGAGGCACGCCGGATGTGCTCGCCAAGATTCTGGCCGGCGACGACGTGGGGACGCTGATTCCGCCGGTGGAGTGGCGTCCTGCGCGCTGGCGGCACATTGCGGTTGCGGGTCGAAAGCAGGGTGCGCTGGTGGTCAACGACGGTGCGCTGCGGGCGCTGCTTGAGCGCAAGGCATCCCTGCTGCCCATCGGCGTGGTCGCGGTGGAGGGCGGGTTTGACAAGGGTGAGTTGGTGGAGATCCGCGACGGCAGCGGCCGGGTGCATGGCCGTGGCTTGGTCAACTACGACGCCGACGCTTGCCGCAAGCTGGTGGGCCGGCACAGCGACGAGATCGACACCATCCTCGGGTACCGCAGCTACGATGCGCTCATCACCCGCGACAATCTGGTGATGGGCGCGGTATGAGGACGCTGGCGGTCAGGCCACAATCAAGTCATATTGAGTCCTCATCATGGACTTGCGAGAAAGCCTAATTGCGGCCCGCGCAGCGGCCCGGCGGCTGGCGGCGTTGACCGGACCTGAGCGCAGCCACCTGCTGGCCAATCTTGCCGTGGCGCTTGCACGGCCGGAGGCGCGCAAGGCCGTGCTCGAAGCCAACGCCCAGGACATGGCCAGTGCGCGCGAAGAGGAAGCCGCCGGTCGCCTCGGCTCATCTCTGGTCAAGCGGCTGCTCCTGGATGACAAGAAGCTCGACACCACCATCGACGGCATCAGGCAGCTCGCGGACATGCCCGAGTTGGTCGGCCGCACCCTTACCCACCGGGCGCTCGACCACGGGCTCATTCTCAAGCGCGTGAGCTGTCCGCTCGGGGTGTTGGGCGTGGTTTTCGAGGCGCGCCCCGATGCGCTTGTTCAGATCACCAGCCTGGCCTGGAAGAGCGGCAACGCGGTGGCGCTCAAAGGGGGCCACGAGGCCGGTGCCAGCAACCGCGCGCTCTGCGCGGTCGCCCATCAGGTCCTTTCCGCTCACGGCATCGACACCAACGCAATGGTGCTGCTGGAAGATCGGGCTGAGGTGGACGCGCTTCTGGGCATGGACGATCTGGTCGAACTCATGATTGCGCGGGGCTCGTCGTCCTTCGTTCAACATGTGCGCAGCCACACGCGCATCCCGGTGATGGCCCATGCCGACGGCATCTGTCACATGTACCTGCACGCGGCTGCGGATCCGGGCATGGCCGCGCGTCTGGTGGTGGACGCCAAGTGCAGCTACCCGGCCGCGTGCAATGCCGTCGAAACCCTCCTGTGGGATCCAGAGGCTACCGCGGCGCTGGACAGTTGCGTGGCGGCGCTTTCCGCCGAGGGCGTGGAACTGCGCGGTTGTAAGGAAACGCGCAAGCGCCACCCCCAAATGAACGCCGCGACCGGGGCAGACTGGGACACGGAATACGGCGCCCTCATCCTCTCGATTCGGCAAGTAGCGGGCCTGGACCAAGCGCTGGCCCACATTGCCCGCCATGGCTCGCGTCACACCGACGTCATTGTGACCCAGGACCTGGTGGCCGCCGCCCGCTTTTTGGCCGAGGTCGACGCAGCCTGCGTGTTCCACAATGCCAGCAACCGCTTCTCCGACGGCTACCGTTTCGGTCTGGGCGCCGAGGTCGGCATCTCCACCGAGAAACTGCACGCGCGCGGCCCAGTCGGTGTGGATGGCTTGCTCACCTATCGCTGGTTGCTCTACGGCCGCGGCCAAGCGACGACCGACTACGGCCCCGGCGGCCGTCATTATATCCACAAAGATCTGCCCACCGACGGCTAGTGCGGAGTCGGAGGTTAGCTTTTTCACCACAGAGAGCACAGAGGCCACAGAGGCGGATCGGAATGGGAAAGGGTTGGCACCTGTCCGGTCCGAACCCCTTCTTCCCTTCCGATCTCTGTACTACTAGGATGCGGAATCTTCGCGGGCCACGAAGATTCTCGACGGTGTCGCGATAGTTGCAGGAGGTCGTTGCCGTGGTCGTGGCCGTGATCGTGGTCGTGGCCGTGGCCGGAGTGATCCCTTTGGTTGCGGCCGCCAGACTGCGATGTGCCCTCTGTGGTGAAGAAGCTACTCGCCCGTCGCTACCGTGATCCGGCCGAGCGACTGCAACTTCACATCGGGCTCAATCTCCTGATACGAGAGCACGGCGATCTCGGGATGCTCGATCTCGACCAGGCGGCGCACGTGGCAGCGGATGTCGGCGGCGGTCACCATCACCGGCGCCGGATTGTCGGCGACAGCGCGGCCCACGGCTTTGACGATGTCGGAGGCAAGCTCCGGCTCAAGCGCCAGAGTGCTGCCGCTGGCGGTGCGCTGAATCGCCTCGCGCACGGTGTCCTCGATCATCGGTTCCAGGAAGTACACCCCAAGCACGCGGGAGCCGCCCGCGTGGGCGAAGGTGATCTGCCGTCGCAAAGCCGCGCGCACATGTTCAGTCAGACTGACGGGGTCGGAATCGACCGGAGTGCGTTCGGCCAGTGCGCCCAGGATCTCACGCAAGCTGCGCAAAGAGACACCCTCGGCCGCCAGCCGGCGCAGAATCTCGGTCAACAGCGCCGGCGAGACGACCTTGGGCACTACCTCGCGCACCAGCGCGGGAAGTGTACGCGCGAGCTGGTCGAGCAGTGACTGGGTCTCCTGGATGCCGACGAATTCGTGGCCATAGCGGCGCAGAACCTGCAGCAGGTGCAGGACAATCACCTCTTCGGGCGCCAGGGTGGGCACGCCCCGCAGCCGAGCGGCACCTAGCTCGCCCGCGGGGATCCACGCAGCCGGGCGGCCCTCAGGATGCGCCGCCGGCAGAGCAGCGATGCCCATTGCGCGCAGGTGATCGATTGTGTCGAGCGCGAGGCCGCCACCCGGCGCGACTTCGCCCCGGGCCAACGGCACCTCCTGCAGGCGCAGCACATAGGTTCCAGCGGCCAAGCCCGCAGCGTTGGGACGCACGGAAATTGCGGGCAGGGGAATGCCGGTCTCGGAGAAGAAACGCTCACGGGCGGCCGGCAAGAGTTCGCGCTGCATTCGATCCGGGCCCCCTGGGGGCAAGAGCGATTGCGAGAGCACGCTCGAAAGGTCGATCGAGATGGGCAGCAACAGAGGTGCCGGGACTTCCGAGCCATCGCCGCGCAGGTCTGGAGCCGTTGCTGAAATGCCAGTCACGCTGGTCCTCTTCGCGCCCAGACGGTCCGATTGAATGATGCGGTAGGCGACCAAGCCGAGCATGCCACCGAGCAGGGCAAAAGGCGCCGTGGGCAAGCCTGGCACAATGGCCAAAAGTCCGAGCAGCCCGGCCGCGATGGCCAGCGCCTTGGGCTGGGCGAGAATCTGCCGGCTGATGTCCTTGCCCAGATGACCGCCCTCCTCTTCCGAAGAAACCCGCGTAACAATAATTCCGGATGCGGTTGAAATTATCAGGGCGGGGATTTGCGCCACCAGCCCCGCGCCGATGGTGAGAAGGGTGTAGGTCTTGGCCGCCGTGGCAAGGTCCATCCCCTTCTGAAGCGTTCCAACCACCAAGCCACCCACAATGTTGGTCAACAGCACGATGATTCCCGCAATCGCGTCGCCCTTGACGAATTTCATGGCGCCGTCCATTGACCCAAAGAACTGCGATTCGCGCGTGAGCAGAGTGCGTCGCCGACGTGACTCCGCGTGATCGATGTGACCTGCGCGCAGCTCGGCGTCAATGGACATCTGTTTGC
>PMBS01000365.1:22240-28093 GCA_003153015.1 Myxococcales bacterium
TGGCTTTCAGTAGAATAAGACGAGTGGCCGACACCTCGATGGCCAGGCGAAACAGGGTGGTAATCAGCAGTAGCGAAGGGAAGGTGGCGATGCGCAGCGCCTCGCTCACGTAAATCGCAATGAGTAGGAGGCTGACCGCCGCGGCGATGTTCAGTGTGACAAAGAGATCCAGCACGAAGGCGGGCAGCGGAACGATCATCATCCCGACAATCACTGCCACCAGGATGGCCAGGAGAATGTCTGAGTAGCGTGCGAACAGCTCGCGCACGTCGCCGGTCCTCAACAACGACAGGAATTCCCCTTGCACGACGGGCTCTGACCTCAACATGGGACGAGATAATGGCCAACATGTCATTTGGCGTCAATAGCAACTTTGGGGAGCAAGAGCTTTCAAATTGCGAAAACGCGCTTTACTTTTCCCACTCAACGGGCATTATCCCGCGCAATCTGTTTAGCGAGACACAAACAATGGACAACAACATCCAGTTCTTGGTCGACAATTTCGTGAAGCAAATCGTAGCCACGGTTGAAGCGGCAGCCGCTCGTCGCATGCAGGCGGCTGTGTCAGCGGCGCTCGGTGCAGGCTCCGCCCTCGCAGCTCCCCGCCGCCGCGGCCGCCCAGCGAAGGCGAGCTACTTGGTCCCGGCCGCCGCCGCATCCGCGCCCGGCAAGCGTCGCCCCAAGCAGCTCTGCCCAGTGCCGGGTTGCACAGGTCTAGCTGCGCCAGTCTTTGGCATGGTCTGCTCCGAGCACAAGAAGATGTCCAAGGCGCTGATCAAGAAATACCGCGCCCAGCGCCGCGCTGCCAAAGCCAAGTAGGCGGAGGAGGGACAGGCCCGCGCAGGCCAGCGGGACTCTGACCATCTCTTGTGACCTCACCGTGTGCTTGCTCTGCTAGCCTTCAGTCTATGCTGCGTATTCTGAGCCCGCGTGATCCCGACTACGAGACGAGGCTGTCGGGTCTGGTTGGCCGAGGGACAACCCCGCCAAAGGAGGTCGAGACCCGCGTTGCGGAGATCGTGACCAGGGTACGGCGTGAAGGCGACAGGGCCCTGCGTGAGCTGACCCTGCAGTTCGAGCGACGCGAACTGACAGCAATCGAGCTGCTGCGCCCGGATTGGGTGGAACAAGCCGGCCGGGCCAGCGTGCAGGTCAGACGGGCGCTGGCCAATGCGGCCAAGCGTATCCGGGCCTATCACCAGCTTGAGCGGTCGTCCTCGTATGAGCTGACTGAGCCCGGAGTTCGCCTGCGCTGCCGCGTGACGCCGCTTGAGAGGGTGGGGCTCTATGTTCCGGGCGGCACCGCCTGCCTGGCCTCGACGGTGTTGATGACCGCGATCCCGGCCAAGGTGGCCGGCGTGCGCACCATTATCATGACCACGCCGGGTCCGTCGCCCGAGACCCTGGCGGCGGCGTTGGAGGCCGGCGTGGATCGGGTTTTTCTCCTGGGTGGTGCGCAGGCGATCGCCGCCCTGGCCTACGGCACCGAGACAGTCCCACGCGTCGACAAGATTGCCGGGCCCGGCAATGCCTATGTGACCGCGGCCAAGCGCCTGGTCTACGGCGACGTCGGCATCGATATGATCGCGGGCCCCACCGAGGTGGTGATCGCGGCTGATGCCAGCGCGAAACCATCCTGGGTGGCCGCGGACCTGCTCGCGCAGGCCGAGCATGACGTGCTGGCCATTCCTGTCCTGGTGGCGGTGGGGCGCGCGGTCGCCGAGGCCGTGGCGAGGGAAGTGGACCGTCAGCTGGCCACGCTCCCGCGGCGAGAGATTGCGAGCCAGGCGGTGGACAAGCAGGGCGTGGCCTTTGTGGTCGAGGATGCGGCCGCGGCCATCGCCCTGATCAACCGGCTGGCACCCGAGCATGTGGGTCTCGCACTGGCCGACGCTGCGGCGCTCGCCGACCAGGTGACTGCTGCGGGTGCGGTCTTCGTGGGCGAGCATGCCTGCGAGGCGGTGGGCGACTACTTCGCCGGGCCGAGCCATGTTCTGCCTACGGCCGGCAGCGCACGCTACGCGTCGCCTCTCGGGGTGGCCGACTTCACCAAGCGCACATCCTTCATTGAATATGATGCTGAGGCTCTTGCGCGACAGGGAGACGACATCGTGGCCCTGGCCGAGGTCGAAGGTCTGGCCGGCCACGCGCGGTCAGTCAGCTTGCGCACGGGCCGCGGGCGCTGACTTTCACGTCATCGCCGTTGCCACCGTCGGCCACGACCATGGCCACGTTTACGACCACGACCCTCTGCGGCTATCGCGGGACAGTGGACAACCCTTGACAGTAGGGGAAACTCCTCTAGATTACGCGCCTCGCTCGGGAGCTTGAAACATGTACGCCGTCATCCAAACCGGAGGAAAACAGTACCGGGTAGCCGAGGGGGAGACTCTGCGCGTGGAGAAGCTGTCGGCCTCTCCAGGGGAGAAGCTGTCTTTCGTACCCCTCTTGTTCGCCGACGATGGCGGCAACGTGCAGGTTGGCAAGCCCCAGGTCAGCGGTATCAAGGTCGAGGCCGAGGTCCTGGAGCAGGGCCGGGGCAAGAAGATCGTTGTCTTCAAGTACAAGCGTCGTAAGTCATACCGGCGCAAGGCCGGCCACCGCCAGCCGTTCACGGCGCTCAAGATCACGGCCATCAAGGCAGGAGAGTAGACAGCCATGGCACACAAGAAAGGGCAGGGCAGCTCCCGCAATGGCCGCGATTCGCAGTCGCAGCGTCGCGGGGTCAAGCGATACGCCGGCCAAGCTGTGCTGGCGGGTAACATCCTGGTTCGGCAGGTGGGGACAGTGTTCCACCCCGGCCGCAACGTTGGCATGGGCAGTGATTTCACCTTGTTTGCCCTCAAGACCGGCAAGGTGAAGTACAGCCAATCAGGCAACCGCAAGCTGGTCAGCATCGAGGCGGCGTAGCGGGCTTCCGCTTCAGGAGCGGCCCGGTCCCAATCCCGCGACAAGCGGAGCGAAGCGGCGGACGCTCCCGGGAGGAACTGGCCTTTCCATGATCGAGTTGCGCACCCAGTCTGGACGATCGGTGGTGGTCGTAGACGTGGTCGTGGCCGGAGTGATCACCGTCGACCACGACCACGACCACGGCCACGACTTTCTGCGGCTATCGCGGGATTGCGGAGGGCCGGGAGGGTTCCGGTGACCGCATTTATCGACCAGGCACGGGTGAGCGTGCGCGGTGGTGACGGCGGCAACGGCGCCGTTGCCTTTCGCCGCGAGAAGTTCGTTCCCAAGGGCGGCCCAGCGGGCGGCGACGGCGGCGACGGCGGCAGCGTGATCCTACTGGCTGACGAAGGCCTGTCGACGCTGCTCGATTTTCGCTACCGCCACGACTATCAGGCGCCGGCGGGCGAACGCGGCGGCAACAAGGACAAGTACGGCCACAAGGGACAGGACGCCGTGCTTCGGGTTCCCGCCGGAACCGAGGTCTACGACCATGACAGCGGCGAGCTGCTGGCGGACATGCGCACCCATGGTGAGCGCTTTGTGGTGGCCTCGGGTGGAAAAGGCGGACGGGGCAACATCCATTTCGCGACAGCCACCGACCAAGCGCCCAGGCGGGCCGAGCCGGGACAGCCAGGTGAGGAGCGTGTGATTCGGCTTGAGCTGAAGCTGCTCGCCGATGTGGGGCTGGTGGGCTTTCCCAACGTGGGGAAGTCGTCCCTCATCGCGCGCATATCGGCCGCGCGTCCCAAGGTCGCGGACTACCCGTTTACCACGCTGATTCCCCACCTGGGCATGGTCCGGCTATCGGATGACCGGTCGTTCGTGGTCGCGGACGTGCCCGGATTGATCGAGGGCGCTCATGCGGGCGCCGGCCTCGGACATCGGTTTCTGCGCCACCTGGAGCGTACGCGCGTCCTGGTTCACCTGCTTGAGCTGAGCTCAATCCCCGGCCGCACCCCGTTGCGCGACTACCAGATTCTTCGGCGCGAGCTGGCCTTGCACGATCCCGCGCTGGCCGGTCGCATCGAGGTGGTGGTGCTCAACAAGCTGGATTTGCCCGAGACGCGCAAGAAGTTCCCCGCCCTGCAGCGCCAGTTCGCGCGCCGGGGCCTGCACCTTCTCGGGGTCAGTGCTGCCACGGGCGAGGGGATGGCCGGCCTGCTTGCGGCCATGTGGACCGCACTTGAACGGGCGAGAGCCGCCAAGATCGAGCCAGCAGGCCAGGCACCGTGACGCGGCGTCATGCGTGATCCCACTTTCTGACACGCGACCCCACGATCTGATAAGATGCCTCCCGCATCTGGACAGCCAACACCCTACAACTCCGCGAATGGCATGTACCTTTTGACGGGGCTTGAAGCCGCCTGCTATATAAGGATACTCTCCGCGACGAACGCGGGGAGCAAGGGTGTTGTACTGCGAGATTCGAGAGGCTCATAAGGAGCTATGAAATGACAAGTCCACGAACTTGGGGGGTTTTTGCGCTTCTGTTCGCCGCTGCTGCCTGCTGGGTGCGGCCCGCCTGGGCTCAGCCCGCCAGCCCAGCCGCGCCACGTGAGGCTCCGGCCACCGCGCCAGCGCCAACCGGCGCACCGCCGGAAAACGCTCCGCCTGCTGCGGGCGCTGCTGCCGATGGCGGGGCCTACACGGTCAGGCTGCGTGCCCTCGAGCGGAACGTCAACGATCTAAAGGAGCAAGTCTTCCGCACCCGCGCGCGCCTCAACCTGCTCAAGGAGACGGTTCTGGGCGGCGTGATCGGGGCTTCCCGCTGTGTGATCAAGCACAAGAATGAGATGGGCGCATCGTTCCGCCTGATCAAGGCGGTCTATGCTCTGGATGGAGTCCAGATTTTCAACAAGGCTGACGATACCGGTCGTCTCTCGGAAATGACCGAGTTCGACATCTACAACGGGGCCATCCAGCCCGGAAGCCACACCCTCACCGTGCAGTTCATCTACCAGGGCTACGGTTTCGGCGTGTTCAGCTACCTCAAGGGCTACAAGTTCAAGGCCAGTTCCAGCCACACCTTTGTGGCCGCCGACAACAAGGCTACCGTGGTTGTCGTGGTGGGCTATGAGAAGGGCGGCATGGCGACCAACATGGAGGACAAGCCTGCGGTGGAGTTCCGGGTCAACTTGATCGCCCCGCAAGCCGGCGGTCCTTCGGCTGCCCAGAGATAGGGCCAACCTTTCTGGAGAACCCTCGGATGCGGCATCCTGTCAGGCTCCGGCTTCGCGTCGCTTTCGGCGAGTGCGCATTGTCGCGAACCCGTCTGAAGACGCGCCGGCCGCATCCAGCCCTGCTGGCTGCCCTCCTGCCTCTGGGTCTTGTAGCAAGGCAAGCCCAGGCCGGCGAGGTGGAGGAGGCGAATGCTCGGCTGGTGGACTTGGAAGAGCGGGTGCGGGTTCTGTCGACGGGATTCCAGGAAACACCGGCGGTGGACGCGACCCAGGCTGACCGGCGGGTGCTGGATGCGGAGCTGCTGTTCAATCTGAAGAACTACCGCGAGGCCGCCACGCTGCTGCTTGACGTGGTCGACAAGTATCCCAATTCGCGTAGCTACGACGACGCCCTCTTTCTCCTCGGCGAGTCTCTCTTTCAGGACAAGGATCTGAACTCGGCCCGGCGCTATTTCCGGCAAGCTATCCAGAAGCGCACGGGATCCAGCCAGGAACAGAACGCGCTCGGGCGGTTGATCGAGATCGCCCTGCGTACCGGCGACCTGGACGAGGTGGACGACTATCTGGCGCGCTTGCAGAATGTCCCGCTCGCTTCGTTGCAGCCTTCCGTTCCAT
The DNA here is from genome assembly GCA_003153015.1 of Myxococcales bacterium. Taxonomy (GTDB): domain Bacteria; phylum Myxococcota_A; class Polyangia; order Fen-1088; family Fen-1088; genus Fen-1137. The sequence goes on from PMBS01000365.1 coordinate 27,988, forward strand.
ACGTGCGCGGCAAGTGCGCTTACTTCCGCGATCGTCTCGACGAGGCCCTGGCGGTTTTCGAGTCTCTGCCACCGAGCAATCCCTACTATCTGCGGGCGCGCTATTT
>PMBS01000099.1 GCA_003153015.1 Myxococcales bacterium
GATCCTCTCCTCCATCCGCTTGCGCTCGGTGAAGTCTGTGAACGTCCCTTCGATTCTCGCCGGGCTGCCGTGTTCGTCTTTCACCAGATGAGAATTGGCCATGACGGCCAGCTTGTTGCCTCCGATCGTCTTTGCGTTGATCAGGAAGTTCCTGACGATGCCCTTGGACATCAGCTCGCTCAGGTATTCCTTTCGGCCTTCCGGATTCTGCCAAAAATCGGGCAGTCTCGATCCTCTCAAGTCCTCCTCTGGCTTGAAACCGAGAATGCGATTGAACGCCACATTGTGCTCGTGGAGCACTCCATCCACGGCGCAACTATAATATCCTTCGTCCAGGTATCTCACCGTGTCGCGGAACTTGCGCTCGCTCTCCCGCAGCGCCGCCCCTGCCTGTTTGCGCTCCGTGATGTCCAGGCAGGTACCGACCATCCGCACTGGCTTGCCTCCATCGTCCAGGAAGACGTGGCCCCTGGCATTGATGTCGCGCCAACCACCGTCGCGAAGCTTCACGCGGTAATCGGTGTCGTACGGCCGTTCCAGATGCAATGCTTTGGCAACATCTTGCTCGACGCGCTCCCGGTCGTCGGGATGCAGCCACTCGACGAATTGCGAGTATCGGGTGATCTCTTCCGGGGCGACGGCAAACAGTCGGTAGAACTCCTGCGAGCCAACGATCTTGTCTGTGAGGGCGTCCCATTCCCAGCTCCCCACGCGGGCAACTGCCTGCGCCTCGACCAGCGCCTTCTGGCTCTCTTTGAGCTCGGCGATCCGCCGCTCCAGTTCGCTGTGGGCCGCGGCCAGCTCCTCATCAGCCCGCTTACGCGCGCTGATGTCAACCACACTCGTGACGAGGCAGAGCGGAGCCCCCTGGTCGTCGCGAAGCAGAGTCGTGCCCACGTCCGCAAACACAAAATGTCCATCCCGGTGCCGGTACCGCTTTTCAAATCGGTAGGTCGCGCGCTCGCCGGCAAAGGCGGATCGAACACATTCCCGGCTTTCAGCGATATCATCGGGGTGGGTGATCTCGGCGAAGGTGACCTGTTGCAGCTCCTCGATCGAAAGGCCCAGCATGTCGGCAAGCGCCTGGTTGACCTTGAGCAGTCTTCCATCGGGCCCGGTCAGCGAATTGCCGATGCTAGAGTGTTCAAAGGTATTCCGGAAGCGCGCTTCGCTTTCCCGCAGCGCCGCCTCGCCCCTCCTACGCTCGGTGATGTCGCGCACATGCTCCGTGACGAGACATATGGCGCCTGACGCGTCGGTCACCGGGTGGGCGCTCACTTCGAGGATCTTTCCGGTGTGTGGGTTCACTACTTCCGCGGTTACTGGCGCCCCGGTGCGGAACACCTCCAGGGTCGGGCATGGTTCACAAGGCCGATCGCGACGCATGTAGCAGGAATAGCAGTGCGGACGGCTGTTTCGCTCCTCCTCGGTAACATGAGCCCTCCCATGCCAGTTGCTCAATACCACGCGCAAGTCCCGATCGTGCACGGTCAGCAGATCGGGGATGGCGTCGAAAGTTCTCTGCAGCAGGGAGTTGGCCCGAACCATCGCTTCCTCCGCCTGTTTGCGCGGGGTGATGTCGGCGAGCAGGTTCAGCGTGGCCGGTTTTCCGTCATAACTGATCAGGGCGGTGCCGATCTCCACCCATTTGATGTCACCGTTCTTGGCAATCACCCTGAAGGAGTAGTGAGATCCTAACTCTTCGCCCTTGAGACGTCTCTGATGGCGTTCGGCCACCATGGCACGGTCATCCGGGTGGATGAACTCGACAAATGGCTTGGAAGCGATCTCTTGCTCGGAATAGCCGACCAGTTCCGCGCCGACCCGATTGGTGAATACGATCCGACCTCCCTGTACGACGTAGATGGTCTCGTTGGCCTGCTCCACCAGCGATCTGTATTTTCCTTCGCTCTCGCCCAGCGCCATCTCGGCCCGCCGGCGCCAGGAAAGAACCAGCATGAAGGCCGCCGCCCAGAAGCCCGGGAACGCAAAGGCCGCGGTCGCGCCCGTGCGGCGGATTTCCAGCCGGTACGTGGCCAGCGCCTCCCGCTGGTCGACCTTGACCACGATTCCCCAGGGCGCGCGATCGAGCCGGGCCAACGCGGCGAACACCGCCTCGTTCCGGTAGTCGACATATTCGCCGAAACCTTCGCGTCCCTCGACGGCCGCGAGCGCAGCCAAGCCCGTGACGTTCGCCGGCCGCCGGAAAGTCAGAGGGGGCGCCGGGTTGTGGCGCAAGGGGCTCAGGAAAACGATGTCGTCGCCCTCGCGTTTCACCAGCAGCGTCTCGGCAGACGCCGCGGCGATGGGACGCAGGCCCAGGTAGGGATAGAGCCACTTGCTCGGATCGGCTTCGAGCAGGACAACCCCACCGCCTGTTCGGGACGCGGTGTCGGCCCCTACCCGAGCGAGAAATACGACCGCGACTCTCCCGTCTGCATATCGGTGGAAATCGACTATCGCCTTTCCCTGCGCCAGGACCTCGGCGGCGGCTTGCAGGTCAGGCCGCTCGAGTTCAGCAGCCGCGCCCACCCCGACGACGATGCGCAGGCTGGTGTCGAGCAGCACGAAGCGGTGGTAGCCGCGCATACGGGCGAACCGCTCCGCGACCTCGCGCAAGTGCGCCGCCGCGTCCGCAGCGCGGCTCGCGTTGAGAGTCACCTCGCCGCCGGCAATCAAAGCATGTGGGGTGGGGTAGGCGGCCAGGATGTCGGCGTCGGCCAACCCGACGGCGACCCAGTCGTCCAGGGTCATCTTGCGCAGATCGGCCCGCACCACCAGTTCCTGCTGCCACGCCTTGATAGCCGCCGCCCGTCGCCCGGGCACGTACGCGAAGAAAAAGTACAGGCACGCGCCGGCCAGCGAGGCCGCAGCCAGAGCATAGAGGCTCAGGGACAGGGGCAGACCCCACCGCGTGCGGGTGCTACGACTCCCGTCGGCCGACCGATCCTGTGTCGCCCCTATCTCACGTCCCATCACTCTTCCTCGCTATTCACGGCCGACGACCACGCCGGCCTGCGCCTGAGTGCAGTAACAAGCATGCCCGCCGTCGCCAGAAGGCACAAGAAAACTGATGGCTTTCCGAAGTAGGTGGAAGTGGCCTATAGGGGCGACTGTCGGACGACCGCCCATAGGGGCGACCGCCCCGGGGGCGACCGCAGCCGCTACGTCGAGACTGCGAGGCTTGCCACTGACTGCGTGACCAGTTTCATCGCGTTCGCCAGATCATCGAGCTGGGCTTCGAACGGGGCGGGCGCCCCCTCGCGCAAGGCCGACTCCAGCAACGCCGCCGAGGCGAACACCTGCTGCGCCGCCAGGTTTCCCGCCACGCCCTTGAGTCGGTGAACCGCGGCGCGTGCCGCTTCAAGATCACCGCGGGCCAGAGATACGCGGATGTGCTCCGGATCGTTCGCGTGCTCGCTGGCGAACTGGCGCAGCAAGCGGACCAGCAGATCTCGGTTTCCCATCAGCCGCCGCAAGGCAACCCCGGTGTCCACACCCGGCAGGATCTCGGGGAGCCCCTCACCCGACGCGCTCTGCGCGTCGGCCTCTCCCCGGTGGGGAGAGGCGGGGAGGACCTGTGAGGCGTCGCCCGGGTAGGAAGCGGCAGAGGGCGCGGGGGCGCCTCGGGGCTGCACCCACCGTTCCAGAACAACGCGCAGCCGGTCGGGGTCGATGGGCTTGGGAACGTAGTCGTTCATGCCGGCCTGCAGGCAGCGCTCGCGCTCGGACGGCAGAGCGTTTGCGGTCACGGCTACGATCGGCAACCCGGCTGTGCCCGGTAGCTCGCGCAGGGCGCGCGTGGCCGCGTAGCCATCCATCACTGGCATCTGCAGGTCCATGAGAACGGCGTCGAAGTGGTCGCGCTCAGCCTCGATCATGGTGATCGCCTGCTGGCCGTTCTCGGCGATCTCGACCGTCAGCCCCAATCCCTCCAGCAGCGCCTGGCCGACCATCTGGTTCAACTTGTTGTCCTCCACCAACAGTACCCGCGCCCCGGCAAGCGCGGCGCGAGGATGTCCGTCCGGGCTTGCCGCCGTCTGCGCACGCGGGGCCGAAGCCGCGTCCCGGCCGAACGCGTCCACGATCGCATCGAACAGGACCGAGTCGTTGACCGGCTTGGGCAAGAGGCCATCCAGGTCCAGACCCTCCGCCCTACGTACCACCTCTTCACAGTCGTAAGCCGTGAGCAACACCATCCTGGGCACGCGCGACAGAGCAGGGTGGGCCTTGATACGGCGAGCGGTCTCCAAGCCGTCCATGCCCGGCATGCGCCAGTCGAGCAGCACCAGCTCGAAGGGGGGCCGGGCCGCCGCCAGTTTCTCGATGGCCTCGGGGCCGGAACTCACGGTCGCGACGGCGAACGACATCGCTTCGAGCGATGCGCGCAGGATTATCCGCGCAATCGGATTATCGTCCACCACGAGAACACGCATTCCCCGCAGGTCCATCGGCACCATGCGCACCAGTTGGCCGGTCTGCTCCGGCAAGCCGACGGTCACCGTGAAAGTGAAGGTGCTGCCTACGCCCGGCGTGCTCTGCAGGGAGATCGTGCCGCCCATCAGTTCGACCAGTTGCTTGCTGATGGCCAGCCCCAATCCGCTTCCGCCGAACCTGCGCGTGGTCGAGTTGTCGGCCTGGACAAAGGGCTCGAACAGCCTGTCACACTCTTCCTTCGTGATGCCCAGCCCCGTGTCACGCACCGAGAAGCGTAGCTGCGCTGTCGGTCCGCTACGGGAAACGATCTCGACCGACACGACCACGTCGCCCTTGTCGGTGAATTTCACCGCATTGCCGACCAGGTTGAGCAGCACCTGTCCAAGCCGCATGGCATCCCCCGCCAGGGCTCGCGGCACGTCCGCCGCCACCTGGAAGTGCATCTCCAAATCCTTCTCGGCGGCCTTGCCCGACAGGGTGTCGGTCACGCTGGTCAGAACCCGGTCGAGGTCGAACGGGATCGATTCGACCTCCACCTTCCCGGCTTCGATCTTCGAGAAGTCGAGGATGTCGTTTATGATTGCGAGCAGGTCATGGGCCGACGACTGGATCCTGCTCACGTGGTCGCGTTGCCGCGGCGCAAGCTCGGTTTTGAGCACCAGATAGCTAAGGCCGACGATGGCGTTCATCGGCGTGCGGATNNTGGCTCATGTTGGCCAAGAACTCGCTCTTGAAACGGGTCGCCGCCTCCGCCTCCTCCTTGGCCCGGCGCAGTTCGGTTTGGTGCCGCACGCGCTCGGTCTCGTCGCGAACCGTGGCCTGCAGAAACGCCTGGCCCTCGACCTCGATCCGTGTGAGCAGGACGGCGGCGGGGAAGTCCTCGCCCGAGAGGCGCTGATGCATCCACTCGAAGGAGTGGGATCCCTGGCGCATGGCCGTCTCGATCATCTCCTTGGCCTTGTCGGCGGAGGCACAGCCGTCCGGCTGCCGCTCGGGCGAGTATTGCCACGGGCCACGCGACATGAAGTCCGCTTCATCCGGCACGCCGAACATCGCGATCGCGGCCGGATTGCCTGAGGTGAAGCGCCATGAAGGCGGCTCTATCGTCATGAGGGCGTCGCGCGACTTCTCGAACAGCATTCGGAACCGTGTCTCGCTGGCGCCCAGGGCCGCCTCGATCCGTTTGCGCTCGGTGATGTCGCGCTCGACCGACACGCCAATGGTCTTTGAACCGACTTGCATCTCCCTGACCGAGCACTCGAAATCCCGGATCGTGCCGTCCTTACACCGGTGCCTTGTCTCGAATGGTGCCCCCTTTCCAGAAAGGACATCTTGCCGCCTTGCGCCGATAACCTCGGACGCATCGGGCATCACCTCTATGAAAGACACCGGCTGGCCTATCAACTCGTCCCGTTGGTATCCGAGGAGTTTGAAGGTCGCGTTGCTCGCATCCAGAATCACGGGCCTGCCTTCAGGATCGATCTCCAGTTGAAGTATGCAGTCCCCGGCTTGCTCGAAGAGGATTCGAAACCTGTCCTCGCTCTGGCGCACGGCAGCCTCGATCCGTTTGCTCTCGGTCACGTCGCGGATCACTCCGACGATGAACCGCTTCCCGGCTGGATCCAGGTAACGGGCCTTGCGCGTGACGACCGCGTGCACTTTTCCGCTGGACCGGTTGCTCAGAAACTCCTCGCTCACGCTCTCCTCGCCGGTATCAAGCACGCGGAGATCCATTTCCCGGAGGACCGCGGCCTGTTCCTCGGGGAGCGAAGCGTCTCCATCGTCGAGGAGGATGACCTCTCTCGGGCGGCCATCGATCGCGCAAAATGCATCATTGACGAGCACGAGGCGCCGCCGCTCATCCTTGACGAAGACCGGGTCCGCGATCGCGTTGATGACTCTGTCGAGGAAGGCTGTCGCCGAACGCAGCTCGTTTTCGGCCCGTTTGCTCTCGGTGATGTCCTGCTTGACCGCGACGAAATGCGTGATGTTGCCCTGGCCATCGAGGATGGGCGAGATGGCGGCCGACTCCCAGTACAGCTCGCCGTTCTTCTTGCGGTTGCAGAATTCNNCGTCCCGAGGTGATGGTGGCCCACAGCTCCTGGTATTCGGCCGCTGTGGTCGTTCCCGACTTGAGGATGCGCGGATTCTGTCCCAGCGCCTCCGCGATTCCGTAGCCGGTCAGCTCTACGAACTTGGGATTCACGTATTCGATCTTGCCCTGCCGATCGGTGACGACGATGCAGGCTGGGCTCTGCTCCACCGCCACTGAGAATCGTCGCAGCAGGCCGTTCTCGCGCTCCAGGTCCGCAATCCTTTGCTCCGCCGTGGTCATCGTTTCTCCGTTACCTTGTCCGCGCATGTTAGGGCTCCATGATCTTGGGAAGGTGATCCATCCACCACGCCCGGGCGGCGCGGTCGTCCCACGCCTCGTGCAGGCGGCTGGCGCGCAGGCCATCCAGCAACTCGAGGGCGGTAGGGCGGTTGTCGCGCTGCTTGGCCAGGCAGAGCATCACCAGCTCTTCGAGATCGCTGGGGATGTCGATGCCCGCACGCTCCGACGGACGCACCGGGGCTTCCTGGATGTGCTTGAGCAGCATGCTCACGCCCGAGGGCGCGTCGAACACGAGCTGACCGGTCAGCATCCAGTAGGCCGCGCAGCCGAGGCCGTAGACGTCCGCGCGCCCGTCGAGATTGTTCGCTCCCGTCGCGGCTTCGGGCGAGATGCACTCGATCGTACCGTAGATCTCGTCGGCCGCACTCAGGTGCGTGTCCTCCAGCAACTTACCGCCGCTCACCATGCCGAAATCGAGCACCTTGAGCACGTCGACATCGAGGCCGAGCTTGCAGATGAAGAGATTGGCCGGCTTGATGTCACGGTGGACCAGATTGCTGGCGTGCGCTTCGGCCAGCGAGCCGCAGGCTTGCATGAGCAGGGCGGCCACCCGGGCCGGGGGCATGACGCCGAACTCTTCTACCGCACGCTGGATGTCCATGCCGTGCAGCAACTCCATGACGTAGTAGAAGGCTCCCTCCTCGGACACGCCAAAGTCGTACAGGGTGACGGTGTGCGGACAGGCCAGGTTGGCGGTGGCCCTGGCCTCGCACTCGAAGCGCCGTCGCAACACCGCGTGGTTCTTCCTGGCCAGGTGCTGGGGTCGGATGAGCTTGACCGCAGCCGGACGCGCGAGTAGCTGGTGCCGCGCCTCCCAAACCTCGCCCATGCCACCTTCGCCCAGCTTGCGCAGCAAGCGGTAGCTTCCGAACGGGATGCCGTCGGCGAGCAGTGCCTGGTCCACCTCGAGCAGCGGTCCCCGGCTGGAGATGATGCTGCGACGGACGACGTCTTCCAGCTCGCGCAGGTTGCCAGGCCAGGAATAGGCGTGCAGACGCGACAGCGTCAACTCGCTCGGCGATTCCAGTACCCGACCCAGGGCGCGCACGTGGCGCGTGACGAACAGTTCGACCAGCTCCGGGATGTCATCGCTGCGCTCGGCCAGGGTGGGCAACCGCAGCACCCGGCGGGTCAGCTTCTGGGCCAACTGCGGATCGAACTCGGCGGGCAGCCCGCCGCCCGTGGGGGTAGACGCCGCCGACGCGACGAAACGTACGTCGTCCTGTCTTTCCGGTGCGGCCGCGCGTGCGTTCTCTTGGGCAAGCAGGATCTGCAGGAGACGACTCTGGGCCTTCTGGGGCAGGTGCTGGACTCCCGAGAGGAAAAGCGTTCCGCCGGCCGCTAGCGCGAGCCTGCTTCTGCTTTTCAGGCAAGGCTGATCCTGGAAGACCGCCGCCAGGTCGCAGTCCACTATCTGCCCGCACTCGATCGCCACGAAAGGCTGTTTCCGGCGCGCGGACGCATCGTGGATCGCGCGCGCCACCGCCTCGTCGCCGCAGCTCGCTTCAGCGAGCAGCAGCAGGGGAAGCGAGGAGCGTGCCTCGTCGGCGATCGAGGCGCGGAGTCTGGCGACCGCATCCGAGCGACCGAGCAGCGCCTCCTGCATGCGCCGAAGCGCGTCCTGGCGCAGTTCGTAGGCCAGGGTCAGCGCGCGCTCCAGCTCGCTGTTGCGCGCTTCGAGCCCCCGTTGCAGGCGGGAGAGCGCGAGATGGGTGTTGACCCGGGCCACGACCTCCGCGGGATCGTAGGGCTTGCTGATGAAGTCGACGGCCCCTGCATCCAGTCCCCGCACCTTCGCGGCGGTGTCATCCAGCGCGGAGCAGAAGATGATCGGCACGTGTTTCAGGGCCGGATCGCCCTTTAGCTGCCGGCAGACCTCCAGACCATCCATCTCGGGCATCATCACGTCGAGGAGGATGAGCGCCGGGGGGCTCTGCCGGGCGAGGGCCAGACACTCGCGTCCGCTTCCGGCCAGAAGCAGCGTGTGCCCGAGGGGGCGCAGCGTTTCTCTCAGGATCTCCAGGTTCAGCATGACATCGTCCACCAGCAGAATGCGCGTGGTCTCGCCGGGATCGACGGCCACCGAGTCAACGACCCGGGGACCGCCTGATGCGCTAGATACGGGCGGGCCTTCGAGCGGGACGGGCGCAAGGCCGACGGGGATTTGGTGGCTGCCGGACGATTTTTCCGACGCCAGGTCGGCTGGTTCGTCCAGGCACGATAGTCGTTCGGAGGTCTCCATGCCCTCATTCAATGCAACCACGGGACCAGCCGCAAGAAAGCGGAACCAATGGCCCTGTGCTCAGGAGCGTCGGATCGCCGACGTCGATGTGCGGCATCAGCCGTCAGAAGACCGACGGTGGACCAAGTGATGGGCCCGGGAATTCGGCGTGGGCCCGACCGGAGGGCGACCGCAGGTCATGGAACGTCATGCGGACGGGGCGCGCACGGCAGGTGCGCGTGGGCCCGACCGGAGTAGACCGCAACTCGCCCCTACATGGAACGTGGTGCGGACGTGGCGCGCACGGCAGGTGGCGGGGGCGTTCGCGGCGCAGGACTCGCAACCTCGTCATCAGTTGGCGCGTTCGTCCCCGGCTCCACTCGCGCTTTCCGGGCACCAGCGCTGGCGGTGCAACTCGACCAAAGCCTTGCCGATCTCCAGGCGCAGCCCGAAATCGCGACCATCGGCCCGTTCGCTCAGGTGGTCGTCGACACCGGCACGCAGCAACTGGACCGTGAGCGGCTTGAGTTTGCTCGCCGTGAACACCATTAAGTAGGTTGCGACCAGGTCTGCTCGCCTGCTCAGTTGGCGAACTGCACCCAGGCTATCGAATTCCGGCATCTCGCAGTCGAGCAACGCCAGCTCGGGTTCGTCCCGGCTGTTGAGCACCGCTATGGCTTCAGGCGCGCTGGCCACGACCACCACGTCGTGGCCCCAATTGACGAACCACTGCTTGAGTGACTTCCGGAGGTCGGCGTCGTCCTCGGCGATGAGTACTCTCATGGTTGTGCTCCGTGTGCGCGGCGGGAGAAGCGGCAATTTGCTGCGGACAGGTTCATAGGCAGGTCCACGGTTTGGGTCGCGACGCTAGACAAGGATCTCAAGGGCACGGCGTTCATGCCTGGTTCCATACGCAAGGACGGGACCAGCGCGAGAGGCGCGTGATCGCGTGGCAATGGCGCGCCCTCAACGGCATTCCGATATGTCGCCCACCACCGCTCCATCGGGATTCCGCCGGCAGCCTGCTCTCGGCCCTCGCGGCCCTGCATCGACGGCTGGCCAGCACCAGCAACGTCGGTGAACCGACGGGTTTGCGGCCAGCGCTCGGCCGATCGCCACGTTTTCGCTGGCCCCGCGCATGCACAGGTGGATTAGCGGAGGCCTCGGCCAACGTGAATGTTGTACTTCGTGATACACTCGACGCTATGGCGCGAGTCCTGATTGTTGACGACGAGCCAGAGGTGCGGCAGTCCCTACGCCGGACGGTCGAGCACATGGGCCACCAGGTGACCGAGGCGGCTGACGGCGTCGATGCGGTGAACGCCCTCGACGGCGCCGCCTTCGACCTGGTGGTCAGCGACCTGCGCATGCCGCGCGCCGATGGGTTCGCGGTTTTGCGCAAGGCGCAGGAACCGTCCGTACGCACGCCGGTGGTGATCTTGACCGCCAGCACGAAGGTCTCCGATTGCGTGGAGGCCATGCGCTCGGGAGCGTTCAACTTCCTGGTCAAGCCGTTCCATGCCGAGGAGCTGAAGTCGGTGCTGGAGGGGGCCCTGGCCCGCGGCCGGCCGGGTCCCAAGGCTGCCGCGCACCGGCCCGCGGAGCCAGACCAGCCCCAGGCGGCCCTGGTCGGTGATTCAGCCGCCCTACGTGGCGTGGTGGAGATAGTCACGCAAGTGGCGGGCACGGACGCCACCGTGCTCTTGCTCGGTGAGAGCGGCACGGGCAAGGAAGTGGTGGCCCGCCTGCTTCACGCCTTCTCGCCGCGGGTGGGGAATGCCTTTGTCGCCGTCAACTGCGGCGCCATCCCAGAAGGGCTGGTGGAGAGCGAGCTATTTGGCCATGCCAAGGGCGCGTTCACTGGGGCGACAGAGGCGCGCGCCGGCAAGTTTCTGGAAGCCGACGGCGGCACGCTCTTCCTCGACGAGATCAGCGAGCTGGCTCTCAGCCTGCAGGTCAAGTTATTGCGGGTGCTACAGGACCGCATCATCACCCCGGTGGGCGAGTCCAAGACCCGGCAGGTCGACGCGCGGGTCGTGGCGGCGTCCAACAGCGACCTGCTGGCGCTGGTCAAGCAGGGGAAGTTCCGCAGTGATCTTTTCTACCGGCTCAACGTCGTTCCCATCACCCTGCCGACCCTGCGCGAGCGCGCCGAGGATGTGCCGGCCCTGTGCCAACACTTCCTGGCATCGGCCAATCGGCGCACGAAGAAGGACGTGGCCCTGTCGGAGGCGTCCCTGCTCGCCTTGCAGCTCTACGATTGGCCCGGCAATGTGCGCGAACTGGAAAACCTGGTGGAACGCATGGTGATCCTGAATCGTACCGGCGTGGTCGGTGTCGAGGATCTTCGGCACAACCTGCACACCCCTTCGGCCGATCTGGCTGCCACGGTCGCATCGGATTCCTCGGCCGCGGGCATCGACCTTCCGGCCACCCTCGCTCGCATCGAAGTTGTGCTCATCGAGCGAGCCATGCGCACCGCAAACGGGAACAAGGCACGCGCCGCTGAACTCCTGGGCCTGAGCCGCACCACGCTCTTCGACAAGCTCAAGCGCGCCGGCATTGAACCGGCCGACTGATCCGCATTGGTTGTCGTTCGATCCATCCTACCGCACCGCCAACTCGCACAGGGTTCGCATGGCCCGGTAGCGTTCCGGCACGCACTCGGGCGTCTCGGCGCGCAGCCGTTGCAGGGACCGCGCAAAGCGAAGCCCAGGGCCGCTGTCACGGGGGATATCCGGTGGCCAGAGCAGGCGCGGCTCGATTTCGGCAGCCGCCGCCAACAGCGCCGCGAGGTCTGAGCAGCTCGTTGGTTCGCCGCCCGCCCCGAATATCTGGTGCAGCCAGTGCACATGCGCGAGGAAGCGAATCGCGAAGGCGATCTCCTCTGCACAAGCTGGGGCTGCATCCTTCTCGCCCGCCGAGGCGAAGCGCAGAAGGGCCATCACCAAGGCCGAGCCCGCGGGCTCGCTTCCCATCTCCACCATGCGGCCCGCGACCGCCCGGCCCAGGGCGGGGAAACGCAGCACAGGCAGAATGCGCCGCCAGGAAAGCGGTGGATGCAAGCGCAACGGATCCATTGCCTCAAGCAGCGGACACGCACGAAACAGCGTTTCGATCGCGCCGTCGGCACAGGCAGGAAAGCCAATCTCCTTCCACCAGTTCCGGCGGCGCGAGGTCAAGGGCGCCAGACGGGCCAGGACGCGCATAGCCGCACTCGGCGATCCCCCGGTGGCCCGCAGCTCCAATCGCAACCAGCTTGGGCCCAGGTGCATCTGGTGCTCCACCCGCACAATTTCGGGCAGACGCGCCAGCAGTGAGTATCGGCCGACCGCCGCGCGCAGCTCGGCCGGTGGACCCAGATCGGCAAGCTCCTGCGCCAGCGCGGCGATGCGCTCCTCTTCCCGAGGATGGCCCGCAATCTCAGGGTGTCCGAGCAGCAGCAGGTTGTGCGCGGCTGCGGCCAAGCGCAGCGACGACTCGTCGAGCGACGGCGGTTCAGCAGCAGCCAGCAAGCCAGCGGCGCAAAGCTGCCGCAACCGGGTCAACTCGATAGCGGCCCGCACTTCATGTCGGCTGGACAGGCTATCGGCCCCACTGGCCAGGCGCCGCAGCCGGGCGAGAGCGGGCCATCCCACCGGACGCCCCACGTGCAAACGCCCACCCTTGACCAAAGGCAGGACAAAATGGCTGACAAAGAGCCGGGGCATGCCGCTACTTCCGTTTTGATTCCAGGCCCCACAGGGGAAACGGGCCCAATGGATCGATCTCAATCTCGACCGCCTCCTCTCGCTCCGCGACGGGATGGGACCGCGCCGCAAGGGACCGCGCCTCGACGGTCATCTCGGCTAGAATGCGGCGATCGAGTGGCTGCATCGCTGCCGCGGGAATGCGCAACGGCGCCTCGTTCGCCGAGACAAAGACCAGCAGGGAGTTCTCCCCCGTGCCCAGTGCTCTGGCGAGCGCCTCGGGATCGAGGGCCGGCGCCAGCCTCATCCCGGCCGGCACCAGCACGCCGGGGGCTGCCTGGCCGAGGAGTTTTCCAAAGGGCAGCGCAACCAGTTCGTCGGATGCCACCACCAACACCACATCGTCGAGCAAGGCCACTTGGTGCCCGCGCAGTGCACTGGGCGGCAGCGCCTGGCACAGCCGCCGCAACCATCCGACCTGCGACCAAGACAAATAGGCCGCCTTGGCGCGGGCTCGGACTTCCGGCGCAAAGACCAGGCGCAAGGGAACATCCAGCCGCTTTGCCTGGGCAGGGCGCGCCGACAGCGCCGACGGCTCGCCTGCAGAAAACACAGGCACGGGCAGGAGATCGGCAATGTCCGCGAGCGCAGGAGTCGGATCAAGCTGGGTGGCACCGGTCGGGCGCGGAGCCAAGAGCAACAGGCGATCCTCGGGAAACAACACGCGGCAGGCCGCCAGATTGACGGGATGGCGATACCCGGCAGCGACCGCCACGCCGTGGGTAACCGGGCGATACAGCGCCAATCCCGGGGTTTCCGACATTAAGCCGCAAAGTCGGGTTGGCAAGTCCTCGATGCGAAACAGCCAGAAGCCGGTGTGTAAGCCAAAAGCGCTCTCTGCCGCCGGTTCGCACTGGGCCGCCCGGGCATCCACCCCCACGCGGCAAAGGTATTGGCAAAGGCGCGCTCCCAGGCCGCGCCGGGCGGTCACATAGCAGGCACCGCCGTCTCCCAGAGCGTCGCTTGATCCGCCTGGCCGGCGAAGCAGATCGAGCCCCAGCAAGAGGCGAACCAGTGACCTCTCTCCCTCGGCCTGAAAGTAGACAACCTGGTCCGCCAAATAGAAAACAAAATCCCCGGACCCGCGCGCGACCTCGGCCACGTCGTAGCCCAGGGATGCGCGTGCGTCGCGATACTCGACAAAGTGCCGGCCCGCGCCGGTCGCGGCCTGCCCGCCTGCAGTGCGCGCCGCCCGCGCAACCAGATCGGCGGCCTCGGTCGACGGCACGGGCAGCAGCAACAACATCTCGCGCAGCCCGAGCGGCGAGCGCACGGGAATGAGGCGCATACCTGACCAGCACGCATCCAGATCGCCGGCAGCGGACAGCAGGCGCAAGAACCACACCACCCGGTCAAGCGTGGCAAAGCGCGCTGCCATCTCGCGTCCGCTGACCACGCCACGGGCATCGGCTGCCAGACCGGGCAGCGTGAAACGCATCTGGCCAACCGCGACAGGAGCAATCATGGGTATGAGTGTACTCTTAGGATGAATGGCCAAGAATGGCTCACGGCTCAAGCCGACCCCCGAAACAGGCGCAGCCCGATCCCGCGCCCTGCCCGCGCTGGTTCGCATGTTGGCGCTCGACGGCGAATGGGCGTCGCTGGACGCGGTGATGCTGGAAGCGCGCGTGGCCGGGTTGTCCCTGCCGCAGATCCACGATCTGGTCCGCGCCATGTGCACGACGCTGTCGACCTTGTCGGTGGCAGAACGCGTAGCCATGGCTGAAGAAATCCAGTCGGCCAAGCGTCAGGCCGCCACCCTGCTTTGCGATCGCATTTCCCGCGCGGAGCTGACGGCGATTGAGCAGGAGGCCCTGCTGACCGCCGGCGAGCTTCTGCTGGATCTGGAAGACTATGGGGCGGCAGGCGCGGCGTTCGAGCGGGCCGGTGACGATCGGCGGGCTGCCAATGCCTACGGAGCCGCTGGCGACATCGACCGCATGGAGGCGTGCCTGGCGCGGGAAGATGGCCAGCGCAGCCGGCGCCGCGAGCTGCGCGATCTCGTGTCCCGCTTCGAGGCGCTGTTGGCCGGGGGCCAGCGTTTGGCCGCCCTGGACCTGGCCGCCGCGGCTGACCTTCCCGAGGCTGCTGACCTGCACTCCGCCGCAGTAGAGGTCGACCAGCGCCTGTGCCGGGGCCGCAGCGTGGCCCTGCGCGGGCCCGACGGTGCCGTAACCCGTTTCGCCTCCCTACCCGCCCTGCTGGGCCGCGACGGTTTCTGTCAGATCGTTCTGCGCGACGCCGGGGTTTCGCGCCAGCACGCCCGCGTGCTGGCGGGCACGACGGGATTCTCCGTCGAGGATGCCGGATCGCGCGCAGGCACGTGGTTGTGCCGAGCCAAGCTGTCGGCCCCTGTGCCGCTGCCGGCGCAGGGCCAGCTTGCCCTGGGGGCACACTGTCGCATCGATTTTGTCTGCCATGGGCCCGCTTTGCTGGAACTTGTCGGCGCAGTCGGGCTCGATCGCGGCCTGCACGCCTTTCTGGGCGTGGGCCCTCTGCCGCTGGCCGCAGCCTTTCCAGCGCTGGCCGCCCTGCACGTCTTGCCCGAGGAACGAACCGCGCGCGTCGCGTGCACGCAGCCGGTGCGTCTGGCCGGCCAGCTCGTGGGCCGCAGTTTCGAACTGTTGCACGGCGATGTGATCGAGGCGGCCGGCCAGCGTCTGGAGGTCGTGTGAAGCCCGAGAACTCGCGCCTGGCTTTGGCCCGGCAACTGGTCGCGCAAGGCGAGGCGGCCGCTGCCCGCTCGCTCCTTACCGCGCTTGCGGGCACCAGCGGTGCTCTCGGGCGGCAGGCCACGGCCCAACTGGCTGTTCTCGACGAAGAGGAAGGCCTCCTGCAGGCCGCGGCCGAGCGCTGGCAGCGCCTGCTGGCTGACGACATCGACGATCCCGCGGCTAGCGCCCGCCTGGTCCGTCTGCGCCAGCGCCTGGGCGGCACAGCCTTGCTCCCCAGCAATCCCGTCGGAGCCACGCCCACCCTGGTTCAGCCCGAGGGCCTCTCCCTTTCTCGCTATGAAGTCGTGCGCGAGATCGGCCGCGGCACCACCTCGACGGTCTACCTGGCCCGCGATCGCAGCTTGGGCATCGAGCTTGCGCTCAAGGTGTTCCACCCGCCGGCCCGGCTGAGCGAGGCTTGCCAGCGCTTCTTCGCCGAGGCGCGCCTGGTGGCCGGCCTGCGCCACCCCGGCGTGGTTGCCATCTACGACCTCGACGAAGCGGCGCGCACGCTGGTCATGGAACATCTGCCCGGCGGCAGCTTGCGTGACCGGCTGGCACGCGTGCGGCCTGCTGCCCTGCCCTACGAAGAGACCATGGCCCTGGCACGCTCGCTGCTGTCGACGCTGGCCTACGTACATGCCGCCGGGGTTGTTCACGGCGACATCACCCCACGCAACATCCTGTTTCGCAGCCCCGGCGAACCGGTCTTGGCCGACTTCGGCTCGGCCCGCCTGCTAGGGACCGACAACCCCGACGAGTTGGCCGGGGGCACCCCCATCTACCTCGCGCCCGAGCAACTTCGCGGCGCGCTCTCCTCGCCTCTCACTGATCTCTTCGCAGTTGGCTCCATCTTGTGGGAGGCGCTGGCCGGCCGCCCCATGCGACAACACGCGGACCTGCTCGCGGGCCGCCTCGATCGCCCGCCCCTGCCACGTTTGCCTGACCAAGAATCCCCCGCTCGCGCGAACCTAGCTGACCTGGTCGCTTGGCTGACGGAGAGCGAGCCTGAAAAGCGGCCTGGCAGCGCGGGGCAGGCGCTGCGCAAGCTGGAGAACTAGTTCGCTCCCTTTCGGAAGGCTGTCCGCTGGGTTCGTCGCTTCATGGCTGCTCGCCCACGCCCTGCAAGCGCGCGGGCGCGGCCGCCCCGGTGCGGGCGACCCAGAGGTAGACCGGGATGCCCAGCGCCACCGTCCCCAGCCCGGCCAGCGACTCGACCGGCCGAAAGCGGAGCAAGAAGACCAGCATCCATCCGGTGACAATGAGAAACAGCGCGGGCGTCACCGGGTAGCCCCAGGTCCGGTAGGGACGCGGCGCCGCTGGGCAACGCCAGCGAAACACGAAAACGCCGAGAACGGTCAAGAAGGCACTCGCTGACAGCACGAAGCCGAGGAAAGTGATGACTCTCTCGAACGACGAGGTCACGATGAGCACGACCACCAGCGCGGTTTGCGCCAGCACCGCGCGGTAGGGAACGCGATGCCGGTTGAGCGGAGCGAGCCACCCGAACACGCGCATGTCTTGCCCGAGCGCCATGAGCACGCGCGGGCCGGCCCAGACCATCGAGCTGATCGCCGAGACGAGCCCGAACGAAATCAGGAACCCCATGATCCGCCCTCCGTGCGGGCCCAGGATGGCGTCGGCCGCGACGTAGCCGACTTCGACCTGACCATCGAGAGCCGCCATGGGCGTGGAGTAGAGAAAGACGAAGTTCAGCAGGATGTAGAGCGCTGCCACTACCAGCGTTCCGCAGATGAGTGAAAGCGGGATGCTGCGCGCGGGATTCCTCACCTCGCCGGCGACGTAGACCGAGGCGTTCCAGCCCGAGTAGGCGTAGGTGACGTAGACCAGCGACACCGCAAACGGCGCCGAGAACAGGGCGCGCAGATCGCCAGGCTGCGGCCCGAAGGGGATGGGCTGGGGCACGGCCAAGAGCAGCGCCCCGACGATGAAGGCGGCGATGAGCAGGAGCTTGAACGAGGTGAAGAAGCCCTGGAACCGACTGCGCACCCCGACGCTGAAGAGGTGCACGCCGGTAATCGCTGCCACGGCGACCAAAGCCGTGACCGTCGGGTTGGCCCCGGGCAGCACGCGCGACAGGTACTTCCCCAGTGCCATGGCGGCGGCAGCGACCGGCGCCGCGAATCCGACCGTGATGGAGATCCAGCCGGCGAGAAAACCGACGGCGGGGTGGTAGATGCGCGACAGGTACTGGTACTCTCCGCCCGAGCGGGGCATGGCGGCCGCCAGCTCGCCGTAGGAGACGGCGCCGCAGAGGGCGTACACGCCGCCCACTGCCCACAGCATGAGCAGGGGGAACGCCGAGTGAATCGCGGCGACCTGGAAGCCGAGGCTGGTGAAGACGCCGGCGCCCACCATGTTCGCCATAACGACGAACGTCGCGGTGCGCGCGCCAATCAGGCCCGATCCGCGGGACGCCGGCTCATGCATGGGCGACTAACCTGCCGCGGCGGCCGGCACCGGGGGGCCGATGGGCGAAGCGAACCCTTTCAGGGTTCCCATATCCCGATATCAGAGCAGCAACGCGAAACTGAAGGTGATTTCCTTCAGGTCGCTGCCCGATGGCGAATCGTTGCATTCCTCTGAGCCGCCGGAGGGAGTGAAGCATATCTCCGAAGGGCTGCGGCCGGTGAAATTCAACAGGGCGCCAAGGGCTATCCTGCCGAGCGGAAAGAAGGCACCCGCGGTGAACCCGTAGGCCAACCCGTATCCAGTGTAGTCTCCCGAAGAATTGTAGTAGCCGTATGAGGAGGGGTAGGTTTCTGACGCACCGTAGAAAAACATGCCTAGCTTGGGGCCAACCACAAACTCCACGTATGGAACCCCAAAGTGGAATAGAGGACTAAGAGTAAGATCAACAAAGACTTGGGTGACGTCTATGCCGCTTGATCCCGTATCAGGGTTCATAACGTCGAGGGTCAACTCCCCGTTGATAGAGAAGAAAGGACCGATGTGGCCGCCAAGCAGGCCGCCCATATGAAAGCCGGTTGAATACCCACTCGAACCACTGCCTACAACAGACTGAAAACCGATATAGGGCAAGAAGACTAGGCCGCGGCGGGCGGCTGGGCGAGCGGACGCCTCGTACTGAGGTTCAGTGACTGGCGGCGGAGGATATGCAGGCGGTGGCGCGTAGTACGCAGCCGGTGGAGCGCCTCCTTGCGGGTATCCCGGTGCTTGCTGCTGCGGATATCCCGGTTGTGGGTAGGCTTGCTGCTGCGGGTATCCCGGTTGTGGGTAGGCTTGCTGCTGCGGGTATCCCGGTTGTGGGTAGGTTTGCTGCTGCGGGTATCCCGGTGCTTGCTCCTGCTGCGGGTATCCCGGTTGTGGGTAGGCTTGCTGCTGCGGGTACCCTGGGGTACTCGGCTGAGGCTGCGGATACCCGGGCTGCTGCTGCGGCGGGTACTGCGGTGCCTGTGCCCTGGCAACACTGGGCGCGAGAACGCTGGTTAGCAGAAGACTCAGGGATAGAACAAATACTCGGTTCAACATGCGCATAGATAGCCTCCTCGGTAGGGAACCCTTGTATCACGATTTGCACCGCGCCGCCTCATCAATGACGGAAATGACAAAGTCCGCAGAACGCAAGACCCTTGGGATTTCCAGACATTAGCCGCGACTCGTCAAATGTTGACAATAGCGCAGGTGAATTTGTCGCCGGCAGAAACGCCATGTACGCCAGTGTCTGTCGCCTGGACCGGCAAAGAGACGCCGAGGGTGGTCGAGACGGACTACTACTCCTCTGCCTCGTCTTCCTCTGGCAATCGCTCCATCTCCATCGGTGGGGCGTCTCCTGGTCGGGGCGGAGGTCTGCCACCGAGCGAGCCCTGCAGCGAAATGAAGCCCTCGCCCAGAAACCCGAGGTGTGGGCCAGCCCCCAAGAAACGCAGCTCGACGTTGGCCGCGAAGTGGCTGCTTATGTGATAGATGAAACCAACTCCGGCGCTGTAGAGGAACGTCCCGCTGCGAATAGTATCGGTGAGCTGGGTAGGCTTTGGGATCGGGTTGCCGTTCGAGTCCCGGACGTAGTTTCCTTTCGAGTCCACGATGCACTTGTTGGGGTTCGGGTGCGCCACGCAATCGGGGTTGGCATTGGTCGGCGGATAGGCGAAGCGGTACTCGCCACCGCCCAGACCAGCCGAGAACTGGAGCTGCGCATTGCCAGCGCCCAAGTCTAGATAGTACAGACCTCGCCCCAGCACCGCATACGCTCCGGTGGCCGGCCCGCCTGTGTGGGTCTCGCCGGAGCCTTCTATCGGGATGTACTGCAGCCGACCCTGGACCGCGACCCCAATGTGTTCGGTGACGAGAAACCCGACCTCGGGATAGAAGTTGAACCAGCCCGCGTGGTGCACGCCGGCGCTGACCGCAGGGGCATCCCGCCGGTATTCCAGCAAGGCGGCCCGGTGATAGCCCCAGCCGGTTCCCCACCCTACGCCCAGCCAGAAAGCGTATTGCCGTCGGCGATGGATGCCCTTTTCCAGAATCTCGTTTTCCTGTTCGTGCTTGATCCCGGCTAGGGCATCTTCCCCCTCGCCCCTGCCACCGGTCGCCACCGGCGACGGGGTCGCGCCGGGCACGGCGGGCTTGAGAATGATGGGGTTGGGAACGTCCTCCTGCCCGTTGGTAGCCACCACGTTGTCGGCGCTGTCTCTGGCCTCGCAGTAGTATTGCAGGCTCTCTCCGGTTGCGGCCTGGGTGGGGATGCGGGCCTCCAGCCAGCCCTTGGGAGAGTTCTGCATGGCCGCGACGGCGTAGCTGGGAGCACCGGAGGCCCGGAAGTAGAACAATACGCGTTCAGCCTTCAGCGAGGGTTTGACCGCGCAGCGGATGACGATCTCCTGACCTTCAGGCGCCTCTTCCACCGCGGGGCAGTAGAGGTCGGCGGGCAACACAATGGGCAATTCCGGCTCGCCTTGAGCAACCACAGGGGGCGCGGGCGGCGCGGGCGTCGGCTCTGTAGGCGGCGCAGGAGCGGGTGCGCGCGGGGGTGTACGGCGGCTCGGCGTGGCGGTGTCTGCCGCAGCGTCGGTTGACCCTCCCTCTGCTGATGCCTTTTCGAACACCGCGGTCAAGTTCGGGGTTGCCAGCGACGGTGTGAGCTGGATATCGGCTCGAATGTTCTTGGCCAAGCCAAAGTATTTCAAGGCGGACTTGCGATCGTTGTAGCCCAAGAAGTAGACCGCACCCAGGTGGACATAGGTCCGAGCCAGCATCTTGTGCATGAGCAAGTTCGCCTGCTTGGCCGTGGTCGCCGCCTCCAGGAGACCCTCGCGAGCCACATCGAACTTCTTGGCATCGATCGCAGCCAGTGCCTTCTTGTTCAAATCGATGATCTTCTTGACCGCCCTTTCATCGCCTTGGCCCAGCACCGGCGTGGCCGACGCCGCCAGGACCGCGCCGATCAGGCCAACTTGCAGTACCAGCAACGCCCATCGGCCTGCACGCGATGCTCCCGCCAGCCGTGGTGTAGTAGTGTTTCCCATTTTGGGCTTGTCCTCCGCTACTGCTGCAATATCACGAATTCGACTCGTCGGTTCTTCTCTCGTCCCGCCGCAGTCCGGTTGGTTTCGATTGGCTGATCAGGTCCATACCCTACCGACACCATCCGGCTGGCGTCGATGCCACGGCCTACCAGGTAGGCCTTGACCGCATTGGCCCGTCCCTGCGACAGGAGCATGTTCGCAGCCCGCCGGCCGCGGCTATCCGTGTGTCCCTCGACCCTGACCTGCATGGTGGGCCGCGACTTCAACACGTCCGCGACCTCGTTCAGCAGGGGAAAACTTTGCGCCATGATGGTTGATTTGGCCGTGGCAAAAAACACCGCTTGGTGAAGCTCTATCTTCTCCTGGGTGACCGAAACCAGCGAGTACTTTTTGGGACAACCGCGCTCCTCAGGCGGGCCCGGCTCGTTGGGACACAGGTCAGACGCGTCGGGGATGCCATCCTTATCGTTGTCCAGGTCGGGGCAGCCATCTTCGTCTTCAAAGCCGTCCTTGTCCTCGGGCTCATTGGGACACTTGTCAAGCGCGTCGGGGATGCCGTCCTGATCATTGTCGAGGTCGGGGCAACCGTCCTCGTCCTGGAAACCGTCCTTGTCCTCGGGCTGGTTGGGACATTTGTCAAGCGCGTCGGGGATGCCGTCGCCATCCGTGTCCAGGGGGGCTGCCGGCGGGGCAACCGGCAGTTTCCCGCAAGCATCCTTCGACAAACGCAGGGCCTGCTGCGCGTTGGCCTCCGCGATCTCGACGTGGTCTAGCGCCCGGAAGTACTCACCCCGGCCTAGCTCACGCTCGGCGAATTCCACGTGAGCCTCGGAAAGAGCCAGTTGGCGAGGAGCGCATTGGTAGGCTCCTTTCTCGCGCGCCTGGTGCAGGCTGGCGCGAACGCCATTGGCCCGCACGGCCAAGTCCTGACCAGCACAGCCCAGGAGCAACAGCCCCGCGGCGCTCGCGATGGCTGTTCGCTGTCCGCGGTTCATGGCCCCCCACATGTTGTCTGCTCAGCGGTCGCACCCGCGGGCTGGGGCTGCTCGGCGCGCGCGATCGCCTTGCGTGAACAGTCTTCACTGCGGCTGCCCCAATCGAGGGCGGTCTGGAAGTTGGCGTGGCCCGCGTCCTGCCTAGCCAGGCGAAGGTACTCGGCTGCCTTCGCGTATTCGTAGGGCGCCTTCTGCTCTGCCCCTGCCTCTTTGGCCTGCGCCAAGGTAGAGGCAGCGCGCGAGCTTACCCGACTCCGGTATTCGATCGGTCCGCAGCCCAGCGGAGCGACGATACCCAGTACGAGCGCCCAGAGGCAGCTACGGGACAACACCGTGCGACCGTAGACAAATACCGGGGAACCGTCAAGACGTAGCGCGCGCACCCCAGTTCAGCGCTAGCCGCAGGAGGTCGAGAGAAAAAAGCACAGCTCCGCATCCGATTCCCCCTTGATTTTCATAGCGTTTTCGGGATATTAGCAGTCGCTCCCAGGTTTGATTGCCACCCCCGCCGGAGGTCCCTGTGAAACAACTCATCGCCTTTCTCCTTGACCACGCGATGCTCGATTTTTCGGGTGGGCTCACCATCGAGATGGTCAAGGACTACGTTCGCGATGACGACAGCCGGGAGGCGCGAGCCCTGCTGGCCAAGCTCATGCAGGACGGCGGGGTAGAAGACATGCAGCTCACCCTGGCTGACTGCCTGCAAGAACAACTGCGCACCGGACTCAACGAAGACGTTGTGCGCGAGCAGTTGAAGCTCTACGTGGAAAGTTAGCCGAGTCGCGCGAGGGCCGTGTTCAGGCGCGCTATCGCCGATTCGATCTCGGCCAAGCGTGCTCGGTCCTTCTCAAGCACAGCGGCAGGCGCACGTTCGAGGAATTGCGGGTTGGCCAGCTTTTGGGCCAGATGATCCCGATCCTTGTCCAGCTTGGCGCGCTCCTTGTCCAGCTTGCCGCGTTCAGCCACAGAGTCCGCCGGGGTGTCCAGCACGAGAATGACTTCCACGTCGCCGGCCAGGCCGGTGACCACGGTCCCGGCCGGGGCCTCACCGGTCCGACGCACCAGCAAGTCGCCCAGCCTTGCCTGCTCAAGCACCAGGTGGCGGTAGCCATCCAGGATAGTCTTCTTGTAGTCGTCAGCCACGTTTAGGATCACCCGGGGCCGCTCTATCGATGGGACATTCTTCTCGGTGCGCAGCATCCGGATGGTGGTGACCACCTTCTGCACCAGCGCCATTGACGCCTCGCTGGCATCGTCGACGTAGCGCGGATCCGGGATGGGGTAGAGCGTGATCATGATGCTCTGGGGCGCCCCCTCCGCCTTGGGCAACTTCTGCCAGATCTCCTCGGTGAGAAACGGCATGAATGGGTGCAGAAGGCGCATGGCCACGCCCAGCGCGGTAGCCAAAGTCCCCTGGATCTTCCAGCGCTCCGCCGCCTTGCTGGGGTCTTGCAGACGCACCTTGGCCATCTCGATGTACCAGTCGCAGATGTCGTTCCAGATGAAGTGGTACAGCCCCTGCGCCGCCTCCGCGATCTTGAAGTCATCCAGGGCGCGGTTGGTCTCCTCACTGGCGCGCTGGACCCGTGACAAGATCCAGCGCTCGGGCAGGTCGAATTCGACTTTGTCTGGGTCCTCCGCGGTCCGGTCGGCGAACTGGTCGGCGTTGTAGTCGGTGAGGTTCATCAGCGCGAAGCGCGTCGCATTCCAGATCTTGTTGGCGAAACGGCGCGCGTCCTCGACCTGGGACAGGGAGAACTTGATGTTCTTGCCTTGCGCGGCCTGGGTGGTCATCCAGGCCAGCGCGAACCGCAAGGGATCCGCCCCGTGCTTCTGCGCCACTTCCAGAGGGTCGATGGTGTTGCCCTTGACCTTGGACATCTTGTCGCCCTTCTCGTCGGTCACCATGGTGTGCAGGTACACCGTACGGAAGGGAACCTTCTTCATGAAGTGCAGCCCGGCCATCAGCATGCGGGCCACCCAGAAGAAGAGGATGTCGTAGCCCGTCTCCATCACGCTGGTGGGATAGAAGGTGCGCAGGTCGCGTGTCTCGTCGGGCCAGCCCAGGGTCGCAAAGGGCCACAACCACGACGAGAACCAGGTATCGAGCACGTCCTCATCTTGCGTGAGGCTCACGCCCCCACAATGGCGGCACGCCTGCGGCGTCGTGCGCGCCACCGTGATGCCGGCGCAGCTTCCGCAATACCAGGCCGGAATGCGATGTCCCCACCAGAGCTGGCGCGAAATACACCAGTCACGGATGTTGTTCATCCAATGGAAATAGGTCTTGCTCCAGCTCTCCGGTACGAAGCGGGTCTTGCCCTGTTCGACCGCTTCGATTGCTGGCTTGGCCAGCGGCTCCATCTTGACGAACCACTGGGTGGACAGCATCGGCTCCACCACCGTGTGACAGCGCTGGCAGTGCCCGATGGCGTGGACATGCACCTTGCTGCCACGCTCGAGCCCCAGCTCTTTGATCTTGGCTTTGACCTGTTTGCGCGCTTCGAATCGATCCAGCCCGGCGAACTGCCCGCCCTCAGCCGTCACCACGCCCTTCTCGTCGAAGATGGAGATGAAGCCCAGTTTATGGCGTTGGCCGCATTCGAAGTCGTTGGGGTCATGCGCCGGCGTAACCTTCACTGCGCCCGTGCCGAACTTGGGATCGACCAGAATGGGGTCGGCGATCACGGGGAAGGTGCGACTGGCAAACGGGTGACGGATCATCTTGCCAATCTTCGCCTTGTGCCGTGGATCATCGGGGTGCACCGCCACTGCCGTGTCGCCCAGCATGGTTTCGGGCCGCGTGGTCGCGACCACGACCTCGCCGGTTCCGTCGGCCAGCGGGTAGGCGAACTCCCACAACTCACCCTGCGCGCCCTCGTCGTGCTCGACCTCGAGATCCGACAGGGCGGTCCGGCAGGAGACGCACCAGTTGATGAGACGCCGATCCCGGTAGATGAGCCCCTCTTCGTGCAGGCGCACAAATGCCTCGACGACCGCCCGCGAGTAGTCGGGCTCCATGGTGAATCGCAGGCGCTCCCAGTCGAGCGAGCAGCCCATCACCTTGAGCTGTTCCAGGATGCGGCTGCCGTAGCGCTCGCGCCAACTCCAGATGCGCTTGACGAACTCCTCACGTCCGATGTCGTGCCGGGATTTGCCCTCGCTGGCGCGCAAGTCGCGTTCCACCACCATCTGGGTGGCGATGCCGGCGTGGTCCGTGCCGGGAAGCCACATGGCGTTGTACGCGGCCATGCGCCGCCAGCGAACAAGAATGTCCTGGATGGCGCAGGTAAGCGCATGGCCCATGTGCAGCGAACCGGTCACGTTGGGCGGCGGAATCACGATGCAGAAGGGCGCCTTGGGGGTAGCCGCGTCGGCGTGGAAGTAGCCGCAGTTCAGCCACTCCTGGTACCAGCGGGACTCGATGGCGGCAGGGTCGTAGGTCTTCGCGAGATCGGTCATGGGGTGCTACGCAAAACGTGGAGCGACAGAGAGTAGTACCGCCCATCGAAAATTCCTAGCACCGCCTCTTGGAAATACGTGGCTAGTTCGGGTGCCGGTTCCGGATCCGGGACCGGGGCCGGAAACGGCGTCCGAATCCGGCCACCGGATCCGGTCACGGCCACCGGCGTCCGGGGCCTCGCCTACTTCTTGGCCGTGGCCAGGCGATCCAGTTCCTGCCTGATGATCACCTCGGCCAACTCGGGCACCACTTCCCATACCACCTGCTCGATGATCTCGCGCGAAAGCTTGGCGATCGCCTCGTACTCGCGACCACGGGCCGCGATGGCCGCAACCTTCTGATCGATGACCGACGACACGGCTGCGACTAGGGGTGCAGGCGCGGTGGGAGGCGCCACCACGGGCATGCTCCCCGATCGCCGGACTGGTGCCTGCGCAGTGGGCGGCACCGGCGTGGCTGGTGGTGCCACCGCGGGCATGCTCCCCGATCGCCGGACTGGTGCCTGCGCAGTGGGCGGCACCGGCGTGGCTGGTGGTGCCACCGCGGGCATACTCCCCGATCGCCGGACCGGTGCCTGCGCAGCCACAGCGGTGGGCGGCACCGGCATGGGTGCGAACGGGACCGGCGGTGCGGCGCGCGGCGTGGGCGGAGGAACACTCGGGCGGGGCACCGGAGGCCGCGCCGCCGCCGGAAGAACCGGCGTGCTCGACGGTGCTTGGCTGGGCCCGCCGACGGCTGGGAAGCCCATGATGGTCCGGCTGGGGCGCGCGGGACTTGCCGCTGCCGGCACGGCGGTCACGCCGGGCAGCGATGGCGCAGGCCTACTCGCCGGTGCGGGAGTCGGCGGGGACACACCGGGAATCAGCGAGGGCCTGCTCGCCGTGCTGGGCGGCGAAGGAGCGGTAGGCGCCGGCCGAGCCCCTGACCAAGTCGGCGGCCGGCTGGTCCAGGCCGCCGGGCCGGCCGCTGAGCTGCGCTCGATGGTGAACTCGCCGTAGCTTTCCTCCTCAGGCGCGAGTACCTCGTCCGTGACGACGCCGTGCTCGAAAGGCGGCCACGGGGCAGTGGGGGCTGGACGGGCCGCCTCTGCTACCGGGGCGGGCGCCGGTCGCGCCGGAGCCAACAGTGCCGCGCTCACGCTGTCGAGCAGCGCCTGGCTGTCGAATGGCTTGAGCAGATGACCGTCGGCGCCAGCCCGGCGAGCGCGCGCTTCGTCCAAGGGGTTCTGGCTGGACGCCA
This sequence comes from Myxococcales bacterium, assembly GCA_003153015.1. Taxonomy (GTDB): domain Bacteria; phylum Myxococcota_A; class Polyangia; order Fen-1088; family Fen-1088; genus Fen-1137. The sequence goes on from PMBS01000099.1 coordinate 26,721, forward strand.
GGATGTGCACCGGCACCCCGCGCAGAGCCGGATCGGCCTTCAAAGCCGCGCACAGGTCGTAGCCATTGCCCGCTCCCAGCACCGCGTCCGCGATGACCAGGTCGGGCCGTCCCCCCTTGGCAGTCATCAGGGCCTCGTCCACCGATCGAGCGGCCAAAAGAGTGTAGTCCTGGCCACCCAGGACCATAGCGAAGGCCTTCTGAATCGTCAGGCTGTCGTCGGCAACCAGTATGCGTTTGCCCATCAAGTATCCAAGCAGTCTTTCTTCGATAACACGCGGAGGAGGGGGGGTCAATTACAGTAGGGAAAAGTGCACTTTGCTGGCACACAGCTATGATGGGACGTAGCGTACAGAACTTTGCGCCGTGCCCACCTGATGGCCCGAATTCCCGAGTATCCGCCGTCCCACGTTTCCCCCCGCGCGACATTTCGCCGGTCACTGGCCGTCGCGCTCGCACTGGTGGTCTTTTTCATGGCACGGCCGGCGGCCCAGGCGGCCGAGCCTGACCCCTGGTTTGCCCGCGACAAGGTTATGCACCTCAGCGTCAGCTTCGCCCTGGCCGGTACCAGCTACGCGACCGCGGCGGGCGTCAGCAAGCGCACCAGCGTCCGGGTGCTTTCGGGCGCTGGCATCGCGTTGTCGGCAGGAATCGCCAAGGAAGTATACGACCAGTACCGAGGAGCGGGCTTTTCCTGGCGCGACCTCACCTGGGACGCCATCGGCACGGCCAGCGGAACATTAGTCGCGTGGCTGGTCGACCGATATCTCTTCTAATGACAGGGAGACACTCATGAAGGAATCCCCACCCACTGCCACGGCCCACAATCCTCTTGCCTACAAGAACGAGGATTTCATGGCCAGCGACGACGCGCGCCCCTTGCGCATCCTGGCCGAATACCTCGAGCCCATGCATCG
>PMBS01000058.1 GCA_003153015.1 Myxococcales bacterium
CATACTTCCATGATGCCTATGCTCAATGTACCCCGAGGGAAGATCGTGAATCCCGGCGCGTGCTGCGAAAAGACCTACGCCTACAAACAAGCTGGTGCGCTCGTGGCGCCCGACGGCTACCACCCTGCCACCTTCGGCGTGCTCGAACTGCCGTCAACCAGATTCAAGATTTATCGCGCGATCGACGGCGCGCGCGTTTTCGGCACTTCGCCAGACCGGGGCTGCATACGGCTCGCCCGCGTCAGCCCAGTACACTTGCGAAGAAGCCAGAATGGAGCAACCATGGTTGACATGTCCATCAGATTGCGCATCGTGCTTTCGGCTCTCTCTGTGATGTTCCTGGTCGGCTGCGGCGCTGGGGGCGGCGTGGCCGGAACCAGTGGAGCGGGCGGTACGACGAGCGCGGGCGGCGTGGTCACTACCGGCGGAACGGTCGCTTCGGGTGGGGCAGTCGGTAGCGGGGGAATCGTCGGCACGGGTGGCACTGGGGGAACGGGTGACTGGGTCGAGTGGCCGATGCCCAATAGTCAGGTAGACGTGACCGCAGGCGCACCGAATCTTGAGAGCTACACGGATAACGGAGACGGCACGGTCACCGACAACGTCACGGGGCTCATGTGGCAGCAAGCCGTGCCGGCGACCACGTACACCTGGGCACAGGCGGTTGCCTACTGCCCGACGCTGACCCTCGCCGGTCACAGCGACTGGCGCCTCCCGTCGCGAATCGAGCTTTATTCCATCGTGGACGCTGGGCAGTCCAATCCAAGCATAAACGGCACGTATTTCCCCTCGACACCGCCGAACTGGTTCTGGTCTTCGTCTCCGGTGGCCGGCTCGCCGTCCCTCGCGTGGGGCGTCTACTTCTACTACGGCGACACTTACTACGGCGACATTACCAATACGACCAATGTTCGTTGTGTGCGCTGAGGACGGGCGTTTTGACGTCTTGACATCTTGATTCGGCGAGGGTGAATGCCGAGCTACTACGAAGCATTGCCGATTTACAAAGCCGCCATGGATGTAGCCGTCCGGGTGGACGCTGTCGTGCAACGCTTTGCGAAGGGCCACAAGTACACACTGGGTGGGCGGCTGCGCGAGACGACGCTTGACGTTGTAGTGCTCGTCGCGCGGTGCAACCGGCGCGCCGAGCGGGCGCGAGAGCTGCCGGTACTATGCGACCGTATCGAAGAGCTGAAGCTGATGGTCAACCTGCAGGCCATCTGCTGGTGCGAAAGCGGGGCCGGATCACTCGTCGTTTTTCCCTCACGCGGCCGGTGGTTTCGTTCGGAGCACAGGTCGCGCGTCTGGCGCTGGGGATTACTCCGGAGGTCGGAAATCGCCAATCGGTCCTGTTGGTCCAGGTCGGTCGCTTCGTCGAGGTTCCCTGGTGCGCTTGGCGGCTGGGCCTCCGCCAGCGCAAGGTCGGACGGCGGCGGACGGCCGGCGCGCCCTGGTGTGCAGCGGCGCGACTCATCGAGCGAGGGCTCGCGCGGGGTTACACCGTCGCGGTGGCTCTCGAAGAACCGGAGTCTTGTGGCAACGTCAAGCGGCGCCGTCTCGCCTATTTTTTTGAACGTCCCTTGGCCCGTGAATGTGAACAGGAGAAGCCCAAATGAATGCCTCTATCCTCCGTTTTCTCAGCGCGGTCGCTATCATTGCGGTCACCTTGCCAACGTCGGCTGACGCCGACGCTCCGGCCGGGCAGTACGTGGTGACGGCCGGCGGAACCGGCAATGGAACCGTCTACGACACCAAGAGCAAACTGACCTGGCAACAGACGGTCTCGTCGACCACATATACTTGGGCCGACGCAAAGACACACTGTGCCGGCGTGGGCGCAAGCCTGGGAGGCACGGGCTGGCGCCTTCCGACGATCAAGGAGCTAGTAACAATCGTCGACCTTTCGCGTGCGACCACCCCTATGATTGACCCGAACGCCTTTCCGGGGACGCCGCCCTCAGCGTCGTTCTGGTCTTCGTCTCCGGCGGCCGGCTCGCCGTCCCTCGCGTGGTACGTCAACTTCGGCGGCCGCGCGTACGGCAGCGCGAACTCCAGCTACATTACCAATGCGGTCAATGTTCGTTGCGTGCGCTGAGGACGGGCATTTTGACGTTCGACCTTTTGACCCTTTCACAGTAGGCGCCTTTTGATTAGCTGCGCGGCAAAGGAGCACGGAGTTCGTCAGGTGCCATAGGTGCCCTCGGCCTTTTGTTCAGTTCCGTAAGGATCTGCCCGTCCTATCCCAAAACCGGGCAGCCAACCTGACCCGCGCTGTTTCGCCCAAAAGTAGGGCTAGATCCAGCCGTGCTCGCGCGCGGCAGAGACCACCAGGCCAGCCAGCCCTGAAATGAAGGCGGGATGACAACCGACTGCCCGGGCTCGGACGAAGCTGGTGATCCCTCGCGCCGCGGCCCGTTCGCGGTACAGGATGTCGATCTCTTGCAGGGTTTCCAAATGCTCGCCCGTGAAGGAGACCGGAACCACGACCACGGCGCGATGGCCCGCGGCACCCAGGGCGTCGAGGGCCGCTTCCGTGGTGGGCGCAAGCCAGCGCCGCCGGCCCACTCGGCTTTGAAAGGCGAGCTGCGAGCGTCCCTCCAGAGCAAGCCTCCGCGTGACCGCGCCCACGGTCGAGCGGACCTCGTCGAGATAGGGATCGCCACGGCGGATGTAGGCTTCGGGAAGGCCGTGCGCGGAAAACAAGACCGGGGCCGTCGCGCGTTCCGACTCCGGCAGTTGCCCCGCGGCCTCGGTGATACGATCGCACAGGGCCTCGATGTAGCCCGAGGCGGTTGCGTAACCCTCGATTCGTGCCGTGACGATGGCTTTGTCCGCCAAAGCAGACTCGATGGTGCGAAACGCAGATCCGCTGGTGGTCCTCGATCGATGGGGATAGAGCGGCAAGAGCAGCGTCAGGGGAGAGGGTGGAAAAGCTACCACCGCCACCCCTGTTTTGGAGAGTCCGGC
>PMBS01000317.1 GCA_003153015.1 Myxococcales bacterium
TACGTGCGTTTCCGCCAGGGCCTCATCGACACCGATTGGAGGAACAGCGGGATCAACCTGCTCAATGGCAGCAACATGATCTTCGATCACATCTCGATCGAGTTCGCGCAGTACAACAACATCGACGCGGTGGGGGCGACCAACATCACGATGCAGTATTCCATCAACGCGGACCCAACCCACCAGCAGTTCGGGGCGCACACTGAGGGAGGCGGCTTCTTCACCTGGTACGCCAACCTTTGGGCCAATGCCCATGGTCGCTTGCCCCTGGCCAAGGCCAACACCCAGTACGTCAACAACGTGGCCTACAACTACCAGTACGCCTATTGTGCCGGGGATACCGGCGGNNGGCCCGTCCACGAACAGCGCGGGAGACGATTTCTATCAGATGAACGCCGGGCAAACCGTCTACGCCAGCGGAAATCTTCTTGACAGCAATGCGGACGGCACACTCAATGGCACGGACGCAGGTCAGCCGGGCGGNNCTGCCCACCACCAGCGCGGCAGCCGCATACGCCGACGTCCTGGCCAACGCCGGTGCCTGGCCGAAGAACCGCGATCAAGTCGATTCTCTCGTAATCGCCGATGTGAAATCGCTGGGAAAGTCAGGCAAGTTGTGGACGGACCAAAATGCCACGGGCCTCACCAACAGCGGCTACGGGACGCTGGCAGGCGGGACCGCGCCGGTCGACACCGACAAGGATGGCATGCCAGATGCCTGGGAAACCAAGTACGGCTTGAATCCGAATGACCCCTCCGACGCCACCGGCGACTTCGACAAGACCGGCTACACCAACATAGAAAAGTATGTCAACGGGATCGTGGACGGGCTGTACCCCTGAGCCCTGAGCCCTCCCTGGCCGAGGATGCCGTGATATCGGACGAGATGGCACCAGCAGGAGTTGTCGGCAACAGGATGAAGCTAGTTGCCGACAAGACGCGGTATTCGAAGAAGTCTCGATGGGCGCCTGAGACGACTTCTGGCCCTTTTGCAATCAATGCCGCGCGGGCTTGGCCGGCTGGGGCGGCGTCGGAATGGCAGCGCCAGGCTTCTTGCGATACACGATCCAGGTTCCACTTTGGGCCAGGACCTCCACGCTGCCTAGATACGGCCCGAATGGGTTGGCACCCCGTGGTGGACTGCGCACGAAAAAGTAGTCAAAAATCGGCGGGTTCTTGCCAAGACCGACGTCCATGGGGCTCCAGGGGTTCGGCAGGAGCGTGCCAGCAGGCTTTCTCGTACAAGGGATGTCATGCATCCCGCAGTAGGGCAGCGGCGTCATGCTGCCGGGTGCGGATCGGGCGGCCACGTAGAAATAGGGCAGGCCCAGGAACGCCGACTCCACCCGCATGACGCGCGAACTGCGGTCGAACACCAGGCCCACGGCCTTGCCACCCGGCGGCGTCTTGTGCACCACCTCGACAAAGTCTGCGGTTTCCCTGGCGTAGGCGCGGTAGTGCACGACTAGTTGGTGTCCGTAGAGAGCGCACATGACCACAGCGGGAAGGGGAACGAGCAACCGAAGCAGGCCGTGCGCGCGTCCGAGCCCCGCTGGTACCAACGCAATTGCCATGAGGATGACCAGCACGGCAAGGCGCGGAAAGAGAGTTGTCAGGCTGAGCTCGTTCAGGTGGTGCGGTGACAATAGATAGGCGGCCAGCGCACCCGCAAAGGCAACCAGGATGGCAGGCCACACGCGCGGCTGCGGCTGCCGGGACTTCTGCTCCGGCAGGGCCGCCCAGGCCACCAGACCGGCGGCCAGATAGACAGCGATCACAAGCAGCAAGGCTTTGCACGCGCGAACATCCACCTGATCGACAAAGCCGCGCAAGGCATTCACTGGAATGCCCAAGAGACGCTGGCCAAAATCGTGCAAGAAGGTTCTGCCGCCGAGGTCCCCCAAGCGATGGCGCTTGACCAACGCCCAAACCAGAGCAAGCGGGGGTTTGGGCGCGGCAGACGCGGAGCCCACGAATTGCCGGTACGCCAGAGCGGCAAGAGCCGGCAAGAGCGTGCTTGCCCCGAGCAGGCGTCGGCGCCAAGGCACGGGAACCAAGAGCGCAAACCCCAGGACCGCGGCCACACCGTAGAAGAAGTTCTGCAGGTGACACAGGAAGAGGAAGAGGGCCATCGCAGCTGTCCACAGCCAGCTCCGCCGCACCTGTCCGGGCGGGCTGAAGAGGTGCTTCACCACCTGCGCCAGCAGGAGCAGGAGCACCGGCAGAGACAGCGCAAAGCTGACGAAACCGTAGTGCAGCGTCAGGTTGTACGCGAGCGGAAAGGCCAGCAGCGCGGGAACCCGGCTGCGCCCACAGGCCGCGAGCAGCGACGCCGTGGAGAGTGGCATCGCCGCGACATAAAGCGCCACAATCACTTTGTGCGCGGCGAGCAGGCTCATCACCTTGCCCAGCACGACTAGCAACAGGTAGTGAGCCGCATAGGGCGCCAGGTGGAGGCTGCCCTGGTAAAAAGCCGCGTAGGGCGAGGCTGGCGAGCCGCGCTTGCCCAGCATATCGGCCACCGCCAGGTGAAACGGCAGGTCCAGCCCGGGCAAGATCTCCGTGACGAAGAGCGGCGCCCAGTACAAGGGTGCGAGGGCCAGGAAGCAGATCCCGAAGACCTTGGCATCGACTGACATGGGAACCCTGGGAGGGTTCCCAAACCCTCCCGCGATGGTGCGCCGCCGGCTAAGCCGGCGGGCTCCCCACGCGATCCACATGGGAACCCTGGGAGGGTTCGCTTCGCCCTTCGGCCCCCCACCCACCACCCCCACCCCGCTCGCTTCGCTCGGCCTCGCCACCCCTCCCGCGATGGTGCGCCGCCGGCTAAGCCGGCGGGCTCCCCACGCGCCCAGCCCGTCGACCAGCCGGCGCCAAAGGCGTGCTTTCAGCTCCGTGAAGCGCAAGTGAAAGGCTGTGTATACACCAAGTCCACGGACATTCGGACGTCGCCTGTGGCTCGCTCAAAAATGTTCGGCCACGGCCACGGCCACGACTACGTCTACGACCACGACCACCTTTCATCGCCTTTCCGGTTGAGGGTCATCGCGTTGGGCAGGTGCCCTCAACCTGCGCCGCGCCTGCTGCGGGACTCAGGATGGACGCCGTGGCATTCGCCGTGGTCGTGGCCGTGGCCGGCCTCGTTTCCTTGCCGTTACTTCAAGTCCCCTGCCAGGACCCGCGATCCCTGTGGTATAGATTCCGCCGACCCATGGGCCTAATGGACCTCTTCTCCAAGGAGAAGCGCGAGGAGCGCGCGCTGGCGAACCTCATCAAGCGCGCGACGCACAAGTACCTGCAGTCGCCCGAGCGCTATAAGGCCATGGAAGGGTTGGCCAACGAAGGCTCCGAGGCAGCCCTCTACGGCCTGTTGTGCCGGTTCGGCATGGTGTACGACAAGTCCATTGAGGACGAGCAGGAGAAGGAGTGGGTCTTCGATACCATCGCGGCCAAGGGCCGCGCGGCCCTGCCGGCAGTCAAGCGCTACCTGCGCTCCTCGGAGTCCGTGTCCTGGCCCCTGCGCCTTTTGCCCAAGGTGGCCAGCAAGGAAGAAGAATTCGCCATCGTCGAGCAGGTCTTGGCCGAACACGAGCCGGGCTACGAACGAGACCCAACCAAGAAGATTCAGCTCCTGCGCCATCTCAGCCAGCAGAAAGACCCAAGGGCGCCTTCGCTGGTGGCCCCTTATCTGGCTGACATGGACGAGGGCGTGCGTTTCGCCGCGGTGGAAAGCCTGCTGCGCCTGAAGAATGAAGAAGTGGCGCGCGAGGCGCTCTTGCAGGTCTTCGTCTCCGACAGCGAGGAGAGCCTGCGGCTGCGCATCCGCATCGTCGAAGGGTTCGCCGAACTTGGGTGGCTGGTGCATGGTCACCGGGGCGGCGTGGAAAAGAAGCTGCCCGAGGGTTTCCAGCTCGACCGCGAGGGCCACATCCTTGACCGGCGGTCCGAGTAATGCCTCGAAGAACCGATCTCCAGTCCATCCTCATCATCGGTTCTGGCCCCATCGTCATCGGCCAGGCCTGCGAATTCGACTACTCGGGCACGCAAGGGGTCAAGGCCCTGCGCGAGGAGGGCTTCCGGGTGGTGCTGGTCAACTCCAACCCAGCCACCATCATGACCGACCCGGAGATGGCCGACCGCACCTACGTCGAGCCGCTCACCCTCGACTTCGTGACCAAGATCATTGAGCGTGAGCGGCCTGACGCGCTCTTGCCCACCTTGGGCGGCCAGACCGCGCTCAACCTCACCGTCGAGCTGGGCCGCGCCGGCGTGCTCGATCGCTTCGGGGTGAAGCTCATCGGCGCGCAGATCGCGGCCATCGAAAAGGCCGAGGACCGCGACCTGTTCAAGCAGGCCATGAGCAACATTGGCTTGCGCGTGCCGTTCTCCGGCTACGCGCATTCGCTGGCCGAGGCGCGCGAAATCCGCAACCAGCTTTGCACCCGTACCGGTCAGGGCTATCCGGTCATCCTGCGGCCCTCCTTCACCCTGGGTGGCTCGGGTGCGGCCATCGCGTGGAATGGAGAGGAGTTCGACAGCAAGGTGCTGTGGGGTCTGCAGCAGAGCCCACGCCACGAGGTGCTGGTCGAGCAGTCGGTGCTGGGCTGGAAGGAATACGAGCTGGAGGTGATGCGCGACGGGAAAGACAACGCGGTCATCGTCTGCTCTATAGAAAACTTCGATCCCATGGGCGTGCACACGGGTGACTCCATCACCATCGCGCCCGCCATGACCTTGACCGACAAGGAATACCAGTTCATGCGCGACGCGGCCCTGGCTGTGATTCGCGAGATCGGGGTCGACACGGGCGGGTCCAACATCCAGTTCGCGGTAGATCCACGCAACGGTGAGATGGTGGTCATTGAGATGAACCCGCGCGTGTCGCGNNTGGCGGTCGGCTACACCCTGGACGAAATCACCAACGACATCACCCGCGAAACGCCGGCCTGCTTCGAGCCGACCATCGACTATGTCGTGACCAAGGTGCCCCGCTTCGCCTTCGAAAAATTCCCGGGCGCGGACTGCACCCTGGGACCACAGATGAAGTCAGTGGGCGAAGTGATGGCCATTGGCCGTACCTTCAAGGAATCCCTAGGAAAAGCGTTGCGCTCGCTCGAGATCGGGCGCTGGGGCTTCGACCTCGACCGCGTGCCGCCGCTTGAAGATCTGCGCCGCCTGATCGCGCAGCCCGGACCGGACCGGTTGTGGCAATTGGCCGAGGCCATGCGCCTGGGCATGACGCTGGATGAGGCGCAGGCGCTGACCGCCATCGACCCCTGGTTCTTGACCCAGGTCAAGCAGCTCATCGACGAAGACGAGGCAGTCCGCCGGGCTGGCGCCGCGCTTCTGGACGATCCAGTCGGCCTGCTCCGCTGCAAGCAGCTCGGCATGTCCGACCGCCGGCTGATGAAACTGGCCGGCAGCGCAGAAGAGGACGTGCGCCAGGCACGTCTGCGCCACGGCATCCGGCCAGTGTTCAAGCGAGTGGACACCTGCGCCGCGGAATTCGAGGCGCATACGCCATATTTGTACTCGACATATGAGATCGGCAACCAGACCGAGGCGGCCGCCGAGTCGGAAGTGCGCCCCACGGGCAAGAAGAAGATCGTGATTCTGGGCGGCGGACCCAATCGCATCGGCCAGGGCATCGAATTCGANNGACCGACTGTACTTCGAGCCGCTCACCCGCGAGGATGTGCTGGAGATCGTCGACGCGGAGAAGCCCGAGGGCGTGATCGTGCAGTTCGGCGGGCAGACGCCGCTGCGCCTGGCCGTGCCCTTGCAGAAAGCGGGCGTGCGCCTGCTCGGCACCAGCGCGGATGCGATTGACCGCGCCGAGGATCGTCAGCGTTTCGGCGAGTTGGTGCGCAAGCTCAATCTGCGCGCGCCGGTCTGGGGAACCGCGCACGGCCTGGAGGAGGCACGCGCGATTGCCGAAAAGATCGGGTATCCGGTCATGGTGCGGCCTTCTTACGTTCTGGGCGGCCGTGCCATGGAGATCGTGCACGACGCTGCCGGCTTGCACACATTCGTTGGCGTGGCCTTGGAGGCCGCTCGGCGCGAGAGTCTGGCCTCGGGCGGCGGCAAGGGCGACGAGAGCGCGCCCATTCTGGTGGACCAGTTCCTGCGCGATGCCATCGAGGTCGACGTGGACGTGGTGGCCGACGGCCAGGAGGTGGTGATTGGCGGCGTGATGGAGCATATCGAAGAAGCCGGCATCCACTCGGGCGACTCGGCCTGCTGCCTACCGCCCTTTTCCTTGCCCAGCGAAACCGTGTCCATCATCAAGGATCAGGCGCGGGCCTTGGCGCGCGAGTTGGACGTGCGTGGCCTGATGAACGTGCAGTTCGCGGTGCCGCGCGATGGCCGCGGGGTATTCATTCTCGAGGTGAACCCGCGAGCCTCGCGCACGGTGCCCTTTGTGTCCAAGGTTATCGGGGTGCCGCTGGCCAAGGTCGCGGCCAGGATCGCGGCCGGCCGCACCCTGCGCGAATTGGGCATCCGCGAGGTGGTGCCCACGCACATGGCGGTCAAGGAAGCCGTGTTCCCCTTTGTGAAGTTCGGCGGGGTAGACGTCTTGCTCGGGCCTGAGATGCGCTCTACCGGCGAGGTCATGGGTATCGACAGCAGCTTCGAGGCGGCATTTGCCAAGAGCCAGATCGCGGCAGGCACGCGTTTGCCGGTGCCCGGTGGCGACGAACCGGTCACTGTGTTCTTGTCCATCAAGGACGCGGACAAGGCCGCGGCTGTGACTTTGGCCCGCCATCTGACCAAGCTGGGCTTTGGAATCCTCGCGACCAATGGCACCCACGCCTGCCTGAGCCAAGCCGGCCTGCCCTGCACGCGGGTGAACAAGGTGCGTGAGGGCCGGCCCCACTGCGTGGACCGCATGATGGACGGCGATGTCCACCTGGTGGTGAACACCACCGAGGGTGCGGATTCCATCCGCGATTCCTTCTCGCTGCGACGGACCGCGCTCATGCGCGGGTTGGCCTACTTCACCACCATGTCGGCAGCGCGGGCAGCCGCCGTCGCCATCCAGCGCCTGCAGACCGGCGACATGTCGGTCCGCTCGCTGCAAGAGTACCAAAGTGGCCAATAGAATCCCGATGACCCCGCGTGGGGTGAAGAAGCTGCGCGAGGAATTGAAACACCTGCGCGAGGTGGAACGTCCCAAGAACGTGCAGGACATCGAGGTGGCGCGCGCCCACGGCGACCTGTCGGAGAACGCCGAATTCCACGCCGCCAAAGAACGACAGAGCTTCATCGAAGGTCGCTCGCGCGAGATCGACAGCATCCTGGCCCAGGCTGAGGTCATCGATCCGGCCACGCTCTCCGGCAGTCGCGTCGTCTTCGGCGCCACCGTCCGATTGGCTGACACGGATTCGGGAGACGAAATCAGTTACAGTATCGTGGGTGACTACGAGGGCGACATCAAGGAAGGACGCCTCGCCATCTCGGCCCCGCTGGCGCGCGCCCTCATCGGGCGCGAGAAGGGCGACACGGTCAGCCTGCGCACCGGCAAGGGCACGCGCGAGTACCAGATCGTGGATGTTCAGTTCCTTCCCGTGCAATACGCCTGATTGACATGCCGGGAATTGAAGTCGTCTTCCTCGACCTGGGCAACGTCCTCGTCTTTCACGACGACGACGTGCTTTGCCGCCGCTTGTCCGAATACGGCGGCGCCCCACCCGAGGTGATCCGCCAACGCCTGCTGGCGCTTTGGGATCCCTCGAACCGCGGGACTTTGGCAGGCGAGCAGCTTCGGCACGCAATAAGCCAGGCTTCGGGTGCGACCACAGTGATGGATGCGCAGGCTTTCTTCGCGCTCTGGACCTGCTATTTCCGCATCCACCAGGAAGTCCTGCCAATAGTCGAAGCCCTGCTCAGTCGCGCCAAGGTCGCGCTGATCTCCAACACCAACGAGATGCAGTGGCATTTCCTGCGGCCACAGCTTCCCCTGCTCGATCGCTTCAGTGCTCTGGTGTTGTCCTACGAACTCGGGCTGGCCAAGCCGGATCCTGAGATCTTCCGCACAGCCCTGCGTCGGGTGGGCAGCCCGCCGCCCCAGGCCTGCGCCTTTTTCGACGACGTGCCCGCCTTCGTGGAAGCGGCTTGTGCCCTCGGCATGCACGGCCGGGTCTTCACCGATGCCGCGAATTTCCGCGTCCTGCTTGCGCAGCTGGGACTCGGTGACCCGGGTTCAGTCGCGGTGGGCTAGACAGCCCTCGGTGCTCGAAACGGCGTCATCACCGGCCGGAAATGGCGCCTACCACGCGGCGGCGGCACGCCCCGAAAAGAACACGTTGCCACGCACGCCGTGGATGAGAAGCCAGGCATTGGTCGGCCTTTCTCCCTCCTTGGAAGAGATCTCGCGTGGTAAACTCGGAGCTTTCCAGCTTTGGCAAGCCCGCTCTTGCCAGAGAGCGAAGGGCCGCTCTCTCCCCGCTTGGATGACAGTCTACCGCGCCGAAGAGTCGAACAAGTACCTGGAAAGGACGCCCGCATGAAAAGTTCCAAGCTGCTTTCCGCGTCGATCATCGCGTTGTTCGTTTCTTCTGTCGCTGGCGTTGCTGGCGCGAGCATGACCGAGCGTCTTGAAGGGAAGTATCTGAAGAGCCGCATCAAGATCCGGATAGACGAAGACTGGAAAGTGAAGTCAGGAAATGCCACCGGGGCCGAGACAGCAGCCTACGACGATACATCGTGGACAATCACGAATGTTCCGCACGATTTCAGCATTACCCTGGTCAAGCCGACCTTGAACGATCCGGGCGCCAGCGGCTGGTATCGGAAACATTTCACCCTGCCAGCGGGTTTTGCCGGGAAGAAAGTCATCGTGCAATTCGACGGCGTGTATCACGACTCGAAGGTGTACTTGAACGGAACCCAAGTCGGCGGCCAGCAGTACGGCTATGTCAGCTTCACCTGCGATCTGACGCCATACCTGAATGCAACCGGTGACAACGTACTCGCGGTCTTTGTCGACAATCTGACGGTCAGAAACTCACGCTGGTATTCGGGAACAGGCATCTTCCGCCACGTGTGGCTAATTGCAACGGACAAGGTATATGTCAGGAACTGGGGCACAGCCGTCACCACGCCAACGGTTGCGGTCGCGCAGTCCCAGATCAGCGTACAGACCGACGTGGTGAACGAATTGACGACGGACCAAACGCGCACCCTGGAAACCGTCATTTACGACGAGGCAGGCAGCGAGCTCACCAAGACCGCCACGCCGATCACCGTTGCCGCGAGCAGTACCGTCACGACCACGCAGAGCTTGACGCTTTCGTCAGTCACGCTGTGGTCGCCGTCAACGCCTGTGCGCTACTACGCCTACTCTCGCCTACTCAACAATGCGGCTCTTGCCGATGACTACGTGACCCCCTTTGGCATCCGCGAGCTCAAGTACACAGCCGGATCAGGTCTCACCATAAACGGCGTGTCCACCAAGATGAAGGGCGTGTGCCTCCATCACACCTTGGTGCCGGCCGGCGCAGCAGTGGCCGACAGCATGTGGGAGCGCGCCATCAAGGAGCTAAAGGCATCCGGAGCCAATTCCATACGCACCTCGCACGACCCATATAGCCCGGAATTTTACGATATTTGCGATCAGCAGGGAATGCTGGTGATGGATGAGTTCACCGACAAATGGTCTCAGCCAGCCTCAGCCGGTGGCGTGACCTATGAGAACTGGGATGCCAATTGGCAGAAGGACGTCAAGTCGTTTATCGAGCGGGATCGGAACCATCCCTCTGTGGTGATGTGGAGCATGGGCAACGAGGTCTACTATGGAGGCACAATTCCTGCCTACATCACGACCACCATGGGGCAACTCGTCCCCTATGTGCATGCTCTTGACAAAGGCTCATCGCGGCCGGTGCTTCATGCCTGCAACGTGCAGGATGCGGCCGGCTACGTGAACCTGGCGAAGATTCAGGACAACTTTGCCGGCATAAACTACGGAGATTCGATCTATTCCAGGATTCATCAGCTCGACGCAAACGTTCTCATCATGGGTACCGAGAACGACCCCTATACGATTCCGGGGAGCCTCATGCCCACGTGGTTTTCGGTGAAGGACACTCCCTATGTCGTCGGCCATCATATCTGGACGGCTTGGGATTATCTCGGTGAACAGGCGCCTCTCGGATCGGCGTACGGCTACCTCGACAACTGCATATTTCGCAAGTCGTACTTCTACTACCAGCTAAGCCAGTGGAGCGATTCTCCGATGGTGCATGTGACGATAGGGAACGGGTCGGGAAGCGGGCGCACGATGCCTCCCCTTGCCGAGGATTGGAACCAGTCGAGTTCGGTCGATGTGACCACCTACACCAATTGCGACAGTGTGGATCTCTATGTGAACTCGACGAAGATCGGGACAAAGAACCTGAGCGACTTCCCCAACATGATCATGGTGTGGCCAAGCGTCCCATGGTCGTCAGGAACGATTAAGGCGGTAGGAATGAAAGGCGGAGTCCAGGTTGCAGTTGACAGCATCAATACGGCTGGGGCTGTTGCGAAGATAGTGCTCAAGCCTGACAAGACCACGCTATATGCGGACGGGGAAGACGTCTCCAACATCGAGGTCAGTCTCGCGGACGCAGCCGACAACTTCATCTTCTCCGCTACCGATACGGTCCAGTTCACGCTGACCGGTGCGGGACGGAGCCTGGGAATCGCAAGCGGAGACTGGTCGAGCAGCGAGCCTTTCAAGGCAACTAGCAGAAAGCTCTATCACGGGAAAGTGCTCATTGTGATCCAATCGACCATGATTCCAGGGACGATTGGCCTGACGGTGAGTAGCGGCACCTTGCCACCAGCCACCCTCACGATAACCACAACCGGCGTTGGCGGCACCGGTGGAAGCACGAGTACGGGCGGAACAGGCGGCAGCGGCGGCGCCGGTGGCGCGGGTGGTACGATGGGCGGCGGCGGCGCCACTGGCACGGGTGGAACGATGAGCGGCGGCGGCGGCGGCGGCGGCACGGGTGGGAGCGTGGGTGCGGGCGGAATCACTCGCGGCGGCGGCGCCAGCGGCACGGGTGGAACGACGGGCGGCGGCGGCGGCGGCGGCACGGGTGGGAGCGTGGGTGCAGGCGGAATCACTCGCGGCGGCGGCGCCACCGGCACGAGTGGTACGACGAGCAGTGGCGGCGGCGGTGGCGCAGGTGGTACTACAGGTGGCAGCGGTGCCGGCGTCCTGGGTGGAGCGATTGGCAACGGCGGCGCTAGCGCCACGGGTGGAACAAACGGAAGGGGTGGTGCTAGCGATACAGGTGGAACGATTGGTCAAGGTGGAGTCAACGGCATCGGCGGAACCAATGCAAGCGGCGGAATCACGGGCACAGGGGGAACAGCCTCAAGCAATCCAAGTGGATCCTCCGGCAACGCGGGACAAGGCGGGACGCGGTCTTCCGGTTGTTCGTGCAGCATCGCCAATCCCAACAACGATCACAGAACGGGGTTGCTGTTGTTGGTTACCTTTGTCGCCGCGGCAGCCACAGGTCATCGGCGGCGCAACCGCAGCGTAGCGGCATGAGGCTAGTCGACCGAACTAGTGCGCATCTCACAAATCGCTCCGCGTCGTCTGGCCGGCTGCTGGCCCCGTCCGGCCATCATCCCAAAATCGGTCGCAGTAGGGCTCGAGTCGGCGCGCGAGGTCGTGGCCCTGTGCGAAGCGCAGTGATCGCAGGACGCCCCTGTTAGCCATCGATTCGGCGAACCAGAGGTTGGTTACTGGCAGGCCGTCGGGGTCGCCATGCAGCAACTCACGACGTTGGAGAACTCCGTCGGACAAGCGGCTTCGGTAGCGGCCAAGTCCATGTTGCCGCTGGAATCGCACTTCTCATTCGACTTTGCGCAGTTCATCATGGCCTGATACTCGCTTGCGCAAGCCCCGGCCAAGGAATTCTGGCAGGTGGTGATTGCCGACGCCGTGGGCACTGTGTCGTTCGGGCAACTGCCCTTGTCCGAGCACGAAACATTGCTGCTGCCGGTGTCCGGGTTCGAGGAATTGCTGCTGCCGCAGCCAGCTAACGCCATCACAGTCACGGTGATCGCAGCAAAAAGAATCTCCTTCATTTCGTGTCCCTCCAAGTTTGACCTTGCTAGGTGTGGTTCGGGGCTCAACAGCGGAGCGCACCTTACTCTACCCGGGGAAGCAGCGCAAGGAGTGCGCTGACTCCGGACTGCCTAGCAAATGGCCACGCCAAGATAGGATAAAGGTTTCTCGTCCTTGTCGGCGACCCGCGGTACGACATCCGCCACACCTGGATCCTGCTCGGCGATCCCACGACGAAACTGCAGTAGACCGCAGCCTGTGCCTTGCAGACCTATTTCAGTCGGTCGATGACAGGCTGTCCGCGGCTTCCGCGTCGGGTGAAGTCTCCTCGCCAACCGCCGCGCCGTCCGCCGCGACTGCCGCTTCGACGCTGGCAGCCAAGTCCGCCGCCACAGCAGGAGCATCGCCCGCACTGTCCAGCGCCACAACCGGACCGTCGGCGCCTGCGTCCTCTGCCGCAACCGGACCGTCGCCGGCTGCGTCCGCCGCCGGACCCGCGCTGCCACCGGCCGCATCCTGGCCTGTGCTGCCTCCTGAGCCCGGGCTGGATATCGGGCTGCAGATGCCGTTATGGGGCGAGTCGGTGGAATAGCGGCAGACCAGGCCGCTGGCACAGTCCGAGGGAATCTCGCAACGATCGCCTTCCCCCTGGCTGCATCCGCCACAAAGCACAAGGGTGCCCGCAAGAGCAAAGGCGAGACTTATCGCTCGAAAGCTGGACTGCATGGGTTTGTGGGTTAGCACGGCCGCCTAGGTTTGTGAAGGCCGGAAGCATCGGCCCCATGCTAGCCTGCGTCCATGGGACGTCGTCCAATCCTGATCGTGGTCGTGGCAGCCTTGGCTTGCGTGGGGGCGCTACGCGCCGCAGAGAAGACCACCCGCAAGCTCTCCTCGGTTGAGCGCGAGGCACGCGCCTTTCTCGAAACCGTGACTGGCCTCTTACAGCCGCTCAACACGGTGGCCAACCAGACGGCCTGGATCGCCGCTACCGCGGTCAGCCCCGAGCATACTGCGGCGCGGGCCGCCGCCGAGAAAGCGGCCGCAGCGGTGACCGGTGCCAAGCTGGTCATCGAGCGTTCTGCCACCTACCTGGCCAAGCCGAGCGAGCTGTCTGATCTCACCTTGCGCCAGTTCCGCAAGCTGCAGCTGGCCGCGGCCGAGAACCCCGGCACCATCCCCGAGGTGGTCAGCCAACGCATCGAGGCCGAGGCCCGGCAGTCGGCTGTGCTCGACAGCTACACCTTCTGCCTGCAGACCCTGCCCGGCGGAAAGTGCAGCCGCCCCACCTCGGCCAATGAGATCGATCAGATTCTGCGCCATTCGCGCGTGCTGGCCGAGCGCGAGCGCGCCTGGATAGCGTCCAAGGAGATCGGCCGGCCGCTCAAGCCCGGTCTGGTGGAGCTGCAGACCCTGCGCAACCAGATCGCGCGCGCCATGGGCTATTCGTCGTTCTTCAGCCTGCAGGTGGCCGACTACGGCATGACCGTGGACGAGATGCTGGCGCTCATGAACGCCACTCTGGAGGCGTCCAGGCCACTTCACGATGGGCTGCACTGCTTCGCTAAGCATGCGCTGGCTGACCGATATAGGAAATCGGTGCCCAAGCTGATTCCTGCGCACTGGCTGGGCAACCGCTGGGCCCAGGAGTGGCCCGACCTGGTCCAGGGCACCAGCCTGGATCCCCTGTTCAAGGGCAAGTCACCCGAGTACATCGTGCGCACCGCCGAGGATTTCTACGTATCGCTGGGATTTCCGCGCCTGCCCGAGATCTTCTGGAAGAAGTCGGATCTCTTTCCAGTGCCGCCCAATTCGCCCCGCAAGAAGAACGCCCACGCCACGGCCTGGCATATCGACGGCGAATCCGACGTGCGCTCGCTTATGAGCGTGGAGCCAAACGCGCAGTGGTTCGGCACCGCCCACCACGAGCTGGGCCACATCTTCTACTACCTGTCCTACGCCACGCCCGAGGTGCCCTACCTGCTGCGCGCCGGGGCCAACCGCGCCTTTCACGAAGCAGTGGGCGAGTTGGCTCGGCTGGCGAGTGAGCAGATTCCCTATCTGCGCAAGCTCGGCCTCCTCCGCCCCGGGCAAGAGCCCAACGCCTCGGCAGCGCTGCTGCAGTCGGCGCTTGCGTCCATCGTGTTCCTGCCCTTTGCCGCGGGCACCATGACCCACTTCGAACACGATCTCTATGAGCGCGACTTGCCGGTAGCCGAATGGCAAGACCGCTGGTGGCAGTACGTCGCCACCTACCAGGGGGTGGTGCCGCCCGGCAAGCGCGTCCCCGATCTTTGCGACGCCTGCACCAAGACCCACCTCAACGACGATCCCGCCCAGTACTACGACTATGCCATGGCGACTCTGATCAAGTTCCAACTCCACGATCACATCTGCCGCAAGATCGTGAAACAGGAACCGCGCGCTTGCGACTACTCGGGCAGCGAGGAGGCTGGCAGTTTTCTGCGTGACATCCTCAAGCTGGGCGCCACGCGCGACTGGCGCCGGGTCATGCGCGAGGCCACCGGCGAGGATATCAGCCCGCGCGCCATGCTGGATTTCTATCAGCCGGTGATCGAGGACCTGGCCAAGCGCAACCAAGGCCTCGATTGCTCGCGCTAGTACCGCCTCTCGCAGATTCGTAGCTGGTTGAGCGGCCGGAGCGACGGCGGCGGCGAGGGCGCGCGCGAAGCGCGCGGGGTGGGCAGGGTGGGTGGCGGGTCCCGAAGTCCCCGAAGGGGGAGCCGGTGGCCGGTGGCCGGATCCGGTGCCGACAGCCGGAACCGGATCCGGCTGCCGGTCCCGGTCCCGGATCCGGTGCTGAACCAGTCACGAACTTCTAAGAATCGGTACTAGCGACGCTGGCGTAGCCGGCGCCACAACAAGGCGGCGCCGAGCAGGACGAAGGCTGGCCTCGGCGTGGTTGGGACGCTTCGACCCAGATTACAGTCACAGCCCGAGTGGCCCAGCCGCGCCGGGGTGCTCGCGTCGGGTGGGAGAGAGTCTCTTCGGCCATCGGCCCTCGCAGCGTCGGGCGGGAGAGAATCTCTTAGGCCATCGGGGTTGCCCGTGTCGGGCGGGAGCGAATCTCTGCCGCCATCGGGGCTGCTACTGGAGCCGCCGGTCCCGCTGCCTCCATCTGCGCCGCCGCTGAGGCTGCCGCCGGAGCCGCCCGCGCCACCCGAGACCATGCCACCTGAACCACCTGCACCTCCAATCATGGTGGTGCCACCCACGCCGCTGCCGCCGACGCCGCTCGCGCCACCGGAGCTGGGCACTCCACCACTTTCACCTGCGCCGCCCGCGTTGCTGCCACCGAACCCGCCCGCGCCGCCCGCGACCGTGCCGCCGAAGCCACTTGCGCCACCACGCCCGCTGGCCCCGCCCGCGGCGGTTCCGCCGAAGCCTCCAACCCCGCCGCTTCCGCTCGCGCCACCCGCGCCTACGCCGCCGGTGCTGGGAGGAGCATCCGGATCGTAGCAAAGGCCGGCGCCATCGCAGTACCCGACCGACAGGCAGGGCGTTCCGTATCCCGGATAGTCGCAAGCGCCTGCGCCATTGCATGTCGATCGGCACGGAGGCTGCCCCCTGCCGCATTCGTTCTCTGGATCGCTGCCGATGGCATAGCCAGAGCACTTGCCTGCGCGAGCAGTCTGATTGCACGACACACACTTGCCGTCGCACGCGCTCTCGCAACACACGCCATCCACGCAGAAGCCCGAGGCACAGGCGCTCGCGCTCGCACAAGCGACGCCGTTCTTGCTCTTGCAACTGCCGCTGCCATCGCACGCCTGTCCGTCGGCGCAGCTACCGGGAACTTCCGTGCCCGCCGCCGCCGGCAGGCAGGTGCCTTCGTGGCCGGCCACTGCGCACGACTGGCAGGCGCCCGAGCAGGACGCGACGGCGCAGCAGACACCCTCTACGCAGAAGCCCGACGCGCAGGTCGACGCGGTGGCAGCGGTGCAACCCTCGCCGTTGCCGAGACTCGTTACTTTGTACTCCCAGGTCTGACTCACGCCCGCGTTCGACCAGTCGTACATCCCCAAGTTGGGGTCCCCCAGATCCGTCGGGAGGCTGCCACCGAAAAGCACCATCACGCCACGCTGGCTGTCGAAAACCATGGTTGGCGGGGTGGCCATGCTTGGGCCAGTGGCTAGGGTACGCAGGTACCAGGTTGCGTTTTTGGCGTCCAGCTCCCAGGTTTCGAGGCTGGCGCTAGAGCCAGTCGACCCCGTCGCGTTGGTGGCCGTGACTTGCCGGCGGCGCAGGCTGTCGTAGGCAAAGACAGGGAAGGGCGTGAAGTCAAACTCGCCAGTAGGCGAGCTGCCGAAATCGACGAAGTCGCCACCGTCTCGGAATTCCCAGCCAGCCGCGACGGGATCCCACTCCCAGAATACGCTGTTGCTCTTGGTGCCGCTCCAGCTGCTCGTGCCCTGAAAGACAAACATCCTCTGCAGGCCCTCGTCGAAGGTCAAGAACCGATCGGTGGTATTCCAGCCCCAACTGGTCGCCGAGGACGCGACCACCGGCGTGACATTGAGGGAAACGGGTGTGCGGTTGGTCCAGGTGGTCTTGCTGCCATCCCACTCCCAGACCGCGTAGTTCACGTCGCCGTAGAGCAGCACAGTTGCACGCCCCATGTCGCTCACCATGCCGTGGCCGTAGAGTTGTCCCGGATTCGACGCGGGGTGAAGCTGGGCCCACTGGCGGGTGCCGCTCTGCCATTCCCAGGTGTCATCAAGGCCCTGCGGGTTGCCATCCGCATCCTCGCTCGCACCGCCGAACAACATGAGAGATTTGCGGAAAGGGTCGTAGGCCATCGCTGTGTTCCTACGCGCGGAGGGTCGCGCGCCACCTTGGACCTCGGACCATGCCTTGCCGTCCCACTCCCACAGGTCGTTGAGCACCTGGGCCGTGCTGTCCTTGCCGCCGAACACGTAGGCCTTGCCGGTGGCCGGGCAGAAGGCCATGGCGTGCTGATAGCGCCCACTCGGCGCGTTCCGTGATGGCGTACGGTTCGTGAAGGTTGCCTTGGCCGGGTCCAACTCCCACAGCTCTGCGGTAGCACGCATCTGAAGGAGAGAAACCGGATCATTCGGGAAATTGAACAGGCCTCCCACCAGATCGAGGCGGGTCAGGTTGGAATCGGTGACCAGCGAGGCATACATGCGCCCGAGAGGCAGATTGGGTTCGCTGCCGGTAAGACGCTGCGTCCATGCTGCCGTGGTCGGATTCCAGTCCCAGACATCGCCCAGGCTGTCGCCGGTGTCGATGTCCCAGCCGCCCACCAGCACCGTCATGCCACGCCCGGGGTCGTACGCCATGGCATGGCCGTAGCGCGCGCTCGGCTTGCTACCCGAGCTCGTGCGCTCAGTCCAGACCGATTTTACTGGATCCCATTCCCATGTGTCCTGCATGGGGGTGCCGTCGGCATCAGCCTGATTCTTCTCCATTCCGCCGAACAGGACCGCGCGAGCACGCTTGCTGTCCCAGACCAGTGCGGCGTCGTATCGGGCACTGGGCGCGGCAACCGGCGCCAGTTGAGCCCAACCCGTGGCGAAATCCCACTCCCAGGTGTCGCCGAGAGCAAGCGAGAAGTCGGTTGGATCGTGGTAGCGGCGGTTGGCGAGACCACCGCCAAAGAGCAGCACCTTGCCAGTGGATTTCTCGAACACCATGCTGTGCTGGCTGCGGCCGCTGGGCGCCGAGCTGGAGTCGCTGCGCTCGGTGAAGGTTCCACTCGTGGGATCCCATTCCCAGATATCCGCGAGATCGAAGTCGGTGGTCGAACGCCCACCGAAGATGACGAACTTGTTGCGGGTCAAGTCGAAAACCATGCCCGCGCCCGAGCGCGCGATCGGCCTGCTGCCCGAAATAGTCCGCTCGGTCCATGTGCTGGTCGCGGGATTCCACTCCCACAGATCCT
>PMBS01000119.1 GCA_003153015.1 Myxococcales bacterium
CTGACACATTAATAGTTGCGTTACCGTTGGTTGGGAGGTCCCGTCCCGTGCGTGGACGAGCCTGTGTGAGACAAGAGACGTGGGACGGGGCCGCCTTCGGCGGAATGCCAGTCGCCAGGCTGATGGGGCCAGGGTCGTGGGTGGCGGTGTGGGAGCGAAAACTTCGGTGATGCAGGAGATTGCCAGCATGCCGCGCGAGCGCTGTCCGCGGTCCAGGTCTCGACGAAACCGGCACGTGTGTGTTCGGGAGGTGCGATGCTTCTTGCCCGCGCTTCACTGGGGAGCCGTTCAACAATGGTTCGGCGCCTCGCCCGTGCGAGGACCCTGTTCGCGGCGCCGATTCCGTGGTCTTCTGAGAAGTCGATTGCCTCTGGGGCGTGTTTGGCATACGTCTGCGGGCGTGCGGAAGGTGTACGTCGGGAAGTCGGCGTAGTTCTGGCAGGACCGGGCAGGGCGCTGGGCGAGATCAGGGCCGTTGTCCGAAAAGGACCTGCCGAAAGACGTCGGCCCTCAGGACGCGGTGTGTCTCAAGCCGTGTCACAAGCCGATCGCAGTCCCCCCAGAACACTACCAAGCTTGCCCAAGAGTAATGCTAGCATGCGCGTCAATGCCTGAATCGACTCCGGTCTGCCACCAGGCGCCCAACTCCGCAGCAGGCACCTCTGCACACTCGGGGGCCACCTCGCCTCGCGTGACCGGACACTTGCCAGCGCTCGACGGACTGCGCGGCCTGGCGATCCTATTGGTGCTCCTCCGACACTTTACTGAAGGTGCTGAACTCCGATCGAAGTCGGGACGATGGCTTGCAGCTGCGCTTGACGCGGGATGGATCGGCGTCGATCTATTCTTCGTGCTCTCGGGTTTTCTCATCACCGGCATCTTGCTCGAAGCCAGACGCTCTCAGCACTATTTTCGAAATTTCTACGTGCGGCGCACGCTCCGCATCTTTCCGCTCTACTACGGAGTGCTCGCAGTCATCTTCGGCATTGCGCCGTGGCTAGGGTGGCTCGTGCCAGAGGTGGGACCCGAAGAGCACAGTCAGGCATGGCTGTGGGCTTACGGGACGAACATAATCATGTCGTGGACCGGGAGTCCCCTGCTTAAGCATGGATGGCTCAATTTGAATCACTTCTGGTCATTGGCCGTCGAGGAGCACTTCTACCTACTCTGGCCCTTGATCGTCTTCACTAGTACTCGTTTGCGGCTAGCTACAATCACGGCGGCCGCCTTTCTCGGAGCGTTCTTGCTTCGAGTTTGCTTGTCCTACACGCACAATGCGCTCGCTCCCTACATATTGACGCCCTGCCGCATCGACACGCTCATGTTGGGTGCACTCTTGGCGGTGGCGGTCCGTGAGCCAGGAGGCGTCAATGCTCTTGTCCGCCCGGCCCGTGTCGTCCTTGCGACTGGGGTGGTCATCCTTTCTGGGGTATTCGTGTTGCGCAAGGGTCTCGTATTTTGGGACAGATACGTTCTAAGCGGCGGTTTTAGCCTGCTGGCTGTGTCTTTCGGCGCCCTGCTGGTACTGACGCTGGCCGCCCGTGAGCATAGCCTGCTTGCTCGCACCTTCGCGTCCGCTCCATTGCGGTTTCTGGGACGATACAGCTACGGGATCTATGTGTTCCACTACCTCCTCCTCGCTTGGTTTGATCGCATTTTCCCCACGTCGCTGCTGGCTTCCTACCTGGGTTCGTATGCATTCGGCCTGACGGCGCATGTGCTGTTGTGTAGCGCCGTCGCCGTCGCAATTGCGTTTGCGAGCTGGCACCTCTATGAAAAGCAGTTCCTCAAGCTCAAGCGATTTTTCGAATATAGAGCGCCACGGTGACCTGAAACTCAACGATTTTCTGGAGTCGACCTCGAGTCAATCCCGCAGAGTCGCCCTCGCTCAATATACGGACGAAGCTGACGCGCCAAAGTCTGCACCTCAACACCTTCAAGGATTCCTAGGTGGTCCCCGGGAACATCAATGACTTCCAGAGCGCTGGCCGCAGCCCCCCAGCCATAGGTCGCGTCCCGCAGATCAAAATCATCAAACGATCGCTTCAATGCGCGAACAAGCAGCACGGGGTTGTCACTCTTGGGCGGACGGTACGCTAGTTCGGCAGAGCGATAGTAATCCCGGCGCCTCTTCTCAAGCATCTCCAGACCGGTGCTCGAGGTCGCCGCCGAACCCGACTCCCGAGTGAGACGACCTGACTGACGACCGAGTCTCGCCCTGCTGCGCCGCCAGAAACCTCGAAATCCACGCCGACGAAATAGAAGCCGCGCTTGATACATTCCCCACTTCATCCAATCGCGCCTACGCGCAGACGGCAAAACAGCGTCGAGTAGCCCAACAAAGCCGACCGTCTCGCCGGCGCACCGCAGTCGATATCCAACCTCGTAGGCAATGACGCCCCCAAACGACACCCCGCAAAGCAGGTATGGCCCCTGGGGCTGCTTTTCACGTATTGCGGCGACGTAGGCAGACGCAAGCTCCTCGATTGACCGATGGCGCGGCTGATCCGAGGTATCTGCATCCAGCAATTGCTCCTCGAACGGCAAAAACACCCCAAAGACGGGGATCTCGGGTGCCAACTGGTCCGCAAGCTCCTGATATAGGTGAAGCCCGCAAACGCAGAAAAGGCCGGGTCCCGTACCACCTGGCTGCAGAGGCAAGACTGTTGTCTCAGCAAGATGCGAATCATCGAGGCCAATCTCGTGGGCCAGCCCTCGCACCGTGCGGCACCGAAACAACATAGGTATGGTCACTCGATGGCCAAGGGTCGACTTCACCTGCTGTATTAGCTGAACGGCAAGCAGCGAGTGGCCCCCAAGATCGAAGAAGTCATCATCAATGCCAACGGTGTCTTGTCGCAAGACTCCGGTCCACACCGATACTAGCGCAGTCTCGAGCTCATTCGTCGGCGCGGCATACTCTGCAGTGGCAAACGCTCTGCGACCCGGCTCTGGTAGGGCGCGACGATCTACCTTGCCGTTCGCATTGAGGGGCAATGCCTCTACCGCTACGAAGGCGCTCGGCACCATCGCAGCGGGCATGCGCTCTCTCAAGTACTCCCGAAGAACCTTGGTTCGGTCACGCACCTTGGACTCAGTCGCCGGACTGCTGAAGACGACATAGGCCACGAGAGCCTTGTCACCATTGGGATCCACCTTCGGCAAGACTGCTACGTCTCTGACCAATGGATGTTTGGCCATGGTGGCCTCGACCTCGCCGGGCTCCACCCGAATGCCCCTAATCTTGACCTGGTTGTCCAGACGCCCATAGATCGCGAGGCTTCCATCGCTTCGGTAGCTGCCCCCGTCGCCGGTCAAATAGATGAGATCAGTCGGGTCGTCGCTGAAGGGGTTTGGCAGGAACGATTTCGCATTTGCCTCAGGATTGTTGACATACCCGAGTGTACGAAATGGCGTACGCACCGCGATCTCGCCCGGCTCGTTGAGTCCACAGAGGGAGCGCCGTGCGTTCAACATCAGGACCTGTGTATCTGCAATCGGACCACCTATCGACTGGACTCCCGGTTCGGGAGCGGCAGGAACCCGAAGGAAGCACTTGGCAAGGGTAGTCTCGGTGGGCCCGTATAGGTTGACGATCTCTGCGCCGGGCGAAAAGGCCCGCCTCCAGTCGGTCACTAGCAGGTCTGTCAGTGGCTCACCCGCAAAGAATAGATGCTCTACAGGCAGCGGGTCAACCTTGCCGGGGCAGCTTTTTAGCCACAGTCGCGCAAGTGATGGCACAAGGTGCAATACGGTGATGCCTTTCGCGCGCAGCCAGGCAAGAATGCGGGATGGATCGAGCACATCGAGCTCAGCCGGAACGCAAAGTGTCCCGCCAGAGACCAGCACGAGAAATGAGTCACGCAGAATGACATCAAACGACAGGGCCGTAAGCTGTGACCCTCGGTCACGGGAATCGATGCCAAATTCAGCGCGCTGCCAATTGAGAAAATGCGAAAGCCCGGCATGCCGTCCCTTTACTGCCTTGGGTGTACCCATGCTGCCGGAGGTGAAGAAGATATAGGCTGGCTCCTCCGGCCTGACTTCAGGCAGTGGGGCTGTCGACGTATGATCTGGCAACTGCGAGAGCAGCTCACCCTGCGTGGATAGCGCCAGGGAACAGGTGAAAGGAGCAGCCGCGAGCGCACCCGACGGGTTCCCACTTCCTACCGCGATCCGATGCTTCGCCTGCGCCTGCTCCACCATCAGCAGCTGCCGCTGCCCGGGGAGATTCGGGTCGAGGTTCAACAGGACGCCACCGGCACGAAAGACGCCGAGCATCGCGGCAAGAAATCCAAAACTGCGCCGGCCAGTGACCGCGACGCAGTCGCCCGGCGATAGGCCACCGGCACGAAGTGCCAGCGCGATGGACCGAGAGACCTGCGTCAGTTGGCGGTAGGACCAGGTCGTGTCTCCTTGCTCGATCGCAGGGGAATTGGGTGAGTGATCTGCCCTCTCGTCAATCATCGCTGCAATCGTTGGATGGGTAGGCGTTGCTATCCGAAGTCGCGGATTGGGCAAAAGCAACTCCGCGGCAGGTGTTACCAGGGAGAATTCGTAGATGTGGCGATATGGTTGGCGGACGACTTGACGAAGGAGCAATACTAGCTGCTCTAGTAGCTCGTGCGCGCGACTAGCGCAGTAGAGGTCGCTTCGATAGCGGAGACCGATGTTCTCATTGTCGAGCCATACCAGGAGTTCAAGATCGCGTTCCAGCTTGCCGCAGGCGAGTCCAATCGACGGCGAATTGAGGTCAGGCGGTATTGCTGACGCGGAATCCACGGCATTCCCCATGGCCTGCAGCCAGGCGAGGAAATGGCTCGATTGCGTCGCGTCGATTGAGACGAGTACTCCGTGGCCACTATCGGGATAGTAAGCAAAATGGCCTGCAACTTGGTTGGTCAAACGATGGAGGAGGAGTGCAAAGGCAGCGACCCACACTTTGACTACTGTAGAGTCATGGTCGCGCGCAAAGGAAGTGGAAGCGGCCGTTTCGGCGGGGGCGAGAAAAGTCAACTCGATTGCGAACTGTGGTTGTGGTGTGGCAGACCGTGAAAAGTCCGACCGAAACGCAATTGCTTCAGGTGGCATGATTTCTCACAATGGCTCGCGAAGGGAGCAGCAAAGGCAACGGGAGTGTGGGATATTCCAGAGCGGCGCAGAGCGGCAGCATGGAGCGTTTGCGGTGTGGTTGAGTTATGGGCGAATGCTGAAAGAGAAGAAAGCCCCGCATGGCGGGGGCCGGAAGGCACACGACGGAAGTTGTCAACGTGAATGAGACAGTGGGTTTCATAAATTAGTGAGAAAGCTCAATGAGTGAGCCCCAGGCGGGAGCGGCGAGGACGGTCAGCTTGC
>PMBS01000154.1 GCA_003153015.1 Myxococcales bacterium
CGACGACGCCCGGCTCGCGTCTGCAATAGCGGATAGCGCGGATCCGAAAGCAGCGCTGGATCCGCCGTGGTCAGGCCGGCCACGCTCTCGGGAAAACTCCTGGTCAGCTCGACCACGGCTCGCTGGGCGGACAGGCCGCGGCCAATCAGCTCATGCACGGCAGCGAGCAGAGACGGCTCTTCGCGTGGGCGCCGGTAGCGCAGTCCCAGCACGACCGCTAGCAGAGCCAGCAGCCCGGCCAGCGTCGCGCCCAATCCCAGCAACCACCCGGTGGCCGCAGGCAGGGTGATGGTCCCGGCCTCGATGGCCCGCCGTTTTCCGTCGCTGAAGAGGTTCAGCCTGAGCCTGTGCGTCCCGCCCAAGGTGCGCCAGGACCAGGGGATTTCGATGCGCACACGGCGCATGTCCGCGATAGCTTGTCCCAGCGACTCCAGCGTGCTTTGCAATTCCAAGGCTTGATCGGCTGCCCGGTGAAAGACTGCCCCTTCCGCGAGATCAGCCAGGCTCTTTGCGCTCGGTTCTGCATCGGCATCCGGGGCCGGAAAAGACAGCAGCAACAACTTGACCCCGGCCTTGGCGATGTCACTCGCCACAGCCGAGAAATCCGCCGGCCCTTCCCCCGTCGCATCGGTGAAGTCACGACCGTCGCTCACCAGCAGGAGCACCTTGAAGGGGCTCTCGTCGCTGCGTAGGTTTGCAAGATCGATGCGAATGGCATCGGCCAGATTGGGGCGGTCACCGCCGAGGTAGGCCAGATCGTGCAAGGTGGCGCCCAGTTCCGACGCCTTCAACTTGGGAATGGGCTGGCGTTTGCGGCCGTACAGGGTCGCGTAGGCACTGGTTCGAGCCGGCAGCCGCTTCAAGAACCCCGTCACACCCTCCAGCGCCGCGTCGGACAGGGCAGTGGGCACTTCCTTGATCCAGAGATAGACCAGTCCAACCGCGAGAGGGGATTTCCAGGTCGGGTCAGCCTCGGCTGCGGCCTGGGCAAAATCGAAGAAGGTCTCCAACGACCGGGGCGGCGCCGCTGGCGCTCCGTCGATCTCTGCGTCGATGGACGACGGCTTCAAGGTCGCCCCTTCTTCGGACATGCCGCCCACCAGAAGCACGATTTCTCCCCGCTCGATCACCGGCGGGGAAGCCACGAATGAGGACATGCCGCCCACCCGATCGACCGGGGCGAGATCAACGGGCGGCGAGACCACAGAACCGGATCCGGCCTGGGCGACGGCCGGGAACCCCAGCGCCAACGTGGCGACGCAGAACCGAATCCACCTCACGACGGCCCTTGCCCGCCGGGCGGCAACCACAGCGACTTGAATACCATCTCGGTGGTTCCCACGCGCACGATGTCGCCTTCGCTGAGTCTGACGACCTCGCCGTGCCCAAGCTTGTGGGAATCGACAAAGGTGCCATTGGCCGACGGACCCGGATCGACACGGTCGCGAATGGCAAAGGCTTCCGTGCGATCGGTGCCGGCTGGGCGATGGACAGTGGCGTGTCCACAAGACATGAACTCGTCGGCGAAGTCGAACCACTCCTCATCAGGCGCTGGACTGCGAACCCCGCGGCTGACCACCGAGCTTGCTGCGGCCAACTGGATGAGCGAGCCGATTCGCTTCTCGTCGGGCGATTGCACAACCACCAGCCAGCCCAAGCTGAGCCCCAGGGTTGGGGAGGAGCCCGGCGCAACCACCGCAGACAGGCTAAGGGTCTTGGGCGTGGAGATTCCTGGACGACAGCTTCCACAGCTCGATCCCCAAGCCGCCAGCATCGGCTGCCCGCAGTTGGGACAGGGGTGGTCGACCACAGCGGCCGCGGCAGCCGGCCGGTCCCGGTCGTAAACGGCGGATGGGGGGGCAGGGCCAGACGCAGACCGTGGCGAACGTGCAGTGATCCCTTGCCTCCGAGCGACCGTGCGGGAGCGCTTGGGTCGCGGGCGGGACTGCATGCCTCCGCCCGCCAGCCATTGTTTGAGCTTGTCGAACACGCGCAGCCAGGGATGATAGGTTTGCGGCCCGGCGCGGTCAAACCGCGATTCCGACCCACGAACCATCGCCATGTCCCCGCTTCTTTCTGTTGCTCTTCTGCTGGCAACCGAGCCGGGCGGCGGCGCCGCTGCCAGTCGTGGTACCGCCATCATCGTGGCTGGCCAGCCGGTCGATCTGGGACGCACGGTGGTGCTGTGGAGCGACGAGCAGGGTTTCAATGGCTACGACAAGCGATGCATCGATCAGAGCGGCGGCTGCTGTGATGCGGACTGGGCGCGCTACGGAACCCGCGCGGGACTCGCGCACCGGAGCTTGGCGGATTTGCAGGGGGTGGTGTCGCAGTTGGTTCTGCACTTCGACGGCTGCGTGAACTCGCGCTCGTGCTTCAAGTCGATGCACAACCGGGTTCGTCCGGGCGGCGGTTGCGGGCTTTCCGCGCACTTCATGATCGACAGCGACGGCACCATCTACCAGACCCTGGATCTGGCCGAACGCGCCTATCATGCCGAACAAGAGAACTCCATCTCGGTGGGCGTCGAGATCTGCAACCGCGGGCGCTACCAGCCGAGCGAGATGAGCCGGCTGCCCGCCGAGTACCGCACCCGGCCCCGGCGGCAAGTCGTGATCAACGGCGTCAGCTACGACGCCTACGACTTTCGCCCCGAGCAATACGAATCCCTGGCGAGCCTGAGCCGGGCTTTGCTGCGCGTCTTCCCCAAGCTGCAGCCCGTGATTCCCGAGCGTGACGGCCAGCCGCTCTTGCAAACCCTGGCCCATCCGCTCGATTTTTGCGGCATCGTGGGGCATCTGCACGTCGACTTGCAGAAACAGAAGTGGGATCCAGGGGCGCTGGACTGGGGCCGGCTAGTGCGCGCCTTGCGCGGGTTCGCCTTTCCCCTGCAGCTCCGGGCCTTCTCCGAGGTGCCGCGCACGCGCGATGAGCTGCTGGCCGCGCGCAAGGCTGCCTTCTTTGCCAGCGAGGAGCGGGTCACCGGGTTCTTTCCGCTTGCGTCGGCTCGGCTGTGGCATTCGGGCGTGCATCTGCGAGGGCTGCGCGGCAGCCCGGTCTTGGCGCCGGCGCGCGGCCGCGTGGTGGCCGCTCGCCGCGGCGAAAAGGGTGGCAGTTCCACTTCATTCGTGCTCTTGCGACACGAGGTGGAGTTGGATGGCCGCCCATTTGTCTTCTTTTCGCTACTCTTTCACCTGTCGCTGCCTGCACTTTCCGACGAGAACCCGATTCCGTGGATGAAGAGCCTGATGCAGCCTGAGAAAGCTGCGCAACGGACCGCGCTGGAATCCGGCGCGATCACCCTGCTCGACGAGCGGGTCGAAACCGGCGATCGGGTTGGGTTGCTCGGCTCGGTCAGCCGCGGGCCTGAACAAGGTCACGAGCTGCACTTCGAGATCTTCACCGCGGCCAAGCCCCCGGCTGCCCTGGCCAAGAGCTTCCACTACTTGAACGCCGCAACCGATGGACCCATCGTGCGGCGGGCAGCTCTGCTGGCCCTGGCGGACAAGAACAACGATTCCCAGATCGATGCGGACGAGTTGCGCAGCCTGTTTCATGGCAGCGAGCTCGATCGACGCCAGCCGCTGCGGCGGTTGGTCATCTTGCACCGCCATGAATGGGGCAGCCGTACGACCCTGGCCGAATTCACGGGTCTACGTGAGCTGTCGGGGATTCCGGCAGAGGACCGCCGTCGCATCTGGGCCACCGCCATCGAGCCCTACGTCTTCTTGACCGACGCCCTGGCGGCCCACGCCGGGCTGCCCGCCAGCCAGATCGTCTACTCATACCACCCCATCACCTTTCTGGTTGTCCTGGCCGCGCAGGCCGCGCAGGTGGAGATCCCCTGGCCACGCGACAGTATCAGCGACGGCGGGATCGAGGCGCGACGCCTGGCCCATGTCCCGCTCGACGACTGGACCAAGCCACCCGCGTTCGCAGTGGAGGAGCTGCAACTCCCGCCCCTGGTCGGCGTGGACCTTGCGCCCAAACCCAAAGACCAGATCCCACTTATCGAACTGCCACCCACGGATGAACGGTAGTCTCCACTACGGAGGGGCTCGTGCCAGTGCACGCAGTGGCTAGACCTGCACACGCAGGTAGGCCAGAATACGCGCGTGACCAAAGACGAAGCCCTCAAAGCATTGGCGGATGCGGAGGTCGTCCCCTGCGTCTCGGCGGGTATTGCGGATGCCAAGGAGATTCTCGACGTGTGTCTCGCAGCGGGCATTCCGGCCATTCTGGATCGCCAGGATTCCTGTCAGGGACATGGCCACGCCTGCGCCGTGCGCATCGACCTGTGCGTGAAGCCAGAGGATCTGCCCAAGGTCATGGCTATCATGCACGCGCGTTGGCAGAGCCTGCTCGATCAGGAAGGCACCCTGCCCAGCCAGACCGTCCCGGCCGCGGAATGCGAGGATCCTCCGTGCCCGGCATGCGGCACAGCTGCGCCTTTGCAAGACGGCGCTTGCACGGGGTGCGGCTTGCAGCTCGAGTGAACGGCTGCATCACTTCTTCGATTCGCCGACGGCCGACGATACGGGCGTCTGGCTTGCCAGGCCTGCGCTTCCGCTCCTCACATACCCAAGTATGCTCCGGTGCGGTTCTCGGCGCGGCTTCGCCATACGCTCCGGCGAAGGCGCGGCGAAGCCGCGGCGGCAGGCGGCGGGGTGGGTAGGTCCGAGTGCCCGAAGGGCCTTGTCGGCCGACACGCGAAGGCGGATCTGATGCAGTTGGGGTAGGCCGCGCAGAAAATCGCAGCTACTTGGCAGGCGACAGGATGGACTCGATTTCAGTCATGACCGCGTTCATTTCCTGCATAGCTGCCAGGAAAGGCGCCGAGGTCGTCAGGTCCACGCCGGCCCGGTGGAGCAGATTGCCCGGGAAGTCCGAGCCGCCCGCTGACAGCAAGGCCAGATAGCGGTCGCGGGCCGTGGTGTCGCCGCGGGCCTCCTCCTCGAGGATGGCCTTGCTGAGCGCGGTCGAGGCGATCAGGCTGGTTGCGTACTGGTACACGTAGAAGTCGTAGTAGAAGTGCGGGACAAAACTCCATTCGTCCCCGTACAGCTCGGCAACCCTGCAGATCCCCTGGTCGTGCCCGTAGTAGCGACGGACCAGTTCCAGGTAGGCGGTGGTGAGTGCCTCCCCGGTCAGGGCCTCGCCCTTTTCGGCGCGTTCGTGGATCGCCAGCTCAAATTCGGCGAACATGGTCTGTCTGAACAGAGTGGTGCGCAGGCTTTCCAGGCGCTCGCCGAGCAAGGCCAGCCGTTCCTGGTCATTGCGGGCCTGGTGAAGCGCCTGATGAACCAGCAAGTTCTCGTTCATGGTCGAGGCGATTTCCGCGACAAACGTGGCGTAGCCCGAGGTGGGGAACGGCTGGCTCTCCTCGGCCAGCAGGGTGTGCATCGAATGCCCCGCCTCATGCGCCAGGGTAGAGACGTCGTCCCACTGGCCATTGAAGTTGAGTAGCTGGTAGGGATGCACGCCGTACACCCCGGTCGAGTACGCGCCCGCGCGTTTGCCTGTGCTGGGCAGAAAATCGGTCCACCCGGCCCGCAGGCCGTGCGCCAGCTTCTTGCCATACTCCCGCCCCAGTGGCGCCACCGCGGCCAAGGTCATGGCCACCGCATCCTCCGCCGAATAGTGGCGCTCGACCTCACTGACCAGCGGTGCATACAGATCCTCGTAGCCCAGCTCCGGCAGGCCGAGCATGCGCTGCCGCAGCTTCAGATAGCGGTGCAGCGTCGGCAGGTTGGCGTTGACGTCCTTGACCAACTGCCGGTAGATGCCCACCGGGATGTTGTCGTGGAAAAGCGCCGCCTCCAGGGTCGAAGTGAAGTGGTGCACCTCGCGATCGAAGATGTGGGCCTTCAGTTGTGCGGACAGGGTCGCGCCGGTGGTCCGTTCAAAGGTTTTCAGGGCGCCGAAGAATGCCTGGAAAACCTTGACCCGGTCGACTCGGTTGCGCGAGGTGCGGGTGCGCGCGTAGCCAGCCGGATCCAGCCGGACCTCCTCTCCGGTCGAGAGCTTGACTGTGGGGTAGGGCAGGTCGGCGTCCTTGAGCACGCCATATACGGTGCTGGGCGCGATACTCAGCTCGCCGGCCATGGCGACGATGCGTTCTTCCTCGGCTGCTAGGGTGTGCGGCTTCCAGCGCAACACGTCCCGCAAATAGAAGTCCCAGTCGCGCAGCCGCTTGTCCTGGGCCAGTGCTGTACGGATGGTTGCCTCGGGCAGGGTGAGAAGCTCGGGGCGCAGCCAGGCGGTAACCGTGTCAAGTTGGACAGAGAGCGAATCGGCCTCGGCGCGCATAGCGCGCGGCTTGGACAGCCGGGTGTTCTCGTCGCTGCGCGCATGGGCATAGACCGTGATCCGCTGCAGATCGTTCTGCAGCGCCCCTAGCTCGGACAGCGCATCGGCCAGCGCCTTGGGCCCTTCGCCCAAATGCCCCTTGTGCCGCTCGAAACCGGCCAGCTTCTTGCCGAAAGCTGCCTTGGCCTTGGCCCAAGCCTGGTCCGAGGCAAAAAGGTCCCCCAATTTCCATTTGTATTTTTCGTCGATGTGGCTGCGATCGATCTCCTTGGAAGCCGGCTGACCCCCGGGCGCAGACGGGGCAGCGGCAAGCGAGAGTGCGGCGAGAGGAAGGGCGAGTGACTGCATGGTCTTTACCGGTCGTGCTTGCCGTGTTTGGCGGCGTCTTTCTTTTTCGATTCATGCCGATCCTTGAGCGCGGCCTGCGAGATCCGCTTGGGCGCCAGCGATGGCGTCAGGAGCAGTTCGATGCGACGGTTCTTCGCGCGCCCAGCGGCAGTCCGGTTGCTGGCGATAGGCTGATACTCGCCGTAGCCGCTGGCCAGCAAATGATCTCCCGGCACCGAGGTCTTCTCCTGCAGAAAGCGCACGACGTTGGTTGCGCGCGCCACCGACAGCTCCCAGTTGGTGGGGTACTGTTGCTTCAGCTTGTCGGAGATGGGCGCGTTGTCGGTGTGCCCGGAAACCTGGATCTGCCGGTCCTCGATGCTGGCCAGCACCGCGCCCACGCGCGCCAGCACGCCTTCCCCGCGTTTCGAGATCGATGCCTCTCCCGAGTCGAACAGGATCTTGTCCACCAAGCCGACTCGCAGCTTGCCCCCGCTCTCGGTTAGCTGGATGTCGCCCTTGGCGATCTCGTCCTTCATCTTCTCTCTCAGCTTGTCGGTCGTGCCCTTCAGCGCGCGGAGCTCGCTCGACTTTTCCTCGACGCTCTTGGCGAGACTGTCCCGCGCTGCAACCAGGGCCGCCTTGTCGGCCTCCAGGGCGTCCTTGTCGTCTCGCAGCGCCGAGAGCTGGCCCTCCAGGGATTGACCTGCGGCCACGGCCGCGCGGATCGCGCTGCGGGCCCCCTCGGCCTTGGCCGTCAACCGGGCACGCTCACCGTAGCCCCAGTAGGCGCCGTACCCGGCGACGCCCGCCACCGCCACGGTGAGCACCCAGGGCATCCGCGACGGCGGGCGAAAACTAGCCGGCGGATACGACGCGGGCACATTGGGCTGGGGTAGTCTCGGTGGGGGCAGATTTCCGGTGGGCGGCTGGTACTGCATGCGATCTCCTTCCGAGTGGAGCGTAGGCAACCGGCCGAGCGTCCTGCAAGGCCGGCCGGAAGGACGCAGTCTACCCCATCGCGCCCTCGCCGGAGGTCACCTTGTCCACTTGGATGGTCTCCCTGACGCCGGTATGATTGAGGAGCAGCGAGACCCTGGCATGACCAAACCTGTTCGCCTTGGCTGGACCCTTGTCCTGGTGGGTCTGGGGACTGTGAACTGTGGACGCACCGCCTTGCAGCACCCCCCTGCCGCCTCTCGTCCCGACGCTGCGGCAAGAACCGATGCTGCGATCTCCGCCCCGACCGATGCCTCTTCGCAGGATAGATCCGCGTCCGACGGATCTCAGGTCATCGACGTGATGGATTCCGCTCTTGCCTGCGCATCGCAAGTCGAGATCGCGTCACTCGCCGATGTCCCATTCGCTGCCGCCCCCCGATGGGTGAACGAGTACTGCAGTGACTCCTACTACGGCGTGCAGATCACTCCCGACTTGGTGGCGACCACGGCCCTGGTCCTCGACGCCTACGAGATTCCCGTGCCGTCGGACTGTATTACCTGTGCCGACCATGTCGGGTTTCAATTGACCGAGCCCATCGCGGGCGTGACCACGGACACGCCCGCTTTGAACGTTGCCGATCGGTATTTGCGGGCGAGCCCAGGCGCTGTCTTTCGCCTGCGCCCGGTGCTTCGCTGCAACCACCCCATGATCCCTGATCCTCTGCCGACGGTGCTGGTGCTCCCGCCCTGCAGCCAGGCATGCGCAAGCGGGGCCTCGAAATGTGACCTCGATCAAGTATGCTACCCGGCCGGGACGCTCTTCTGTCGGAGCTGCGAGGGCAAGGATTCCCCTTCCTGCGCATGCCGAACCCCCGCGGGCGTGGAGTCGGACGGTACCCAGTGTCAGTATCTCCGAACTGATGTGGTGACGTACGGCTTCTGTCAGGCCGGCTATTGCTTCGTCTACGAGTAGGCGAACGCGCAGATTTCGCTGCCGTGCTGTTGGTTGGGAACTGAGCAGATGTGCACTTGGTGGGGGTTCACCGCCCCAGCACCGATCGTACATGCAAGCCCGCAAAGCCCAAGCCATCACCGAAGCCGGCGGTCGCGCCCAAAACCAGCCCAGGGGTCACGAAGATCTCGAGAGCCCCGCCCGGCATCAAGTGGCCGAGGTGCAAATCGGCACCCGGGAAGGTCACGCCACCCAGAAACAAGCGGAGCTGCGTATCGTCCGGGTGATAGATGTGAATGCCCTGTCGCGAGCAGGCGATGGACGCCCCCAGGTGGCCGGCCGGATAGCCCGCAAAGGACTGTCGGTCCAAGTAGCCGGCATCCAGGCTGAGAAACGAGAATCCCCCGCGAAAGTGCACAGAAGGATACGCGACCATGTTGACCGTCCAGGGACCACCCTGCGATGCCCAGCCTTGCTCGCCGACCATCCCGCCCAGGCCAAAAGCCAAGTTGGGATGCTCCCATTCCGCCCAGCCCTGCACGAAGCCCGCTTGCAGACTCAGCGCGTTCCGGGTGTCCCCCGACGTCTCCGAATGAAGGGTCTTGGTCTGCGATTCGTACATCGTGCCGAGGCGGCCGCCGAGCCACCACACGCTGGCCTCGGTCGCGGGGATCTCGCGCTCGGCTTGCAGCCATAGGCCGCCGCCCTTGCGATCGTACAGGGTGTAGTCGCCGCTGCACGATTGCTGCACACGGTAGTTGACCGCTCCGCCCGCGACGCCCCCAGCAAGCCAAGTGCGGCTGGATCTTGACTGCGAAGGCTTGGGCTCGTCAGGTGGAACCCCCAGCGCTCGGCGCCGATCGTCGACCGCCGAGGCCGGTTCCTGCGCGCTGCCCACGCGCACGATCACGCCATGTCTCCGGTCGATCTCGTAGATCCAGCCACGCGTACGTGGCTCCGCATCGTGCGCGGTCGACAAGATCAGGCGAAAGTCCGGTTGCCCGACGGGGTCGTCACTGTTGGCCTTGGCCGCTCTTTCGATACGAAGGCCCAGTGGCACCAGCAAGGCTGCCGCCAGCGCAGGCGCGGCCCACGCGCGCAGGCGCGGGCGCACAAGCCAAGCTGGGAAGCGCAGGGTCAGCGCCGAAATCGCGAGCGCGCCGAGCAGGGCCCGGTGCAAGAAGGCGGTTTGTCCAGCGTCGCCGATCCAACCGAGCGCCCATAGGCCGAGGTAGACACCCCACGAGGCTGCCGGGGTTGCTTCACCCTCTGTCGCCCCAGAAGGCACCGCAACCTTGCGTGCGTGCCTTTCCAGCACCAGAGCACCGACCAGCCCCGCCAGGGAGGCCGCGAGCAAGGCCCACTGAAAAAGATTCAGCCCCAACCATGACCCAAGCAGGGCCCACCACACATTGACCATGGCGCGCGTGCCATCAATCAGGCTGCGTAGGATCAAGTCGTAGGCCGCGGTAAAGGCCAACAACGCGCCCTCGGAGCGCAGACGACGTGCAAGCAGAAGACCAATCGGCAGCCAGAGCAACAGGCCCAGGCTTTCGTAGAGAGGATAGGGATGGACAGCGAGCGCATGCGCCGCGTTCGGCGCAATCCACCCCAGCGAGCGGTGCAGGAGCCAGGTCGCACTGCCCTGGCCATACTGGATGGCCCAGGGCAAGGCAGTCGGTCTTCCAAAGCAGCAATCGTTGAGCAGGCAACCCCAGCGCCCCACTGCGATGGTGGCCGCGGTACCGAGCGCCAGCGCAACCAACGGTGGCCGACGCAAGCCGAGCACGCGCTGGGCGAGCAACCAAACTGCGATCCCACCTGCGAGCGCGCCGAGCACACTCGGCAAGAGGGTTGCGCCGAGCGACAGCCCAGCAGCCAAGGCGGCGGTGGCCAGCAGGGCGGGTCGCCAGGCCCACCCGCGCCGCCGTCCTGCCCAGTACAGCAGCACGACCAGCGCCAAGCACGGCAAATGCCCGAACAGAGCCCAGCTAGGTAGCTCACCGACCCCAAAGGGCAGCGTGTGGATAGGCATTATCGAGTCTGGTCTTGGACGAGCAAAGTCGGTGCCAGGTGGACGATCGCGCGATCGTCGCGCGAAACCGAGCTTGCGGCAAGGACGGTGTCAGGAATTCACCACAATCTACATGCAGCAAGCGCAGCTTCCATCGTCAATGCTCCGCACCGTGCAGCTTTGGAGCTTTGCCGGTCGGCGCAACCAGAAGCGCCAGATTCACGGTGAGACGCAGGAACCCTCCCGCGGATAGGCCGAGCCCGCTGATACCGCTTGTGCGCGTTCCGTTGCCTCCACCTTCAAGGGTTATGGGCAACGAGTTCACTTCAGGTGCCTGTCGGTTCCGCAGGCCGTGTCGCCTACCCATGTCCGGCGCGGCGGCGCAGCAGCCACTCGCCGGCAAGCAAGCCCACCGCCAGAAGCAAGAGAAGCGGGTGCGACCAAATCGCAACCGTGCGCAGGTTGCCCACGCGTACTTGGCGCGCGGGCCGTATGGTCGGCGTGCCCAGCGTGCCGGCGTGAAATTCGCCACCGGTGACCGCGGCGATCTGGCGCAGTACCTCGTCGCGGCTCACCACCTCGTCCAGCTCGCGTCCCTCGGGGCGCAGTACGAAAGTCGCCTGCTCTTCGACCGCGCGGCCGTCAAGGGTCGCGCGACCGAGCAAACGATAGGCGCCTGCGGCCAGACCGGCCAATTCCGCATGGGCCTCGCCGTCGTCCCCTGTGGTCACAGTCAAGGTGCGCAGAGCTTTGGCAGCAACCCCGGCGCTGCCGCTCGTGTCTTCGGCAGGGAGCAAGTCTAGCGTGACTGCTGTGCGGCCCGCGGGGGTGTAGTCGGCGTGCAAAGTGCGCACACGTGCTGCTACGGTCTGGCCGCGTCGATACTCAGTGCGATCAAGATCGATGTGCAACAAGGTCAGCGCGGGATCGCGCACCAACCAGCGAATGGCGCCTTCCCAGAAGCGTTGCAGGGCGCGTCCGTCGTCGCCCGCCGGCTTCGCACTGGACGCCTCCTCTCCCCGCGCGCTTCGCCCACGTCCGTCGTCGGCCGCAGCAAAGCCCCAGTTCCATGCGCTGTCGGTCAGCAGAGCCAAGGTGCGGCCCTTGCCCACGTTGTTTACTGCCAGCACGGGCGCCGGCTTGCCATCAACCGCGGTCTGGCTGGGATGCACCAGCAGCGCTGTGCCGCCGGGCTGCAGTCGCGCCACTCGATTGATCCCTTGGAGTGAAGGCAGCGCGGCCCAGCGTGCCTCGTTGGCTTTCGGGTCCAGGCTAAGCGAGGTCACCGGGTGGTTGCGTCCGGCAGCGGTCAACCGAGGCTTGAAACTGTCGGTGGAGAACGCGCGCGGTCCCTCGCTGGGGATGCCGGCTACGTCCACCGGCAGCACGTCGCGCAAGGCGCTCTCGCCGTATTGGCCGCTGGCAAACGACAGATCGCCGCCAATCATGGCCAGGGCGCCACCGGACTGAACGTAGTCGCGCACCCCAGGCAGATAGGGCTCGACCCAATAGGGCTTGTAGTTGAAGTTGTGGAAGATCAGCAGATCGAACGAGCGCAGTTGCTCGTCGAAGATCTCCTGATAGGGGAACGGGATGAGCGACATCTCGTTGGCGCCGAGAGGCAGCTCGTCGTTGTCAGTACGCAAGATGAAGAACGACACCAGGTCCACGTTGGGGTCCAGGCGCAGGATGGAACGCAAGAATCGCTCGTCCCACGACGGCCGGCCGCACACGTGCAAGACGCGCACGCGGTCGCGAATCACCTTCATGGTGAACACCTGGCTGTTGTTGCTCTCCAGCGCCTCGCCCGCCAGCACCGGCGTCTTGATCTCGAAGACGAAGTTGCCCGGTTCCATCGGGGTGTAGTCGAAGCTGACCTTCTCCTGACCGGATTCGCCGCGCAGAAGCACCGCCTTGGCATCGAGTAAACGGCCCTCGCGCGCCAGGGTGACTTCGACCTGGCGATCGCTGTAGCCCTTGTGTCGCAAGACCGCTTCCAGTTTGATTGGCGTGCGCACAAAGGCGAAGTCGTCGGTCAACACCGCCGCCACCGACAGGTCGCGCAGCTCGCGCTCCCCGACCAACACCGTGTGCACGGGCGCGGCCAACCCTTCCAGTGTCCGGCGGGTCTCGCCGTCGAGCGGCCCGCGTGCGATGCGCCCGGTGTCGATACCGTCGGAGATCAGGATGACGGCTCCCACGTCGCGGCCGGCCAGGCGCCCGCGCAGCTCGGACAGGGCTTCGCCCATGCGGGTGGCTTCGCCCTGCGGGGTTGCACGCAAGGACTCAAGCGTGGCGGTGGCCAACGCCTCACCAAAGGAATAGATCTCGACCCGGTGGCCGGCGCGTTCCCATTCGGAAAACCGGGGCGCGGCCTGGGCCACGATCTGGGCGGCGCGCTGGGCGCGCGAAGGCCCGTGGTCAGGTGGCGCCACGCTCATCGAGCGCGAAACGTCCACCAGCACGGCGACATGGTTGNNCCCAACTCCACGCTGGGCTGCAGGGCGACCACGAGGCAGCTCCCCACGGCGAAAAAGCGCAGCACAAAGATCGTGATGGCCCCGCGCCGACGCGACTCCCGCCAGAGCGAAACCGCCGAGA
>PMBS01000142.1:0-152 GCA_003153015.1 Myxococcales bacterium
AATGCGGATCCCAAACCGGGCGAACGTGTGGCTGTGCTCGGACTCGGTGGCCTGGGGCATTTGGCGCTGCAATTTTCGCGCGCGGTGGGCCTGGAGACCTGGGCCATCACCGGTCAAGCCAACAAGACCGCCGAACTGAAATCCATGGGCGC